>CAYYZC010000001.1:0-18052 GCA_964475605.1 uncultured Chelativorans sp.
ATTCCGGGTCCGAGATGCCGACCTGGCGCAGGAGGTCGAGCGCCTGGGCACGCGCCTTTTTCTTGTCGAGGCCGAGATGGATGCGGATCGGCTCGGCGATCTGGTCGCCGATGGTGAAGACCGGGTTCAGGCTCGACATCGGATCCTGGAAGATCATCGCGATGTCATGGCCGCGAACGCGCTGCATGTCGGATTCCGACAGGGCCAGCAGGTCGCGGTCGCGCCCCTCGCGGTCGCGGAAATGCACCGTGCCGCCGACCACTTTCGCCGTCGTGCGGGCAAGCAGCCGCATGACGGTGAGGCCCGTCACCGACTTGCCGGAGCCGGATTCGCCGACCACGGCCAGCGTCTCGCCCTCGTCGACCGAGAGGTCGACGCCGTTGACGGCCTTCACCACCCCCGCCCCGGTGAAGAAATGGGTCCGCAGATCGCGCACCGACAGCACCGGCCGCGGCTCCTCGCGGAACGCTTCAGCCGGCATAGCGCGCCACAGCCTCCTCGTCGATCTCGATGCCCAGCCCCGGACCTTCAGGCAGCTCGGCGAAGCCGTCCCGCACTTTGATCGGCGACTTCAGGAGCTCCGTGCGCAGCGGGTTGGCGCCGAGATCGTATTCGAGCAGCACCGGCTTCGGAATGTTGTCGGAATGCGGATGCGCCGGCAGCGATGCGATGAAATGGAGCCCCGCGGCAAGCCCCACCGCGCCGCCCCAGACATGGGGCGAGACCCGCAGATGGTTGGCGAGCGCCAGCTCGGCAATCTTGCGTCCCTGCCAGAAGCCGCCGCACAGCGACAGGTCCGGCTGCAATATGTCGGCCCCGCCGGCCTGGACGAGGCGATTGAAGTCGAACACCGTGTAGAGCGCCTCGCCGGCGGCGATCGGCATGGCGGCGCGCCGGCGCAGCGCCGCATAGCCGTCGAAATCCTGCGGCGCCAGCGGCTCCTCGAGCCAGCCGATGCGATAGCGCTCGATGCGCGCCATCGTCTCCAGCGCCACGTCGAGCGTGTAGTTGGAGTTGATGTCGACCAGGATCTCGACATCGTCGCCGAGCAGCTCGCGGGCGATCGCCACGCGCTCCTCGTCGCTCGCCGGATCGAGCCCGACCTTGATCTTGACGGCGCGATAGCCGCCCTCGGCCATCTTCTCGATCTGCGGACGGTAGTCGGCCTGCGGCGTCTCGGTGAGATAGCCGCCAGACATATAGGCCGGGATGCGCGAGACGCGGCGCCCGCCCAGAAGCTGGGCGACCGGCAGGCCGGTCAGCTTGCCCATCGCATCCTTGGCGGCGATGTCGATGCCGCCGATCGCCCACATGAAGCCGCCCTGATGGCCGAAATGATAGTGGCGGGCGAGGATGCGCGTGAAGCAGTGCTCGATCTCGAACACGTCCGTGCCGACGACATAGCCCGAAAGCAGCGGTTCGAACGCCTTGTTCACCGCCGGCATTCCCCAGGCCTCGCCATAGCCGACCGTGCCGTCCTCGAGCGTCAGGCGGACCAGCGTCGACTGCCGTCCCGTCGCCAGCGACTTCGACATCCCGTAGGCCTTGCCCGATCCCAGCGGAACGCTCAACGCGACGAACTGGACGGACTTGATCCGCATTGAGGCTGCCTTCTGTCACTCGCCAGGGATATGAGGTCGAACGCGATCCAAAAGAGGATCAATCACGGATGATATGTGAACCATTTTTAGATCGCAGAGCAAGGGGTGGCTTCCAATTTTATCCTGCATCGTTCTATTGTGCCGCAAATTTTTCAGACGGCAGAGGCGAGGCGAGGCAGTGACGACGTCCTTGAGACTGTGGACCAATCTGAGCCAGGAAGAGCATGAGTTCCAATACAATCCGCAACATGCATTCCCGGATTTCGCCAAATCGCGGGAACATCGCGAGCCGCTGAACAGGCGCGCCCTGGCCGAGCTCGACCAGCATCTCGACGTCGCCTTCGGCGACCACAAGCTGCACCGGCTCGACATCTTCCCCGCCGCGGACAGCGGACCGCGCCCGGTCCACGTCTTTCTCCATGGCGGCTACTGGCGGGCGCAGGACAAGAGCAATTTCGCCTTCATCGCGCCGATGCTGGTCGAGCGCGGCATCACCACCGTGATCATGAATTACGAGCTGTGTCCTGAATCGACGCTGGACGGCGTGGCCGGATCGGCGCTCGCCGGCATCGAATGGCTGCATCGCAACATCGCCGATTTCGGCGGCGACCCGATGAGGATCAGCCTGTCGGGCCATTCGGCCGGCGCTCATCTGGCCGCCGAGGCGCTGGCGCATGACTGGCAGGCGCAGGACATCGATCCCGCCTTCATCGTCGGCGCCGTGCCGGTGAGCGGCATCTTCGACCCCGAGCCGGCGATGAAGACGACGGTCGACCGCCAGCTCCGGCTGACGTCCGAGATCGTCGCGAGGCGCAATGTCGAGCAGCGCCCGGTGCGCGTGAACTGCCCCGTCTCGCTCTTCGCCGGCGGGCTGGAGCCCTGGCAGTGGATCGACCAGACCTACCGCTACGCGCACCATCTCCACCGCAGCGGGTTGAGGCCGGAGGTGCATGTGCTGCCGCAATACGGGCATTTCGACATCCTCGACGGCTTCATCGATCCCGACGCGCCGATCGGCGCCAGCCTGATCAGGCGGAGCCTCGGCGAATGAGCGGCACCGGCATGCGCCTGACCGTCAGCGATTTCGATTCCGGCGGCAGGCCGCTGCGCCTGGAAGATGCGCTGCCGCGCTTCGTCTATGCTCCCGTCGGACCGGTCGAGATCACCCTCGATGGCAGCACCAAAACGCTTCGACAAGACGAAGGCAAACTCCTCGACCGTCCGTTTACCCTCTCGGGCAGGGGCTGGCTGTTTGAGCTCGGCGGCACGGAGCGCGATATCGCCGGCCGGGACGGGATCGAGCCCGTCCTTTCCCGCCCGATCGAGCTCGATTTCGACGGCCCCTCGATCCTGCGCGCCGACCGCGTCGCCTCGCCTCCCGGCGCACGGACGCCGAAGCACGGCCATCGCGGCCCCGGCATCCGTCGTCTCGTCACCGGCCGCATCCTTGCTTCGATCGGCGACGAGGTGGAGCGCATCGAGGCCGGGCGCGCCTGGTTCGAGACCGGCCGGGACTGGGTGGTCGGCGAGAACGTCAGCGACGGCGAGAACGTCTTCGTGCGCGTGATGGCGCTGCCGGCCGAGCTCGAAGGCGGCAAATCCTCCTTCGTCCCCGCCTCGCCTGACGAAGCCGCGCGGCCGCGTGCCGTCAGCTATCGCCTGTTCGGCGAGCTCACGCTGCGGCGCGAATCTTAGCCTCACCAATCATCTGCGCAGCCTTTTCGGCGATCATCACCGCCGGCGCATGGGTGTTGCCGGAGACGATGGTCGGCATGATCGAGCAGTCGGCGATGCGCAGCCCTTCGATCCCGTGGACGCGCAGCTCAGGATCGACTACCGCCATCTCGTCCCTGCCCATCTTCGCCGTCCCGACGGGATGGAAGATCGTCGTTGCGATGTCGCCGGCAGCGCGCGCCAGATCTTCCGGGTCCTGGATATGC
Source organism: uncultured Chelativorans sp. (assembly GCA_964475605.1). Taxonomy (GTDB): domain Bacteria; phylum Pseudomonadota; class Alphaproteobacteria; order Rhizobiales; family Rhizobiaceae; genus CAYYZC01. The sequence continues at coordinate 3,542 of CAYYZC010000001.1, forward strand.
GTGCCCGGCTTGAACTCTTCCGGACGGAAGGCCTGCATGCGTCTGGTGTGCATCAGCCGCCGCGCGATGGTGATCGAGGAAGCCGCGACCTCGCGGTCGGCCGGCGCGGAGAGATAGTTCGGCGCGATCCGCGGATGGGCGGAAAAGTCCGGCGAGGCGATGCGCACCTGGCCGCGCGATTCGGGACGCAGGTTGCAGACCGACACCGTGACGGCCGGAAAGGTGTGAAGCGGCTCGCCGAAGCGCTCCAGCGACAGCGGCTGGACGTGGAACTCGATATTGGGCGTCTCGTAGCGCTCGTCGGAACGCATGAAGATGCCGAGCTGGCTCGGCGCCATCGCCATCGGGCCGGACTGGCGCAGCGCATATTCGAAGGCGATCAGCGCCTTGCCCCACAGCTTCGCCTGGCGCTCGTTGAGCGTCGAGACGCCCGAGACCTTGAAGGCGGTGCGGATCTGCAGATGGTCCTGCAGGTTCTCGCCGACACCGGGCAGCTCGTGCCGCACCGCGATGCCGTGCTCCTGCAGCAGCGTGCCCGGCCCCACGCCCGACAATTGGAGAAGCTGCGGCGTGCCGATCGCGCCGGCCGAAAGGATCAGCTCGCCGGAGACGTCGACATGGGCCGCCTCGCCCTTCAGGCGCAGGTCGAGCCCGGCGGCGCGCCGGCCGTCGAACGTGACGCGCTCGGCCTGCGCGAAGGTCAGCACGGTCAGGTTCTTCCGGTACCGCACCGGCTTGAGGAAGGCGCGCACCGCGTTGAAGCGCAGGCCGCGCTTCTGGTTTACCTCGAAATAGGACGAGCCGAAATTGTCGCCGGTGTTGAAGTCGTCGATCCGGGGCACCCCGAGCTCCTCGGCCGCCTCGCGCACCGCGTCGAGGATCGGCCAGGACAGGCGCTGCTGCTCGACGCGCAGCTCGCCATCCTGCCCGTGATAGGGCCCGCCCCTGCCGTGATGGTTCTCCGATTTCACGAAAAGCGGCAGCACGTCGTCCCAGCCCCAGCCGGGATTGCCGAGCTGGCGCCAGCGGTCGTAGTCGGCGGCCTGGCCGCGCATGTAGATCATTCCGTTGATCGACGAGCAGCCGCCCAGCACCTTGCCGCGCGGATAGCCGAGCGAGCGGCCGTTCAGCCCCTCCTCCGCAACCGTGGAAAAGCCCCAGTCGGTGCGCGGATTGCCCATGCAATAGAGATAGCCGACGGGAATGTGGATCCAGTGGTAGTTGTCCGACCCGCCCGCCTCCAGCAGCAGCACGCGCTTCTGCGGATCGGCGCTGAGCCGGTTGGCGAGCACGCAGCCCGCCGAGCCGGCGCCGACGATCACATAGTCATAGACGCCCAGATTGGCGCGGGTACTCACGCGGGAATCCTCCGACGCAACCTGCCGGAATTGCTGATAAATCAGCCTCTTACCGGCTTGTCCTCCGATCCGGTTATGCACCATGGAGGCGGACCGGACAAGGGTGCGGCGGCCGAACGGCGCCGGCGCGCCGGATGAGCTTCGGATTCAAGGTGGAAGAATGACGAATCTCAATGCCGATCTCGAAGTCCGCGGGCATTTACTACGGTTCGAAGTCACCTAACCGATGCTTCGCCGCATCACGAAAAATCCAATGGTGGGGAACGATGCAGAACCATGCAGCCAGGCCGCCTGACGGCGGCCGAGCAAGCGTGATCAGGATCGCATTGATCGACGACCAGCCCATCCTGATCGAGGGCCTGAAGCTGGTCTTCGCGGCAGGAAGCGGCTTCGAGATCGTCGCCGTGGGCCGCAATGCGGCGGCGATGGTCGAGACGGCCCGGAGGGCAAGGCCGGACGTGATCCTCGTCGATCCCGGCACTGCCGGCGACATCCACGAGGCGCTGCGCCAGGTCAACGCGCTTCCCCGGGCTCCAGCCGTCATCGTCTTCACCGCCGGCGGCAGCGACGTCGAGGCGGCGGTGCGCTTCATAGAGGACGGAGCCCGGGGCTACGTGCTCAAGAACAGCACCCCCGACGAGCTCATTGCCGCGATCGGCAGCGTCCTGTCGGGCGAGATCTTCGTGTCGCCGAGCTTCGCCACCAGGGTCATCGTCTCGCTACGCCAGGCGGCGATGCGAAGCGCCGCCGCCGACACGATGAAGTTCAGCGTGCGCGAGGACCAGATCGTGCGGCTGCTGCAATGCGGACGAACCAACAGGGAGATCGCGCAGCAGCTTCGGATCAGCGAGAAGACGGTCAAGCACTACATGACCCTGCTGATGCGCAAGCTCAATGTGCGCAATCGCCTGGAGGTGATCATCGCCGCCCGCCAGATGTGGCCGGACTTCAGGGAAGCCGCTTCTCCTCCGGCCATGCACCACTAGACCTGAAAGGGTCCGGGAGCATGGCGGAACGGCCTTCCTCCTTCTCAGGGCGAAGGGGGAAGGCCGCTTTTTTCTCAGTGCAGGATCTGGCGTCCGGCCGCGGCGACGTTTCGACCGCCGACCATCACCTTGCGCATGTTGCCAGCGACCTCGAGCCGGCGGATGTCGTCGGCGACATTGCCTTCGACCACGATGAGGTCGGCGAGCCTGCCCTCCTCGACCGAGCCGATATCGTTCTCCGCGTGCAGCAGCTTCGCCGTGTTGCGCGTGCCGACCTCGATCGCCTGCATCGGCGTCAGCCCGCATTTGACGAACTGCACGATCTCGCGTCCGCCGGAACCGTGCGGCGTCAGCAGCGAACCGGCATCGGTCCCGGCCGCGATATTGGCGCCGAGATCATAGGCGTATTTGACGTATTCGCGGTGCTTCTCGGTGCGCTGGCGCACATTCTCGATGATGAAGGGCGGGATGCCCGCCTGCTCGCCCTGGACGAGGATGCGGTCCATGACCGTCAGCGTCGGGACCAGCCACGTGCCGTGCTCAGCAGCGGCGGCGGCGCATTCCTCGTCGAAATGCATGCCGTGCTCGATCGAGCGGCACCCGGCCTTGATCGAGCGCAGTATGGCCGGCTTGTTGTGGGCATGGACGCAGATCGGCAGGCCGAGCAGGTTGGCCGCCTCCACCGCCGCTTCGAACTCCGACGGCAGGAACTCCTCCGCGTCGAGCCGGCCATGCGGGTCGACCACGCCGCCGGTCTGGAACAGCTTGATCCAGGTCGCGCCGGCCTTGGCCTGGCGGCGGATGCCCTTGCGGATCTCGTCCGGCCCGTCGACGATCTCGGCGATGTCGCCATGCGACTGGCTGAGCCAGCACGGCATGATGTCGCCATGGCCGCCGGTCGTCGTCAGCCCGTGGCCGCAGGGATGGATGCGCGGGCCGTTCAGCTTGCCCTTGGTGATCGCGTCGCGGGCCGAGATGTCGAGATGGGCGAGGTCGCTGACGGTGCGGATCGTCGTCACGCCGCCGGCGACGGTATCGGCAAGGTTGTTGGAGACCTCGAAGGCAGCCTCGCCGACCGAGCGCGCCGTCACCTCCTGCAGCAGGCTGGAAGGCGCGCTGAGCGAGATGTGGACATGGACGTCGAAGAGGCCCGGCATCACCGTCGCGCCGTCGGCCTCGACGAGTTCGGCGCCGCGCGGCACCGATATGCTGCCCGCCTTGCCGGCGGCCGAGATGCGGCCGTTTTCGACGACGATCACGGCATTGTCGACCGGGTCGGCTCCCGTTCCGTCGATCAGCATCCCGCCGCCGATTGCGAATGTAGTCGTCATTGAAGTCTCTCCTGGAGCGTTATGCAGCGAGGCGATTTCGCCTCGCGCGGCACAAATAGGGGTGAGATCGGACCGAAGGTCCCGGTCGCTCAAGCCGTCCGGCTTTCAGGATCCGGTTCTGGGATTCAGGCCGATATGGATGAGCGTCTCGCCATTGGTCATGATCGGGCCGGGGTGGATTGCGAGCACGGTTCCCTTATGCGGGCTCTCGGCAACGCCCGACGGCTCGCCGTAAAGGTCGAAGAAATGGCCGATGACCTGGCCTTGCCCGATCGGCTCGCCGCAGCGCACGCTCGGCTGGAACAGCCCGCCGCGCGGCGCATGGACCCAGGCGAAATCGCTGAAATTGGCGATCGGACCGTGATCGACGACCTCCCCCGGCAGGATTTCGAGAGCGCGCAGCACGTTGCGCAGGCGCTCCGCGCCGTCGGCGACCACCTCGCCGGTGAAGGCCTGGAACTTGCCGCCCGCCTCCACGATGAAGGCCGGGATGCCGGCCGCGGCGGCCGTCATCATCGCCGATCCGACGAGCATCCCTTCGGGCGCGGCCAGCGTGTCGCGATAGCCCCAGGCGCGCGCCATCTTCTCGCCCTTCGCCGCCACGTCGCCGAATGCGGCATAGAGCGCCCAGCTCACATCGGGCGTATGCGCGGTGTGGAAATCGACCAGATAGTCGGCATGCCGCTTCAGCTCCGTGAAGACCCGGAACGCCATCTGCTGCGTCAGCGAGCCCTTTTCGGCCCCCGGGAAGCAGCGGTTCATGTCGCCGCCATTGTAGCCCTCGAACGGGCTCATGCGCTGGTTCTTGTTGAAGGCGCTGATGTTGAGCGCCGGCAGCGCGACCACCCGTCCGGCCATGTCCTGGCCGTCGAGCGAGCGCAGCATCTCGTGGATGATCATCGTGCCGCAATATTCGTTGCCGTGCACGCAGGCATGCATCCACACGGTCGGGCCCGGACGCGTCCCGGTCACGATCGCGACCGGGGTGCGCATGGGCGAGCCGTCGGGATAGTCGGCCAGCTTCAGCCAGCCATTGGCCTTGCCGGGTCCGTTCGTCTTCGCGGTGCCGATCTGGATGTCGTCCATCCTGTCCTCCTGATTCCGTTGCATGGGCCTCGCGCGCCGGTTCACACCGGGCGCGGATCGAGGCCGATATGGATAAGCGTCTCGCCGCGGGCCATGACCGGGCCGGAATGGGTCGCGAGCACGATCCCGCCCTGCGGCGCATGCGCCTCGCCCGCCGGCTCGCCGAACACGTCGTAGTAGCGGCCGATCACCTGGCCCTCGGTGATCGTGTCTCCGCAGGCGACGCTGCGCCGGTAGAGACCTGCCTTGGTCGAGCACACCCAGTCGAAGGACGAGAAATAGTTGATCGGGCCGTGGTCGGTGACCTCGCCCTCGATCATGCCGAGCGCCCGCATCATGTTGCGCAGCCGCTCGGCCGCGTCCTCGACAGCCTCTTTCGTGAAGGCCGGGCCGATCCCGCCCGTCTCGACGATGAGCACCGGAATGCCGTCGCGGCCGGCACACGACATGGCCGAGCCGCCGAGCAGGTCGGACTTGGCCGGCAGCGTGCTCGAATAGCCGAAGGCGCGCGCCATCTTCTCCGCCTTCTCGGAGACCTCGCCGCCATAGTCCGAATAGAGCGCCCAGCGCGTATCGGAGGTGAAGGCGGTGTGGAAATCGACCAGATAGTCGGCATGCTCCTTGAGCGGCTTGTAGATCGCATGGGCGATCTGCTCCGTCACCGACCCGTTCGGCCGGCCGGGGAAGCAGCGGTTGAGGTCGCCGCCGCCGAAGCCCTCGAACGGGCTCATGCGCTGGTTCTTCCGGAACGCGGTCAGGTTGAGGACCGGCAGCGCGACGACCGTGCCCTTGAGCCCGGCGGCGTCGAGCGAGCGCATCAGCGCATGGATCGTATAGGTGCCGCAATATTCGTCGCCATGGACGCAGCCATGCAGCCACAGCACCGGCCCGTCCTCACGGCCGCGCAGGATCATCACGGGAATCTCGACCGGCGTACCGTCGGGGGAGGCGCCGATATCGAGCGTGCCCTTGACCAGCCCCGGCCCCTCCGACACCGCGCTACCCACCTCTATCTTCTTCATTCCTGCGTTCCTTCCTTGCTGCATGCGCGGACCTGCGGCGGCCCGATTGCCACGTGGCCCGTCAGATCCTCATGATGCGGCGCAGGCCGAACAGCCTCTCGATGATGAGACCGAGCACCATGATCATGATGACCTGGATGGTGGTGATCGCCGCGATCACCGGCGTGCTCTCCCACTGCATGTAGGAGAAGATCTCGATCGGCAGCGTCGTCATGCCGGGTCCCGACAGGAAGAGCGCGATATAGACGTCGCCGAAGGAGATGATGAAGGCGAAGATGAAGGCCGAGATCAGCCCCGGCGCGACCAGCGGGATGACGATCTCCCACAGGATCCTGAGCCGCGAGGCGCCGAGCGTCCAGGCCGCGAGCTCGAGCTGCCGGTCGACGCCGTCGAGGCTCGCCAGGATGCCGGCCACCGTGAAGGGCAGGCAGATCATGACATGGCCGATGATCAGGCCGCCGAGCTCGGGGATCGGCACCACGGTCAGCATGATCAGCAGCGAGATCGAGATCAGGATATGCGGGATCATGATCGGCAGCATGGCGAGCGATTGTCCCGCCCCGCGCCAGCGATGCAGGAAGCGCAGGATGCCGTAGGCGGTCAGGAAGCCGACGATCGTCGACAGCGTCGCCGCGATGCCGCCGAGATAGGCGCTGAACCGGAACGCCGCCATGAAGGACTGGTCGGCGAAGAACTCGTGATACCAGCGCAGCGAGAACCCTTCCGGCGGAAAGGTGTTAGCGCGCGTCGGATTGAACGAGGAAAAGATGATGATCAGGATCGGCGTCAGCAGGAATATGTAGGTCACCGTCACCACGAGCCCGAGCACCAGGCGTCGCGTATGGCTGCGGCGCCAGCTCCGCGCCGGGGCCGCGGCCGTGGTGGTGAGCGCTTGCGTATTCGTCATCGGCCTGCCCTCCTAGACTGCGCTGCGGCTGCCGCCGCGGAAATAGAGGGCGATGATCAGGAACTGGCAGGCCACCAGGATGAAGGCGGCGGCCGAGGCGAGCGGCCAGTTCAGCGTCGACAGCACCAGGTCGTAGATCTGCTGGCCGAGCATCTGCACGTCCTTGCCGCCGAGCAGGGCCGGCGTCACCACCGAGCCGGCGGCGAGCGTGAACACCAGCGCGGAGCCCATCAGGATGCCGGTCCGGCTGAGCGGGAGCGTCACCTCGAAGAAGGTGCGCACCTTGCCCGCGCCGAGCGTTCCTGCGGCCCGCTCGACATCGGGGTCCTGGCCGGCCAGCGAGGAGAAGAGCGGGAACACCATGTAGGGCATCAGGATGTGGACGAGCGCGATCAGCACCGCGGTTTCGGTGTTGAGGATGCGCAGCGGCTGGTCGATCGCGCCCAGCGACAGCAGCATCTTGTTGATGGCGCCGTTGCTGCCGAGCAGCACGATCCAGCCATAGGTCCGCACGATCACCCCGCTCATCAGCGGCGCGATGACCATGAACATCAATATGCCGCGCCAGGCCGAGCGCGTGCGCGCCAGGAAATAGGCGAGCGGAAAGCCCAGCAGCAGGCTGAACAGCGATGTCAGGAAGGCGATCTTCAGGGTGCGGTAGATGATCTCCCGGTAATAGCCATCGGAGACCAGCCGCACGAAGTTTTCCGACGTCACGGTCGGGATATAGAGCTCGAAGGCGTCGTAGCGGAACACGCTCATCGCCAGGAAGAAGCTGATCGGCGCGAGCAGGAAGAGCAGGTAGATCAGCGTGATCGGCGACAGCAGGACGGTCGGGAAGACGCGGTCGCCGGCGGTCATTGCGATGCCCCCCGGTCCGCGCCGCCGGAGACGACCCAGCAATCCTCGGGCACGATCCAGACCTGGTCGCCCTGGTCGATGTCGCGATAGCGCGCCGAGCTCGGCTTGCGGGCGGTGAGCTCGATCCCGTCGTCGGTCTCCACCGAAAGCGCGATCATATCGCCGGAGAAGACGCGCTTGACGATGCGCCCCTCAAGCGCGCTGCCTGCCGCCGGCGCCGACTTGGCGATCTCCAGCCGCTCGGGCCGGACCATCACCTCGACCTCGTCTCCGGCCGCAAGCTTCCGGCGCACCTGCGGCGCCGGGAAGCTCTTGCCGCCGATGACGATCTCCATGTCCGACGCGCCGACCGACCCGACCTTGCCGCCGATCAGGTTGGCCTCGCCGATGAACTCGGCGGCGAACCTGGTCTCCGGCCGGTCGTACATCTCCTCCGGCGTGCCGACCTGCTCGATCAGCCCCTTGTTGAGGAGGATGACGCGGTCCGACATCTCGAACGCCTCGTCCTGGTCGTGGGTGACGAAGATGGTGGTGATGCCGAGCCGCTGCTGGATGTCGCGCAGCTCGAGCCGCATGCGCTTGCGCAGCACCGCATCGAGATTGGAGAGCGGCTCGTCGAGAAGCAGGATGCCTGGCTCGATGACCACGGCGCGCGCCACTGCGACGCGCTGCCTCTGGCCGCCGCTGAGCTCGTGCGGATAGCGCTGCTCGACGCCCGGCAACCCGACCACGTCGAGCACCTCCCCGACCCGCCGCCGGATCTCGTCGCGCGCGACGCGGCGCATGCGCAGGCCGAAGGCGACGTTTTCGTAGATGGTCTTGTGCGGGAACAGCGCATAGTTCTGGAAGACCAGGCCCATGTCGCGTTGCGGCGGCTCCAGCCTCGTCACGTCGCGCCCGTCCATGATGACGGTGCCCTCGGTCGGCTCGATCAGGCCGGCGACGATGTGGAGCGTCGTCGTCTTGCCGCAGCCGGACGGTCCCAGCAGGGTCAGGAGCTCGCCCTTGCGCACCGATATGTCGACCGGGCCGACGGCCAGTGTCTGGCCGTAGCGCTTCACGATGCCCTTGAGCTGAAGGACGTTTTCCTGGGACATCACCGTGCTTCCTTCCACCCGTCGGGCCGCGCGGCGGCGACGAGCCTTCTTCCGGGCGACCCGGCTCGGGACCGTCAGCCGCGTTTTCGTGCGAAATGCGTCTTGCAGGGGATCCGGCAGGCCGGATCCCCTTTCCCCTTCAGCGCCTAGCTGCCGAGGACTTCCTGGTTCCAGCGGTCGCGGATCTGGTCGCGATAGGCGAACATCGCCATGTAGTCGAATTCACGCTGGATGCGGCCGAGCGCATCGACTTCCTCGTCGCTGAGCTCCAGATGCGCCAGCTCGGGCGGCAGGTTCTTCATCAGCTCCATATTGGTCGGCGGATAGTCGGTCAGCTTCGAGAATTCGAGCTGCCGCTCGGCCGTCAGCGTGGAGTCGACGAACTGGAAGGCGAGCTCGCGGCTCTGATCGGGCCGGTTGGCGATCACCGACGTGTTCCAGATGAAGCTGAGGCCGCCCTCCTCGGGGATCACGAACTCGACCGGCGCGCCGGCCTCCGCCGCCTGCACCGTGCGGGCGCCGAAATAGGGCATGATCCACACCTCGCCGGCGGTCAGAAGCTGGTTGGCGTGCTCGACATTGTTGACGATCATGGCGCCGCCGTCGGCGAAGAGCGCCTTCAGCTTCTCGACGCCGGGATCGACATTGTCGGGCGTTCCGCCCTGGAGCTGGTTGATGGCGTGGAAGACCTCCTGGCCCATCCACTCCCAGGCGGGGAACCCGACCTTGCCCTTGAATTCCGGGTTCCACATGTCCTCCCAGCGCGTCGCGCCGTTCGGGATCTCCTTGGTGTTGACGGCCAGTCCGTAGGGCGTATGCACCTTGCCGGCCAGATAGGGATAGCGGAACGAAGGATGGATGTCCTTCAGATGCGGCAGCTCGTCCTCCGTCCACTCCAGCACCGCATCGAGCGCGCCGAGCTGGCTCGACGTGTTCTGGTTCTGGTGGATGATGTCCCATTGCGGGCGCCGGCGCTGTGCGATCACCAGCGGCTCGAAGCCGAGGCCGGTATTGAAGACGAAGCTGGTCCCATGCTCCGCGGTGAAGGGGTCGGCCAGCGCGCTCTGGAAATATTCCTGCCAGGTCCCGCCGGGAAAGAGCACGTTGAGCTCATTGGCCTGCGCCCATGCGTTCCTCGAGATCATCGGCATAGCCAGCGCGCCCGCGCCGACGGCGGCCGCACCGCCAAGGAAGCCTCTTCTCGAAATCGCCTGCTTGCTCCGTTCGTTCATTGCCGTTTCTCCCATCTGTGATCGCCCTTGTCGTGGATGCCCGGCCAGCGGGTCGCTAACTGACCTTTGCCGTCGCCGGTCCGGCGACGGCGCCTATGGCGGCGCCACGGTCGATGGCGCCGGTCGTCGAAGGCCTGCGCGTCACCCAATAGGGGTCCGCGGTGCGCAGGCCGATGTCGTGGGCCGTGGCGAGCATCGCCTGCACGATTTCCGTGGTGTCCCGCCGTGCCAGCAATTCCTGCGGATAGGACAGGCTGAAGCCGATGAGCTGCCGCTCGCTGACGCTTTCGACCGCCGCGGCGATGGCGTTGAAGCCGGGGAAGGTGAAGCCTTCGGCCGTCGCATAGCCGGCTTCGCGCACCCTTGCCGCACCGCTGACGATCTCCTCCGGCGAGGACACCTTCTGCGTCTCCTCGTAGGAGACGGTGGCGGGGAAGAGCTCCCTGATCTCGGCATCGCTGCGCCTTGAAAGCAGCGCCATGCCGATCGCCGTCACCTGCGCGGGGACCCGGGTGCCCTTCTCCAGCACCATGCGGATCGGATAGCTGCCCTGCCTGACCGCGATCAGCACCACGTCGGCGCCGTTCAGGACGCCGATATAGCCGGTGAGGCCGAAGCGATCGACCAGGCCCGTCACCGCCTCGTCGACGAGGTTCAGGATCTTCAGATGGCGCTGATAGATGTTGCCGAGCTGGAACGCCATGATCCCCGGCACATAGACCCTGCTTCCCTTTTCCTGATCCAGCAGGCCGGCCTCGCCCATCGCCTTCATGAGGCGCGATGCCGAGCTTTTCGGCATGCCCAGCTCCTGCGCGACCTCCGACACGCCGAGCTCCGGACGCGCCAGCGAGAAGCAGGAAAGGATCTGCAGGGCCTTGTCGAGTGAGCTCATCCAAAGTTGCTCTATATGGAACTCATTGCTGAATATGGTATTTTGCTCTGGACGTGGAGTCAATCCGCCTGTTTGATGGCGACCGATCGGCGGCGCCGGCATCAAAGCCGGAACCGCCTCCGCAACGGCCACGGAGAAAGAGCGAGCGTGTTCAAGATCGGCGTCGATATCGGGGGAACGTTCACGGATTTCGCGATCTGGAGCAGCCGGGAGCACGGCTATGCGCGGATCGGCAGCCACAAGCTGCCTTCGAGCCGACCGGACTATTCGCAGGCGGTGATCCGCGGCATCGAGGACATCGCCGCAAGCCACGGCCTGACGGCCGAGGACGAGATCCTCATCGTCCACGGCACCACGGTCAGCACCAATGCGATCATCGAGCGCTCGCAGCCGCCGCTCGGCCTCGTCACCACCGCCGGCTACCGCGACATACTGGAGCTGGCGCGCCTGCGCCTCGACAAGCCGGTCGATCTCTTCAACCGGCGCCCGACGCCGCTGGTCGCGCGCGAGCACGTCTTCGAGGTCCGCGAACGGATGACCGCCGACGGCGCCGTCGAGACGGCGCTCGACGAGGCGGACCTCGTCCGGGCAGCGGAAGGCGCGCAAACGCTCGGGCTCTCGTCGCTGGCGCTCTGCTTCCTGCATTCCTATCGCAACAGCGCCCACGAAGCGCAGGCGGCGAAATTCCTGCGCGAGCGCTATACCGGCCTCGACGTCACGGCCTCGCACGAGGTCTGGCCCCAGCAGTCCGAATATGAGCGCGCCATCCTCACGGTTCTCAACCTCTACGTGAAGCGGCTGATGGAGAGCTATCTGCGCGAGATCGACCGCTATCTCACGCATAATTTCCCCAAGGCGCGGCTGCTCGTCATGAAGTCGAATGGCGGCGCCATGTCGGCGGGCGAGGCTGCGGCGCTGCCGGTGCACACCCTGCTTTCCGGACCGGCCGGCGGCGTCACCGCCGCGCGCGAGCTGACGCACATGCTCGATATCGGCAGCGTGCTGACCATGGATATGGGCGGCACCTCGACCGACGTCTCGCTGGTCCAGGAAGGCCGCTCCGCCATCACCGCGCAGGCGGAGGTCGGCGATTTCCCGCTGCTGCTGCCCGTCACCGCCGTCGAGGCGCTCGGTGCCGGCGGCGGCTCGCTCGTCTGGCTCGACCAGGGCGTGCTCAAGGTCGGCCCGCAGAGCGCCGGATCGGTGCCGGGCCCGGCCTGCTACGACCAGGGCGGAACGGTGCCGACCCTGACCGACGCCTATCTGCTTTGCGGCTACCTGCCGCCGGCCGGCCTGCTCGGCGGGCGCCTGCCGCTGTCGCTGGAACGCGCCGAGGAGGCTTTCGCGACGCTCTCCGGGCCGACGGGCATGGACGTGCCGGTGCTGGCCGATGCCGCGATCGCGGTCGCCAGCTCAAACATGCTGGCGCGCATCATGCCCTTCCTCGCCCGCCTCGGCGTCGAGCCGAGCGAGCTCACCCTGATGATCTTCGGCGGCGCCGGCGGCATCCACGGCCCGCTGCTCGCCGCCGAGATCGGCCTCAAGCGCATCTTCGTCCCGCGCCTGCCTTCGGTCTTCTGCGCCTTCGGCTGCCTCGTCGCCGACCTCGTCCACGACGCGGTCAGCAGCGTCCGCGGCCGCCCGCTCGACGACCGCTCCGTGGCGGCCGAGTATGACCGCCTCGCAGGCGAGGGCGCGGCCTGGGTCGAAGCTCAGGGCAGCGCTCTCACCCGCGCCGAGCACCATGCCGAGATGCGCTACGGCGCGCAGGCCTTCACCATCCCCGTCGACGTCACCGCCTGCATCGCCGAGGGCACCGGCATCGCCGGCATGCATGCAGCCTTCCACAAGGAGCACCAGCGCCTCTTCGCCCATAGCGACACCTCCGCCGGCGTCGCGATCGACGAGCTGCGCACCCGCAGCATCGGCGGCCAGGAAAAGCCGCACACCCGCCCCGAGACGACGACCGCCGCCAACGACGTCCGGCCGAGGGCCGCGCGCGACCTTCGCATCTCGGGAAAGCTGCTCGCCGGCTGCCCGATCTACGACCGCGGCGACCTGCCGGATGGGTGGTCGACGCGAGGGCCGGCGATCATCGAGCAGGATGTCGCCACCATCCTGGTGCCGCCGGGCTTCCGCGCCAGGGTCGGCGGCCTCGGCGATTTGTGGATCGAGATGGAGGACGAAGCTTGAACGCCGCGCTCACCGAGATCATGAGGAACCGTTTCTCGGCCATCGCCGAGGAGGCCTCGACGGTCGCCTACCGCACCGCCCACACCACCTTCGTCAAGCAGACGCAGGATTTCCAGGTCGCGCTGGCGAGGCCCTCCGGCGAGTTCTTCGCCTTTCCGACCATGACCGGCGTGACGTCGGCCGTCTGCCAGAACATCAGCGGCCTGGTCGAGGCCTTCGGCGGCGATCTGGCCCCCGGCGACGTGATCATCTCCAACGATCCGCATCGCACCTACGGCCTCGTCACCCACACGATGGACATCCATCTGGCGCAGCCGATCTTCTTCCAGGGCAAGCTCGTCTGCTTCGCCTGGGCATTCGTCCACGCCTCCGACATCGGCGGCGCGGTGCCGGGCAGCATCGCTCCCGACCTGACCGAGGTCTATCAGGAAGGCATCCAGCTCCGGCCGATCAAGCTGCGGCGCGAAGGGGTGCTCAACCGCGACGTCGTCGACATCCTGCAGGACAACTCCCGTATCGGCTCGGAGATCTGGGGCGATCTGGAGGCGATGCAGTCGGCGATGCGGCTGCTGGAGCGGCGCGTCGGCGAAATCTGCGCCCGGATGGGCGTCGAAGCCTTCAACGACGCGATCGACGCCGTCATGGACTATGCCGAGGCGAAATCGCGCAGCGTCATCGCCCGGCTCAAGGACGGCACCTACCATTTCTCCGACTATCTGGAGGGCAGCGGGCAGGACGATGCGATCCACATACGCTGCCGGTTGACCATTGCCGGCGACGAGGCGGAAATCGACTATTCCGGCAGCGATCCGCAGGTCCATGCGGCAATGAATTTCGCCACCGGCAACCGCTCGCATCCCTTCCTCTGCCTCGCGCTGACCAACTACATCAACACGGTCGAGCCGAGCACGCCGGTCAATGGCGGCATCATAAGGCCGATCCGCGCCCATGCGCCGAGCGGCACGCTCATGAACGCCACCTTCCCCGCCGCCATGGGCAATCGCTGGGTCGCCGTGATGCGGACCTATGATGCGCTGATGGGCTGCCTCGACCAGGCGATCCCCGGCGCGGTCGCTGCCTGCGGCGCCGGCCAGGCCGGCATCATCAGCGTCGCCTGGACCGACAAGGCGACGGCGCGCACAAGGGTGGCAGTGGTCGAGCCCTTCTCCGGCGGCTCCGGCGCCAGGGTGCGGATGGACGGCGTCGACGCCAACGACACGATGGTCGGCTATCTGAAGAGCACGCCGGTCGAAAGCGTCGAGATCGATACGCCGCTGATCATGCGCAGCCACGCGCTGGTGCCCGACAGTTTCGGCCACGGCACCTACCGCGGCGGCGCGGCGGTGATGATCGAGCTCGAATGCATCGCCGACGAGGCGGTGATCACGGTGCGGGGCCTCGACCGCTTCCGCTATCAGCCCTGGGGCGTGCTCGGCGGCGGGCCCGGCCGCCACGGCAGGACCTGGCTGGTCTCCGGCTCGGAAGCCGTGCCGCTGGGGCGCATCAACGTCGTCACGCTGAAGCGCGGCCAGCGCCTCAGGATGAT
>CAYYZC010000001.1:18152-31869 GCA_964475605.1 uncultured Chelativorans sp.
ATGCGCCGCTTTCTGATCGGTTCGCTCAACGAGGAATTGCGGAGCGGCAGGCTGCCGCCCGACGCCGCTTCGGTCCGACAGGCGGTGCAAGACCGCGTCCAACCGCAGCTCCGGGCCGCGGCGGAATAGGACAGGGATGGCGGATGCGGCGGTCAGCTTCCGCCTTCGACGACATGGGCTCGCGGCTCATCCGGCCTGCGCCCGCCATTGTTCCGAAAGCGGCCGCCAGTCATTCATGCCCGGCGGCATCTCGGGCCCAAGATGGAGGCGGCTCGATCAGGCCGGATGCGGTTCGTCGTCCCTTGCAGCGGCCGGCAGGGGCGCGTTCCAGGCATCGTATCCGTAGACCCAGTCGGCATCGGTGCGGCGCTGCATCCATTTGTTGGCCGCCGAGGTCGCCTGGATCTCCGACGTCCGCTCCTTCCGCGCCGATTCGTAGCGGGCAAAGGCGGTTTCGAACCGGTCCGCCTCCTCAAGGCAACGGGTGAGCACCACCGCGTCCTCCATCGCCGTCGCCGCGCCTTGCGCCATATAGGGCGTCATCGGATGGCAGGCGTCGCCGAGAAGCACGATCCTGCGATCCTGCCAGGTCGGCATCGGATCGCGGACGAAGATGCCCCATTTGTTGACGCTCGGGCATGCCTCGAGCACGCGCTGCACCTGCGGATGGAAGCCGGTAAAGGCTTCCCGCAATATCCCGACATCGCCTTTCAGCGAATAGGATTCCCCGTCGCTGCGCTCCTCCGGCACGCTGGTCACGAAATAGACCTCGTCGCGCTTCCTGGTGACGTAATAGATGACGATGTGGCGGTCCGGCCCCCACCATTTGGTGTTGTCGTCGATCTCGAAACCGTCGAGCAGCGCGGCCGGAAACGTCGTCCGGTAGGCGGTGCGGCCGACATAGCGCGGCGATTCGGCGCCGAAGAGCAGCGTGCGCACCGTGGAATGGATGCCGTCGGCGCCGATCACCGCATCCGCCTTCACGGTCGTGCCGTCGGCGAAGCTCATCGTCACCGCGCCGTCCTGGGCGATGTCGACGAGCTTCTTCTCCAGATGGACGCGTTCCTGCGGCACCTGCGAGGCGAGCGCGGCATGCAGGTCGGCGCGATGGAGCAGCAGATAGGGCGCGCCGTAACGTTCCTCGGATGCCGGGTTGAGCAGATGCCGGTTGGTCCGCTCGCCGGTGTCCCAGTCGCGCGAATCGGCATGGGCCGGCTCGAAGGCGAAGCTCCTGAGATGGTCCTCCAGCCCGATGCCGCGCAGGATCTTCATCGGGTTGGGGCCCATCTGGATACCGGCCCCGACGCGGGCGAACTGGCCGGCCTGCTCGTAGATTTCGACCTCGAAGCCGGCGCGACGCAGCACGATGGCCGCCATGAGGCCGCCGATGCCGGCCCCGATGATCGCGATCGATTTTCCGCTTGGCGTCACTGGCCGACCTCCTGGCTCATGTCTTCCGTCATGCCGAGGCCGGAGACGAAGTCGTCGATCCACCCGGCTAGAAGGGCTGGCTGCTCGATCGGCAGCATGTGTCCGGCATCCGGGGCGATCCGGCATGTCGCTCCGGGGATCGCCTCTGCGATCGCCTTCGCGTTGGCCGGCGGCGTCGATACGTCCGCCTCGCCCGTGACCACCAGCGCCGGCAGGTCGAGGCCCGCGAGATGTGGAGCCGTGTGGAGCTCGGAAATCGCCTGCCACGACCATGCGTGGACGATCGGGTCGTCACGCAGGAGCTGAGCCCGCACCGCTTCGACCGCGGCGGGTTCCCGTTCCCGGAAGCCGGCGCTGAACCATCGCTCGATGGTGACGTCGATGAGGGCGGGCATTCCCCTGCGCGCCGTCTCGGCGCGCTGGCGCATCATCGCCCTGCCCTGGTCTGGAAGCGTGTGGGCGGTGTTGGCCAGCACCAGTGCCTTCAGGCGGTCGGGGCGTGCCAGCGCCAGTTCCTGGGCGACCATGCCGCCCATCGAGCAGCCGGCGACGACGACGCGCCCGTCGCCGCCGAGGACGTCGAGCAGTTCGGCGACGTCGCCGGCCAGATCGCCGAGGGTGAAGCCCGCGGCGGGAACGTCGCTCTCGCCATGGCCGCGAAAGTCGATCGCGATCAGCCTGTAGCCGCCTTCGAGCGCCGCCATCAGCGGCTCCCAGATCGTACGGTCGACGCCGACCGGATGAAGCAGCGCGATGACCTCGCCGCTGCCGCGGGTCGAATAGCCTATCGCCAAGCCCGAACTGGTTCGAAAACGCATCTATCTCCTCCTGGGTCGTATGCTCATGAATCCGATCGAAATGGCGGCTAGTGGTTCACCCAGGGGATCAAGCGGCGTTCGAGCAGCTCGCCGAGCAGCACCGCGAGGCCGCCGATGAGCGCCACGACGACCAGCCCGACGAACATCCGCGATACGTCGAGGATCTGCCAGGAATTCCAGATGAAGTAGCCGATGCCGTTCGACGACGAGACGAACTCGGCCGAGACCACAAGGATCAGCGCCTGGCCCAGCCCGAGCTTGAGCCCGGCCACGATCGACGGCAGCGCGGACGGAACGACGACCCTGAACCAGGTGACGTGCGCGGGCATGCGATAGGCCTGGGCAAGGTCGCGATAGATCGGGTTCGCATAGAGCACGCCGGTGAGCGTGTTGATGCAGGTCATGTAGAAGACGCCGAAGGCGACGAGCGCCGTCTTGCTGCCGTCACCGAGGCCGAAGATCACGATCAGCAGCGGAAAAATGGCGAGCTTGGGGGTCGGAAAGGTCGCGTAGATGAGCGGCGACAGCGCGAAGCGGATCGGCGTGTAGAGCCCCATGCCGATGCCGACGACGATGCCCAGGATGGCGCCCAGCGAATAGCCGTAGCCAAGGCGGGTGAGCGTTGCCATCGTATCGGCGAAGAGGACCGCCCGCTGGCCGGGCGTCATGAGGAGCTCGGCGCCGACTTCGGCGACCCGGCTCGGCGGCGGAAAGAAGCGGCGGTCGATCAGCCCGAACCAGACCAGAAGCTCCCAGGTGATCAGGAGCAGCAGCGGAAAGCCTATCCCATAGACGATCTGCTGGGTCTTCAGGATCTTGCGGCGCCGCACGGTCTCCATGACCGTCTTTTCGACCAGCTCGCTCGAGGTGTCGCCGCGCACGCGGCCGAGATCAGTCACTGTCATCGGAATTCCTCGTGCCTGACAGGGTTTGCCCCACCTCCTGGGCGACCATCCGCCACAACGTGACTTCCAGCTCGCCGAATTCCTTGCGCTTCCTGATCTCCACCGCGTCGGTCTCGTCCTGGAACGGCAATTCGATCAGGGCCTTGGTCTCGCCGGGACGCGCCGTCATCACCAGCACGCGGTCGGCAAGGCACAGCGCCTCCGAAATGTCGTGGGTGACATAGATCACCGTCGAGCGGGTCTCCTCCCAGATGCGAAGCAGCTCCTGCTGCATCACCAGCCGGGTCTGGGCGTCGAGCGCGGCGAGCGGCTCGTCCATGAGGAGAAGCAGCGGCTCCGTCGCCAGCGCACGCGCGATCGCCACGCGCTGGCGCATCCCGCCCGAAAGCTCGTGCGGATAGCCGCCGGAAAAATCGCTCAGGCCGACCAGCGCCAGATAGCGCGAGGCGCGTTCCTTCGCCTCGGCGGCGGGAAGGCCGAGCCCGGACATGCCGACCAGCACGTTCTTCTCCACCGTCATCCACGGCAATGTCGAATCGGCCTGGAAAACCGTGGCGCTGCGGAGCTGGCGGGCTTTGCGCTCCTCGTCCTCCGACAGCGCCCAGTCGATATGCCCGCCATAATGGTCGTCGAGCCCGGCGAGGATCCTCAGCAGGCTGCTCTTGCCGCAGCCGCTCGGACCAAGCACGGCCACGACCTCGCCCTCGCGCACGTCGAGCGAGATCCCCCTGATCGCCTCGACCACCCGCCCCGACGTGGTCAGGAAGACCTTGCGCAGGTCGTTGATCGAAAGGGCCGGACGTTCGCTGCCGGCCCCCTCGTCACGCCTGCTGATCGCAGCCATCGTCATTCCGCCGCTTCTTCGTCGTAGCGTCCGAGCTTCTCCAGCGCCGCGTCCGCGAAGGACGGGTCCAGAATCTGGTCGACGTCGATCGGCTCGCGGATCTGGCCCTCGGCCACGAAGAACTCCTGGAAGGCGATCAGCGATTCCTTGTCGACCTGCTGGTTCGGGTCGAGCCCGGCCGGATAGGCGTTGCGGACGATCTCCTCGTCGACGCCGGCATCGCGCGAGATGATCTTGATGATCTCGTCCTTGCGAATGTCCTTGCGGAACGCGTCGTTGTAGTCGCGGATGCCGCGCATATAGGCGAGCATGAAATTCTCGGCCAGCTCGCGCTTCGCCGCGAAATCCTCGCTGTAGACCAGCGGGACCACGATCGGTGTCGTTCCCGGCGAATTGGCGAGCGGATCGCCGATGACCTCGGCGGCTCCCATGGCGCGGCCCTGGGTGAGGAACGGTTCGAGCAGCACCGCCGCATCCACCGCGCCGGACGCCATTGCCGGGACCATGTTCGGATAGGACATCTCGACGAGACGGACGTCGTCGCGCGTCATGCCGGAGCCTTCGAGGATCCCGTCGAGGATGGCGGTCACCGTCGAGGCGATGGCGCTGACGGCGATGGTCTTTCCCTTCAGCGCCAGCACCGGATCGCCTTCGACGCCTTCCAGCAGATCAGGATTGATGGCGAGCTGCGTCGCCACGAAGCCGGGACGGTAGCTTTGCTTGTCGCCGACGATCTTGAGCTTGAAGCCTTGCTGGACGGAAGTGAACAGGCCCGGCGTGACGGAGATGCCGGCGACATCGAGCTGGCCTGTCGTGATCGCCGCCGTCAGGGCCGGCGCATTGGGGATCCGCTGGCGCTCGACCGTGATCCCGACCTCGTCGAAATAGCCGAACTCTTCGGCCAGATAGACGCCGACATCGGTCATGCCGCCGACCGAGCCGAACTGGACGACCTGATCGTCCTGCGCGGCCGCCGGTCCGACAAAGGACAGCGCCGCGAACGCGACGCCGATCGCCGCGCCTCCGAAGCGGTGAAAGAAGCCCATATTTTCCTCCCTGGTTGGCGGCGGCATCAGCCGGCCGCTGCAAAATCCCGTACCCGTCCGCCGATCTCGCGGGTGATGGCCGCGCAGCATTCGAGAAGCATCTCGGCCAGAAGCCCCTCGCTCGAAGGATCGAAGCGCTGCTCGGGAACGGACATGGATATGTCGCCGACGACGCTGCCGCTTCCGCCGAAGATCGGCGCTGCAAGGCCGACTGCGCCGACGATGCGCTGGCCGCGCGAGAAGGCGTAGCCCTTGCGGCGGATCTCCTCCAGCGCCTGCTCGAGCCGGTAGGGCTCGGTGATCGTGCGGTCGGTGAGCGGTGCAAGCCGCGTTCGCGCGACGATGGACTTGCGCTCCTGCGGCGGCAGGAACGCCATCACCGCAAGCCCGCTGGCGCCGACATAGACCGGCACCCAGTGCTCCGTATCGACGACGTAGCGGAGCCTGTGGGTGGATTCGAGGCTGGTGCCGAAGAAGATCTCCTGCCGGCCGGGATCGTAGAGCCCGAGATAGAGCGTCTCGTTGCAGGCCTCCACCAGCCGGCGCATATGCCTCAGCGCGATCTCGCGAATCGGCAGGCGCGCCACCACGAGATGCGACAGCCGCAAGGCTTCCATTCCGAGCTTGAAGCGGCCGTCCCGGGTCCGTTGCAGGAAATCCTCACGCACCAGGGCGCCGAGCAGACGATGCGCGCTGGACGGCGCTATTCCGAAGCTCGTCGCGCATTCCCGGACCCCCGCGACACGTTCGGGATCGTCCATGAACCATTTCAGCAGGGCGAATGCCTTGCCGATCGGATCGCGCCCCTTGTTCTCTTGGACAGAACGATCGTTCTCCATTAGTCGATGGTAGCAAGAGGCCTCCGGCTGTCAATTCGATTTGCGAAACTATTCTATTGTGCGTTGCATTATATTCGTGCTGCGACGCGACAAAATTCTGCTCAGCAGAATTCCAAAGTCTTTTGATTCTATACTCCCCGCTTTTCTTGACTGCCTATTGGGCCTCGACTATCAAATTGCTTCAACGTCTAAGCGAGTGAATGTTCGCTTGAAAAGAACAGGCAATGTCTTGAACTTCAGCAACGACCGCGACGCGGATGAAATGCCGTCCGGACCGGACCAACAGTCGAGGCGGGATCCGCAACGTCCCCTGTCGGGACTGGTGGTGGTGGATCTCACGCAATTCCTCGCAGGCCCCTACGCCGCCCAGATATTCGGCGATCTGGGCGCCCGGGTGATCAAGGTCGAACCTCTCGAAGGCGATTCCACCAGGACGGTGGCGCCGCATTTCTTCAAGGGGGAGAGCGCCTATTTCCTTGCCGTCAACCGCAACAAGGAGAGCATCGCGCTCGACCTGAAGACGGATGCGGGAAGGCAGGTCGTCCTCGATCTCGTCGCGAAAGCCGACGTCGTGCTGGAGAATTTCCGTCCCGGCGTCGCCGAGCGCCTGGGCATCGACTATGCCAGCCTGCGGCGCGTCAATCCGGCGATCGTCGCCTGCTCGATCAGCGGGTTCGGACAGGACGGGCCATATCGCGACCGGCCCGCCTACGACATCATCGTCCAGGCGCTCTCCGGCGGGATGAGTATCACCGGCGAGGAAGGCGGCACGCCCGTCCGCGCCGGCATTCCGCTGGGCGACATCGCCGCGGGCATGTACGGCGTCATCGGCACGCTTGCCGGCATCGATCGCGCGCGCGTAACCGGCGAGGGGTGCCACGTCGACATCTCCATGCTCGATTGCCAGATCTCGATGCTCTCCTATCAGGCGGCCTATCACCTGATGTCGGGCGAGGTGCCGGGTCCTCAGGGCCGGGGCCACCGCTCGATCCCGACCTATTCTGCCTTCCGCTGCGGCGACGGCATCGAGGTGGTGGTGGCGGCCAACACGGAGCGCATGTGGGAAGAGCTCTGCGGAGCGCTCGATCTTCCCGACCTGCCCGCTGATCCGCGCTTCACCACCAATGCCGAGCGGCTTCGCAACCGCGGCGAGCTCGATCCGATCCTGCATGCGGCTTTCCAGCGGACCACGTCGGAGGCGGTGCTGGCGCGGCTGACGAAGGCGAGGGTTCCGGCGGCCCCGGTCAACACGATCGACAGGGCGCTTGCCGATCCGCAGGTGAGCCATCGTGGCATGGTCATCGATCTGGAGGACCGGCAAGGCGATGTCGTGAGGGCGGTCGGCAACCCGATCCGCTACAGCGGGACCGAGACGGAGCACGACCGCTTTCCGCCCGGCCTCGGCGCCGACACCCGGACGATCCTTTCCGATTTCCTCGACTATCCGCCGGATCGCCTGGAAGACCTTGTCCGGCAGGGGGTGGTCACGGTCCCCGACAAGCAGGAGAAAGCTGGATGAGAGTCACGATCGTCGATCGTCAGGCCGCCGATCGCCTCGTCATCGGGACCCGGCCCGAACCCGCGCAGGGACCCTCCGATGCGGTTGTGAGGATGGTGACCACGTCGCTCAATCTCGGCGAATGCCGCCGCGCATTGAAGGTCGCCGAAGACGGATTCCTGCCCGGCTGGGATGTCGCCGGCGTCGTCGAGGCAGCAGCGCCCGACGGGTCCGGTCCGGCGAAGGGGGCGCGCGTCGTCGGCTTCGTCGAAGGCGGCGCCTGGGCGGAAAAGGTCGTGCTGCCGGCATGGCGGCTTGCCGAGATCCCGCAAGCGGTATCGTTCGAGCAGGCGGCGACCCTGCCCGTCGCCGGCCTGACGGCATCCTATGCGCTCGCCCAGGGCGGCCTGCTTGCCGGCAAGAAGGTGCTGGTCGACGGCGCCTCCGGCGGTGTCGGCCATCTCGCCTGCCAGATCGCCGTCGTCTCGGGCGCCGATGTCTTCGCGGTAGTCCGCCGTGAAGCAGCGGCGGAAGGGCTGCGCCATATCGACGGCATCGAGATCGTCGTCACCGAACGGCTTGCCGATGCGGCGTCGTCCGGGCCCTTCGACGTGATCGTGGAATCGATCGGCGGCGATGCGCTTGCCGATGCGCTCGGAATGCTCGCCGGCGACGGCGTCTGCGTCACGCTCGGCGATGCTGGCGACAAGCCGGCCGCCTTCAACCCGCGGCCGTTCTTCCGTGCCGGCGCCGCGCGCCTCTACGGCCTCTTCGTCTACGAGGAGGTCTACCGCCATCGGCCCGCGCCGGTGCTTCAGCGCATGATGCGGCTGATCGAGCGCGGCCTGCTTGTGCCCGACATCACGCTCGAAGCCGGATGGGCCGAGATCGGATCGGTCGCCCGCCGGCTCGTGGACCGCAAGATCACCGGCAAGGCGGTGATCCGCTTCGATCGTTGACGGCCAGCGGGCCCGGTCCTGGCCGAACCCGCTGGCCTCTGCTCCTCGATCCGGATCAGTTCGCGCGGGGGCCGTAGGCCCCTGCGGCCGAAAGCGTGTTGACGATCTTCTCCGGGAAGAGCGGCGCATCGGCGAAGCGGCAGCCGAAGGGCGACAGCGCATCCTCGACGGCCGCGACGATCGCCGCCGATGTCGGGATAGTGCCCCCCTCGCCCGCACCCTTGACGCCCAGCGGGTTCAGCGGCGAGGGCGTCTCGACATGCGCGATCGCACAGGTCGGCACGTCGGTCGCCATCGGGATCAGATAGTCCGCGAAGGTCGTCGTCACCGGCTGCGCGTTCTCGTCATACTTCATCCATTCGAGCAGCGCATTGCCGACGCCATGGGCGACCCCGCCCTGGACCTGGCCGTCGACGATGAGCGGGTTGATGATGTTGCCGGAATCGTGGGCGACCGAATAGCGGATGATCTTCACGCCGCCCGTGCCGATATCGACCTCCACCTCGGCGACATGGCAGCCGCTGCAATAGGCGGCCTGCGAGGGGGTGAAATAGGCGGTATGCTCGAGCCCGACGCTGTCGTCCGGCCCCATCGAGAAGCCCGGCATGCCCTGTGCGAGGAATGCGAGCTCGCCGAAACCGATCGAAGGCCGGTTGCCGGTCCGCGCCGTCGCCACGCCGTCCTCGATGTCGATCTCCGTCTCTGGCACGCCGAGCTGGCGCGCGGCGAGCTTCATGATCTTCTTGCGCACCTCCGATCCCGCGATCAGGGCCGAGTTTCCGGCATTCACCGCCTGGCGGCTGGCGAACGCGCCGATGCCGTTGGCGATCCCAGCGGTGTCTCCGACCGCCATCACGATGTCCTCGATGCGGCAGCCGACCTGGTCGGCGATAATCTGGGAGAGCGTCGTGCGGGTCCCCTGCCCCTGGTTGCTGGCTCCGGTGGCGACCCGCACCTTGCCGTCCGGCAGCACGCGCACGGTCACGCCCTCGAACGGCCCCAGGCCGGTGCCCTCGACATAGTTGCCGATACCGATGCCGATATAGCGGCCTTCGGCAAGTGCGGCCGCCTGCCTCTCGCGGAAGCCGGCATGGTCGGCGATGTCGAGCGCGACCTTCTGCACCTTCGGATAATCGCCGCTGTCGTAGACGAGCGGCTTGCCGTCGCGGAAGATCAGCCCGACCGGATACGGCATGGCTTCCGGCTGTATGAAGTTGCGCCGGCGGATTTCCGCCGGATCCAGTTTCAGCTCGTAGGCGGCCCGGTCCATCAGCCGTTCCATGGCGAACACCGCCTGCGGACGGCCGGCACCGCGGACCGGCGTCGTCGCCACCTTGTTGGTGAACCCCACCTTGATGTCGAGCCGGTAGGCGCCGAGCACATAGGGGCCCGGCAGTGTCGTCGCCGCGATATAAGGCATGATGATTCCCCACGGCATGTAGGCGCCGGTATCGTGCAGCAGCGAGCCCTTCACGCCGAGGATCTTGCCGTCGTCGTCGACTGCGATCGACATGTCCCAATACTGGTCGCGCTCCTGCGTGGCGCAGAGGAAATGCTCGCGGCGATCCTCCGTGAACTTGACCGGGGCGCCGAGATGGCGCGCCGCGAACGCGGTCACCGCTTCCTCGGCATAGAAGATCGCCTTGGGGCCGAATCCGCCGCCGACATCGGGCGCGATGGAGCGTATCTGCTCCAGGTTCATTCCCAGCAGCTCGCCGATCATCCGGCGGCTGATATGCGGCGTCTGCGTCGCCGACCAGACGGTCAGGAAATCGTTCACGGGATCGTAGCTGGCGAGCACGCAACGCGGCTCCATGGCGTTGCCGCCGCCCCTGTGCTGCCACATCCGCTCATGGAAGACATGCGGCGCATCGGCGAATGCCGCGTCGACATCGCCGAACTCGATCGGCAGCTCGACCACGATGTTGGTGCCGAGATCGGGATGGACCAGCGCGGAATCCGGCTTGATCGCATCGCGAATATCATTCACCGCCGGCAGCACGTCATAGTCCACGAACACCATCGAGGCGGCGTCTTCCGCCACATAGCGATCCTCCGCGACCACCACGGCGATCGCCTGGCCGACATAGCGGACCTCGTCGACGGCTAGGCAATGCTGCGTCCGCAGCGTCTTGATCGCGGCATTGGGCACTAGCATCGACATGCGCTGCTTGGCCATCCTCTCCGTCAGGTCGGCCGCGGTCAGCACCGCGCGGACGCCGGGCAGCGCCATCGCCTCGCTGGTGTCGATTCCCAGGATGCGGGCATTGGCATGCGCGCTGCGGACGAACACCGCATGAAGCGTCCCGGGCAGCTTCACATCATCGACGAAGCGCCCGCGCCCCGTCAGCAGCGCATCGTCCTCCAGGCGCGCGACGCGCGCGCCGAACTGCTTGGCTCCCATTTCGCTACCTCCCCTGCGCGCTGCGATTGGCGTCCGCGACCTGCATGGCCGCCGCGACGATCCCGGAATAGCCGGTACAGCGGCACAGATTCCCGGTCAGCGCCTCGCGCACCTGCTCTTCCGAAGGGCTCGGCTGGTCGCGCAGAAGCTCGGTCAACGTGGCGAGCACGCCGGGGGTGCAGAAGCCGCATTGAAGCCCGTGATTGTCGGCCATCGCCTGCTGCAGCGAATTGAGCGTCCCGTCTTCCTCGGCGAGGCCCTCGATCGTCGTCACCGAGCGCCCGTCGGCCTGGACCGCAAAGGTCAGGCAGGAGCGTGCGGTCCGGCCATCGAGCAGGATCGTGCAGGCACCGCAGACGCCATGCTCGCAGCCGATATGGGTGCCGGTCAGGTCGAGGCGGTGGCGCAGGAAGTCCGCCAGCGTGAGGCGCACATCCACCTCGCGCTCGTAAGGCTTGCCGTTGACCTCTACCGTGATCTTGCGCGTCGCGCTCATTGGACTCCTCCCCCTTCCGCATGCCCTGCCCTGCCGCGCGCCTCCTTGAGCGCGCGCTCGCACAGCACATGGGCAAGGTGCCGGCGGTAATCGGCGCTGGCATGGTGATCGCCGATCGCATCGAGCTCGCGCGCCACAGCCGAGGCCTCCGCGATCGTGTCGTCGCGCAGTTCCGTTCCGACGAGCTTTTCCTCGAGCGCCCGCAGACGGACGGGCCCGGTCGACGTCCCGCAGACGGACAGCGCGGCACGGCTCACCTGCCCGCCCTGGAGCTCGACCAGCACCGCCACGCCGACGACGGCGAAATCGCCGTGGCGCCGTGCGAATTCCTGGAAGGAATAGCCATGCCCCCGCGCCCAGGGCTCGATCTCGACCGCGGTCAGCAACTCGTCGGGCTCCACCGCCGTCGTCATGAAGGCGATGTTGAATTCCGGAAACGGAACGTGGCGGGTACCGCGCGGACCGTCGATACGGATAACCGCATCCATCGCCGCGCACACATTGGGCAGTTCCGCCGAGGGATCGGCATGGGCAAGGCTGCCGCCGATGGTTCCCCTGTTGCGGGTCTGGCGGTGGCCGACATGGCGCAGCGCCGCCCTGATCAGCGGGTAGCGGTCGGCGACGAGCTCGCTGAATTCAAGGTCGCGCTGCCGGGTCGCGGCCCCGATGCGAAGCTTGCCGTCGCGTTCCTCGATGCCGGCGAGATCCGAGATGCCGTTGATGTCGATGACGTGGTCCGGCATGACGTAGCGGAAATTCATCATCGGCACCAATGACTGCCCGCCGGCAAGCACCTTGGCGTTGTCGCGGCTGCCGAGCAGGGCAATCGCCTGCTCGACCGTGCGCGGATCGTGATATTCGAACGGACCCGGTTTCATAGCGTATAGACGTGAATGGAGCAGGCACCGTGGTCGAGGCCGGCAATGCCGCCGCCGGTCGCATGGGTCAGGCCGACCCTGGCGCCTTCGACCTGGTGCGCGCCCGCGTCGCCGCGAAGCTGGCGCACGACCTCGACGGCCTGAGCCGTGCCGGTGGCGCCGACCGGATGCCCGCGCGAGAGCAGGCCGCCGGACGGGTTGACGACCGTCTTGCCGCCGAGCGAGGTGGCGCCGCTCTTCAGGAGCGCATAGCCGCCGCCCTTCTCGCAGAAGCCGAAGGCTTCGTAATACATCAGCTCCGCGATGGTGAAGGCGTCGTGCACCTCCGCCACGTCGATATCTTCCGGGCCGACGCCCGCCATCTCATAGGCATGCTTGGCGCCGCGGGCCGTCAGCTCCGCCCAGGTCATGTCGCGATAGCCATTGGTCGCGAGGCCGGACGTCACCTCCGAGCCGGACACCCGAACCGAACGGGCGCCGAGCTTGCGCGCCACCTTGCCGCTCGCCAGCACGATCGCCGCCGCGCCGTCGCCGGTCGGGCAGCAGTGCCACAGCGTGAAGGGATCGGCGACGGGCCGCGAGTTCATCACCTCTTCCAGCGTGACACGCTTACGGATCTGCGCATTCGGATTGAGCGCGCCGTGGTCGTGCGCCTTGACCGACACCTGCGCCAGCTCTTCCGGCTTCAGCCCGTATTCGTGCATGTAGCGCTGGGCGCGCATCGCATAGAGCGCGGGCATGACCATGCCCTGGTTGACTTCCCAGTCCTCCTGCTCGAGCGGGAGCGTGCCGCCGCCGAACTTGGTCAGCTTCTCCACCCCCATGACGAGCGCGACGTCGTGGCAGCCGCTGGCGATCGCCATCCAGGCCTGGCGCATGGCCGAGGAGCTCGACGAGCATGCGTTCTCGACATTGACGATCGGCATGCCGGTCGTGCCCAGCGCCTTCATGACGCGCTGGCCGGCCAGCATTCCCCCCAGCGCCGTGCCGCAATAGACGACGCCGATATCCTCGATCTTCACGCCCGCCTCGAGGATCGCTTCGCGGACCGCCGGCCAGCCGAGATCGGCCAGCGTCTTCTCGGGATACTTTCCGAACGGGATCAGCCCCGTGCCGATGACATGAACTTCTTCCATGATGACCTCCTATTCGGCCGGCTTGAAGACGTAGCTCTGCATGGGTTCGCCGTCGGGCCCGAGGCGCACCGTGCCGAGCGCGAGGTCGACCGGCAGGCCGGAGCGGAGCGACTTGAAGTCGGCCTCGATATGCCCGAGCACCCGGAGCCCGTTCGGCAGGTCGACATAGCCGAGCGCATAGGGCACGACCCAGCCCTTGGGCGCCTGATGGACGACGGAATAGGCATAGAGCTCTCCGGAGCCTTCGGCCGTCTCGATGCCGATATCCTCCGAAAGGCAGGAGGCGCAGACCGGCGCGGCCGGGAAGCTGACCGTTCCGCACTTCCGGCAGCAGCCGATCTTCAGGCGCGGGCGGCCGGACGCATCGATCTCCACGAGGTCGGGGGCGATCAGGTCGATCGTGGCCGCATCGCTCCGAGAAACAGTTGTGTTCATCATTTCCTCCGACTTGTCGTTCGTTGCA
>CAYYZC010000001.1:31969-46097 GCA_964475605.1 uncultured Chelativorans sp.
CCCGGAAGCAGTTCCGTCAGGCCTTCTCGTCCTCGTCGAACACGCTCTGCGCGATCTTGAAGCTGTCGAGCCCGGCGGGAACGCCGCAATAGATGGCCGCCTGGAGCAGAACCTCCCGGATGGTCTCCTTGTCGACGCCCAGGTTGCGCGCGCCGCGCACATGCAGGCGCACCTCGTTCGGCCGGTTGAGCGCGGTCAGCATGGCGATGTTGAGCAGGCTGCGCATCTGACGGTCGAGGCCCGGCCGGGTCCAGATCGTGCCCCAGCAATGTTCGGTGACGAACTCCTGGAAAGGGCCGGTGAAATCGGTGGCGTTGGCGAGCGACCTGTCGACATATTCGTCGCCGAGCACCTCGCGCCGGACCTTGAGACCTTCCTCGTATCGTTCGCTCATTCGCTGCTTCCTTTGTATCGCTCAGTTCCGTTCGGCATCAGGCGCTGCGCCGCGTAATCCCGGCCGTACCGCTGGTCGGCCAGGAAATCAGCGGCCTCTTCGGTTCCGAAGCCGAGCACCGTTTCGAGGATCGCCATGCCGTCGCCGTCTAGTCCCGGCGGATAGGCATGGTCGGTCAGATTGCTCCTGCCGAGCTTTATCGGATTGCCGGGAACGGCGACGCGGTGTCCGGCATCGTCGGCCATCTCGAGCACCATGCCGCGGTGCCGGACCTGAGGGTCGGCGAGGCTGCGGTCGAGCGTGTTGACGACGGCCGCCGGGATTTCCGCATCGAGCAGGGCCGCGACCCATTCGTCCGCGGACTTGCGCAGGAATTCGGCTTCGAGGACGGCCCAGAGCTCGTTCCGATTGGCGTAGCGGCGCTCATTGGTCCTGAAGCGCTCGTCGTCGGCGAGCTCGGGCCGGCCGACCACGTCGCACAGGCGGCGCCACATCCGCTCGGTATTCGCCGTCATGACGAAATCGTTGCCGTCGCCGGACGTGAAGGACCGGTAGGTGGGAATGGAATCGTGGCCCGTCCCCTGCCGCTTCGGCACGTCGCCGGAGGCGAGATGGTAGGCGGCCTGGTAGCACAGCATGGCGACCTGGCAGTCGAGCATGGAGACGTCGACATAGTTGCCCCGGCCGTCGACGGCCTTTTCGGCCTGCGCAGCAAGCACCCCGATGACGGCGTAGAGGCCCGCAGCGAGATCGCCCACCGGCACGCCCGAGCGCACCGGCCGGCCGTCCGGCTCGCCGGTCATGCTCATGCCGCCCGACAGCGCCTGCACGATCATGTCGTAGGCGGGGCGGCTCCGGTACGGACCGTCCTGTCCGAAGCCGGAGATGGAGCACCAGATCACGCCGGGCTTCTCGCGCGAAACTTCCGAATAGGAAAGGCCGAGCCGCTCCAGCACGCCGGGGCGGAAATTCTCGATGATGACGTCGCTGGCCAGGGCAAGCCGCCGCAGGACCGCCTTGCCGGCATCCGTCTTCAGGTCGAGCACGATGCTCTTCTTGTTACGGTTGACGCTGAGATAATAGGCGCTGTCCTCGCCGACGAAATAGGGCGGCAGGTTGCGCGTCATGTCGCCGTCGGGCGCCTCGACCTTGATGATCTCGGCGCCCAGATCGCCGAGGATCTGCGTCGCGAAGGGACCTGACAGGAACTGCGTCAGGTCGAGGACGCGAAGATGTGAAAGCGGGCCACGGCCCGGCTTGGGTGTCATTCGGACGCTCCGGTCATTGGCTAGGGCCTGGGATGGTTATGTCGGCACCGAGCGACCGCGACAGCTCGCTCGATGTCCGGCGGATGAGGTCGCAGAGCCCGTCCATGTCGGCGGCGTCGATCCGCGTGTTGGGGATCGTCACCCCGAAGCTGCCGATGACGCGGTTGTCCGCCCTGAAGACCGGAGAGAACACGCCGACGGCTTCGGCGATCCGCTGGCCGGCAGACGTTGCGACGCCGCGCTCGCGGATGCCGGAAAGGATGACGTCGAGCTCGTCGCGCGCCGGCCGCAGCACGCCTGTCGCCGGCGATTTCCGCTCCTCCTGATAGATCTGGTCGACGACCTCCGACGGCAGGTAGGCAAGGACGGAACGTCCGCTCGATCCCCACATCAGCGTGATCGGCGTGTTCATCGGAAGCTGGTAGCGGAGCGCGTGCGTCGAATCGACCTTCTCCATGAGGAACAGCTTCCTCGATGCGGCATCGTAGAGCGACAGCACGCAGGTCTCGTTGCAGCTCTCCACGACCTTCCTGAGATAGGGCAGCGCCAGGTTGCGGACGTCGTAGCGCGTGTGGACCTGGGCGGCGATGCGGAAGAACTCCGGACCGGTGCGATAGCGCCTGCGCGCCTTGTCGTGCTCGACCATTCCTTCGCGCTGCAGAAGCTCTAGAAGCCGGTGACAGGTGCTCGGCGCCAATCCCAGATCCTGCGACAGGTCGCGTATGGCGATGTCGGAATGCTCGGCGATGTAGCGCAGCATCTCGATCGTTCGCGAAACCGTGCCAAGCGTGTCGGACTTCTGCTTCAAGGTCGCGTCTCTTCCTGGATCACCGGGCCGCCAGGGCGACGGCGATCATATTCTCAGCGAGCCGCGCCGAGCCGTGGCTGTCGGCGTCGAGCGCCGACCAGAGATACTCCTTGACCGTTGCGAGGGCCGTGCGCGGCCGGTCGGCGAGCTTCGCCGCCAGGGCATCGGCAACGGCCGCAAGCTCGTCCGGCTCGGCGACCTGGCTGACCAGACCGAATGCATAGGCATCGGCGGCAGAGATTTCGTCCCGCGAGAAGACCAGCCGGGCGATCGCCTTCGGCGGCACCTTGCGCAGCAGCGCCGAGACGGCGAGCGTCGGCGGCAGATTGACTTCCAGCTCCGGCAGCGAGAACCGCGCCGTGGAGGATGCAAGCGTGATGTCGCATTGCGCCGCGAATGCGCAGCCGAAGCCGCGTGCGTCGCCCTGCACCACCGAGATCACCGGAACCTGCGCCTGGCGCACCGCGGCATAGAGGTCCATGATCGGCTTTGCGATACGATCGCGCACTTCGATCGCGGTCGGCGGCGTGGAAGGCTTCTGTCCGGGGTCGCGGCCGGCACAGAACGCGTCGCCCAGTGCCCGCACGACGATCACCCTGACCTCCGGGTCGGCGCCGGCCGTACCAATGACGCCGGCAAGCTCCACCAGATCGGACCCCGTCAGCTTGTTGCCGGTCTCGGGCCGCGACAGGGTCAGCGTGGCGATCCCGCCTCTCTGGTCGAATGTGAATGCACTTGTCACCGGTGCTGCTCCTGCTGTCTTCGTTTCGTTCATGTCACGCACCGCGACCGCCGTTGACGACGCCTTTCAGCATCATCCAGGACAGCTTGGTAGCCGAGACGGGAGCCGCACCTTTTCTTTCCCCGGTTTCGCTACCGGCAGGGCCCGCTTCGAGCTCGGCTTTGAGGTTCTTTGCGAACTCGTCGATGATGAGCTGCGCGGCCGTCTGCACCAGCGTTCCGCCGCGCGCATATTGCGCGATCGATCCGGCGAGGTTGAGATCGGTCTGGATGCTGACCAGGGAGCCGCCGGGCTCGGGCGTGATCCGGAAACGGACCTCCGCCGAAGCGGCACCCCGGCCCTTCTGCTCCTGTCCCTTGGCGCTGGCCCTGACGCTCAGCTCCTCGGCATTCACCTCCAGATAGGAAACGGTCCCTTTGAAGCCGAGCAGGACCGGGCCGAGCCGCACGGAGACCTTCCCGACATAGGTCTGGTCGTCCCTCGCCTCGAGCAGTTCCGCGCCCGGCAGGCAGGGTGCGACCCGCTCGACATCGTTGAGGAGCACCCAGCTGTCTTCCGGTGGCAGGGGGACGACGAAGGAGTTCTCGAGCTTCATCACGATTTCCAAATGTTGGACAGGTGAGCCGGATGGCGACCGGGCGG
Organism: uncultured Chelativorans sp.; assembly: GCA_964475605.1. GTDB lineage: Bacteria > Pseudomonadota > Alphaproteobacteria > Rhizobiales > Rhizobiaceae > CAYYZC01. Next base: position 35,824 of record CAYYZC010000001.1, read on the forward strand.
CGGTGCCGCCCGGTCCGATGCGTCAGCGGTTCTCGAACTCTTCCCAGAGATCCGAATAGCTGTCGTCGACGACGACCTCATATCCGATCGCCTCCTGGAGAGCACCGCTGGTCAGCAGCAGCGTGTTGTTCTTGTCGATGATCTCCTGGGTGATGCGCGGCGTATAGGTCTTGATCTGCTTCTGGATGCTCTTCTTCAGCAGTTCCGGCTCCAGGTTCGGGAACACCGGCTCCATCAGCGCGGCGACCTCGTCGAGATTGTTCTCGTCGGCGACGAATTTCTGCGCCTCGATCATCGCCCTGACGACCTTGCGCACCGTCTCGCCATTCTCCTCGATCCAGTCCACCTTGCCCTGGAGCGTGATCCAGCCCATGTCCTGGAACAGCTCCGGACCCTCGCCCGCGAGCATGTCGATCAGGTAGGTGAAGCCGCCGAGACCGTCGACGAAAAGCGTCTGCTGCGGCTCGACCGTCAGCGCGCCCTCGATATCGCCGGCCTGCATTGCCGGTGCGAGCGCATCCGGCGCCATCGGCACCAGCGTCAGGTCGGCTTCAGGATCGAGACCGAGCTCCGCCGCGATGTAGCGCATCGCCATGTCGGCCATGCCGCCGCGCGACAGGGTGCCGACGCTCAGGCCTTTCACGTCTTCCAGGCCAAGCTCGGGGCCGATCTCGTCCGCCACCTTCTGCGGCACCACGATGGCGCCGTTCAGCGTCGACTGGACGGTCATGACCGCCTTGATCGGCTGCCCGGCGGCGACGACCTTGAGCATGTTCTCCGTCGCGGCCGACTGGAGCACGACCGATCCGCCGAGCAGCGCCGGCGTCGCAGTCGCGCCGCCCGAGAAGTTGATGATCTCGACATTCAGGCCCTCGGCCTCGAAATACCCCTTCTCCTTGGCCAGGTAGAGCGGCAGCGAGAAGAGGGAATGCACGGAGCTTCCGATCGCAAGGTCCTGTGCCCGAGCAAGGCCCGTGGCGGCCGACAGGCAGAACCCGGCGGCAAGGGCTAGTTTAAGCAGTCTGTTCATGGTCATTCCTCCCGGTTGAAGATCACATATTCTCCGTCGGACTCCGGTTCCCAGCGGCGAACCGTCGTCCATTTGCCGGCCTGACCGGGCTTCCTCGCCCGCAAGCCGGCCTGCCTTCTCAGGCGAGTTGCACCTCCTTGGGCCGCCAGCGCAGGAAGTGGCGCATCATGAGCTGGATCAGCGAGTCGAGCGCCACGGCGCAGACCATCAGCGTGAAGAGCGGAACCATGATGCCGGTCGTGTCGTAGGCGCCGCTGGCATTGTCGATCATGTAGCCGATGCCGGCGCGCGCCGAGATGAACTCGCCGACGATCGCGCCGACGATGGCGAAGGCGACGCCGACCCGCACGCCGGCGAATATCCAGGGAACGCTGTTGGGAATCAGCACCTTGGCGAAGATCTGCCTGCGGCTGGCACCCAGCACGCGCATCGCGTTGAGATGGTTCGTATCGGCCGCCTTCACGCCCTCATAGGTGTTGAGCATCACCACCACGACCACGAGCGACAGGGCGAGAAGGAATTTCGACGCGAAGCCGATGCCGACATACATGACCAGCAGCGGCGCCAGCGCCACGCGCGGCAGGCTGTTGATGGCCATGATGAACGGCTCGAAGATCTGGCCGAAGGTGCGGTTGGCGCCGAGGAGCAGGCCGAGCGCGACGCCGAGCAACGTCCCTGCGAGCAGTCCGGCCAGGCCTTCGGCCAAGGTGACGCCGGTGTGATAGATCAGCGAACCGTTGCGAAGCAGGTGGAAGAAGCGCTCGAAGATGCGCGACGGGCTGCTGACCCAGAATGCCGTCCCCGGATCGATATAGACCACCGCCTCCCACAGCGCGAGGATGACGAAGAGGACGACGAGCCGGGCGATCTGAATTTTCATCGCGAGCCTCCTCCGATTCCCTGCATGGCCTGGCTCGCCTCGTCCTTGAGGTGCTGCCAGAGCATCTGCCAGTATTCGTTGAACTTGGGTTCCTGATGCGCCGCCTCGAGGCGGCGCGGCCGGGGGAGCTCGATCGGTATGATCGTCTTGATGCGTCCCGGCCGCGCGCTCATCACGACGACGCGGTCGGACATCGCGATGGCCTCGCCGAGATCATGGGTGACGAGGACGACCGTCTTGCGGTGACGCTCCCAGAAGGCAAGGAAGGAATCCTGGATGAGCAGCCGCGTCTGGCTGTCGAGCGCGCCGAAGGGCTCGTCCATCAGGATGATCTCGGGATTGGTGACCCAGGTGCGGGCGAGCGACGCGCGCTGCCGCATGCCGCCGGAGAGTTCCGAGGGATAGTGCTTCTCGAACCCGGCCAGCCCGAGCTCGGCCAGGATCGCGGCGGTCCGCTCCCTTCTCTTCGCGCGCGGAATGCCGGCGAGCTCCAGGCCCATCCCGACATTGTCCTCCACCGAGCGCCACGGCAGCAGCGCATCGACCTGGAACATGTAGCCGATCCGCCGGTCGATGCCGGTGACCGGGTCGCCGAAGACGGAGACCGATCCGCGCGACGGCGTCAGCAGCCCCGATGCGAGGTTGAGGAGCGTGGATTTCCCGCAACCGCTGGTCCCGACGATCGAAACGAATTCGCCTTCGCGAATGTCGAGATCGACGCGATCGAGAATCGCGAGTTCCTGCCCGCCGCGACCGCGGACGGCATAGCCGATTCCGCCGAGCGACAAGGCGCTGCGTGTAGAGACCTCCCGCGGCCGCATCGTTTGCTGCAGCACTATCTTCCTCCCGATATTCCGTTGAACGGAATGAATTTCTGATAAGTGGATTTTTACAGTGCCAATCGGCTTTGTCAATCATCTCTGCGGAACAAGATGACGCAGCGTTGCCGCGGCACCTCGCGGCACCGCGGCAGTCATTTGATGGACAGAAGAAGGGAGGAAGGGAGAGAGAGCAGGTGGCCGGCGATGACGGCTCGCCCTGCCTGCTCGGTCGCGTTGATCGCCCGGCGGTTCCGGGCGCGACGGTCAGGTCACCGGCGGGGAACCCTCCGCCGGCGAGACATCAGGGAAAAGTTTTGCGGGCCGTATCCGAACCCGTTATGCGGCCGCGCCCACGCCATGGTCGCGGTCCGGCCCGGCCTTGCCGCCGGACACCCCGGCCGCCGTCTCGCAGACCTCGACATGCTTTGCCAGCGCGTCCTTGGTGAGGACGGCGCTTATGGTGCAGATGTCGCGGTTCTGGAACTTCGGCATGCGCTGGAGCTCCTGAAGCCGGTCGAGAAGTGCGGCACGGGTCATGATCGTCTCCTATGGTCAGGCAGCCGCCTTGCTGCTGCGAGGGGTGGCGCGCTTGGCCGTCCGCACGCCCGATTCCAGCGGGATCTCGATATCGACCTCGAGGGTCGAGACCTTCTCGCCGCGGTCCATCTTGACGTTCACCTTGTCGGCGTCGATCTGCACATGCTTCTTGATCACCGCCAGGATCTCCTCGCGCAGGAGGTTCACCAGGTCGGAATGGCCGACCGAGGAACGCTCATGGGCGAGCAGTATCTGCAGGCGCTCGCGCGCCGTCGGCGCCGAGCTCTTCCTGCTGAAGAAGTTGAACAGGCTCATGCCGCCCTCCTCCCGAAGATCTTGCCGAAGATGCCCCGCTTCTCGCCGGGGATGCTCACCGGCAGGGCCTCGCCGGCGAGCCGGCGTGCCGCGTCGAGATAGGCCATCGCCGGCGCGCTGCGGTTGTCGGCGAGCGTCACCGGGGTGCCGAGATTGGAGGCGCGCAGCACGTCCATGCTTTCCGGGATGATGCCGAGCAGCGGGATCGACAGGATCTCCAGCACGTCGTCGACCTTGAGCATGTCGCCGCGATCGGCCCGGTTGGCGTCGTAGCGGGTCAGCAGCAGGTGCTTCTCCACTCGCTCGCCGCGCTCCGCCTTCTCGGTCTTGGCATCGAGCAGGCCGATGATGCGGTCGGAATCGCGCACCGAGGAGACTTCCGGATTGGTGACGATGACGGCGGTGTCGGCATGGCGCATGGCAAGCGTGGCGCCCCGCTCTATCCCGGCCGGGCTGTCGCAGATGATCCAGTCGAAATGCCGCTTGAGAGCGGTCATCACGCGCTCCACGCCTTCGGCCGTCAGATTGTCCTTGTCGCGGGTCTGCGAGGCCGGCAGCAGGAACAGCGTCTCCAGCCGCTTGTCGCGGATCAGCGCCTGCGGCAGCTTGGCGTCGCCCTGGATGACGTTGACCAGGTCGTAGACGACCCGCCGCTCCGCCCCCATGACGAGGTCGAGATTGCGAAGGCCCACGTCGAAATCGACGACGACCGTCTTCTCGTTCCGCTGCGCCAGCGCTGCGCCCAGGGCGGCCGTCGAGGTCGTCTTGCCGACGCCGCCCTTACCCGATGTTACCACGATAACTTTCGCCATTTCCCTCTCCTATGCCGGGCTCCGCCGGCTCAGTTCAGCGCTTCCGCCATGATCGCGTCGCCTTCGAGCCAGAACTGGACGGCCTGGCCGCGAAGCTTGTCGTCCATGTCCTCGGCCGACTTGTAGAGCCCGTCGATCGCCAGCAGCTCGGCTTCCAGCTTGCGGCAGAAGATGCGGGCCGAGGCATTGCCGACGGAGCCGGCGAGCGCCCGCCCCCGCAGCGTCCCGTAGACATGGATCGAGCCGCCGGCGACGATCTCCGCGCCCGAGGCGACAGAGCCGACGATGGTCACGTCGCCGTCGGGAAAGATGATCGACTGGCCCGAGCGCACCGGTTCCCTGACGATGATCGACGGCATCGGCCGGCCCGCCTGCGCCTCCGCAGACGATGCAGCCTCTGCCTGCCTGCCGCCTTGCGAGGCGGTGGCCTCGGCTGCTTCCTCGTCGGGAGGCGCCTCGAAATCCGGGCCCGGGCGTCCGCCCTTCATAGCCGGCGGCATGCCGGGACCGAGCAGCGACGGGCGCGCGCCTTCGATCCCCATGATCCAGACATTGCGCTTGCCGAGCTCGCCGATCAGCTCGGCGAGCTGGGACTTGTCGATGTCGACCTCGTCGAGATCGAGGACGACGGGGCGCCCAAGGAAGAAGCCCGCCGAGCGGGCGGCCAGATCGTCGAGCCGGGCCAGCCAGCCTTCGATGGGCAGTTGCGGCGAGAGCGTGAGCGCGAGGAAGGAGCGGCCCTTGAGGCGGATCGGACGCGTGTCTGTTAGTGATTCGGTCATTCAGGTTAACGCTATGTTGCTGCGACCAAGTATGAGGACCTTGGTTAACCAATGGTTAACGCCGGCCGCCTCGCACCCGATCGCGCAGTGAAAACCTTACACCTCGATCCGGCCCCGCGCTTTCCGCAACGGCGCCGGGGGCTGCCCGGATTTGGAGGATTCCCGGCCGGGATCGATAGGGCGGTGGGGCCATGCTCACCGCCGCGAGGATCACCTGCGGTAGATGCGGGCGCAATCGGGCGGTACATGCAGCCGCAGCGCCTCGTCGGCGGCGGGAAGCTGCTCGCCGCTCGAGAACTGCACATGCACGTCGCCCCATGCGGGGGCCCGCACGACGATCCTTCGGCTGGCGCCCATGAACAGCGCCGTGACCCGCTCGACCGCCCATTGATTCGCGCTTTCCGTGCCGTCCGCCGGAACGAGCCGGCACTTTTCGGGACGCACGATCACGCTCGCCTCGTCGCCCACTGCCAGCCCCGCCTCGCCGAGCACGCCGGTGACGGGACCCGCATCGGTCGAGACGCTGCCGGTCCCGTCCGCGGCAACCGCTGCGACGCGGCCGAAAATCTCGTTCGCCGCGCCGATGAATTTTGCCACATAAAGATCCGCCGGCTCGTCATAGATCGCCTGAGGCGAGCCGAGCTGCGCGATCCTGCCCCTGTTCAGCACCGCGATCCGGTCGGCGAGCTCCATCGCCTCCTCCTGATCGTGGGTGACGTAGATCGCCGCGAAGCCGATCTCCTGCTGCATGCGGCGGATCTCGTAGCGAAGCTGCTCGCGCACCTTGGCATCGACATTGGACAGCGGCTCGTCGAAGAGCAGCAGCCCGTCGCTGGAGACCAGCGCCCGCGCCAGCGCCACCCGCTGTTGCTGCCCGCCGGAGAGCTGGCCGGGATATTGCTCCGCCAGTTCGGCTATGCCGACCGTCGCGAGCACCTCGGAGACACGCTTGCGAATGTCGGCCCGCGGCACCCGCTTCGTCTTCAGCGGATAGGCCACGTTGGAGAACACCTTCATGTGCGGCCATAGCGCGTAGGACTGGAAGACCATGCCGAGCTTCCGCTTTTCCGGCGCGGAATCGAGCCCCTGGCCGGACGAATAGTGATGCTCGCCATGGATGGCGATCATACCGGCATCGGGCGTCTCGAGGCCGGCGATGCATCTCAGCAAGGTCGTCTTTCCGCAGCCGGAAGGGCCCAGCAGGACCACGAACTCCCCCTGCTCGACCCGCAGGTCGATGCCGTCGACGGCCGGCACCCTCGCGCCGTTGCGGCGTATGAAATGCTTCCGGATGTCCTCCATCGTCAGGGCGGTGCCTTCGACGGCGCCCATGCGCAGCGGGGAAGCCTGCATCACCGGTGCCTCCGTGGCGACGGGGTCCATGGGTTACCTCCCTTCAGGATCAAGGACGCGCGCTCCGGTGCGTCATCCCGGCACCGATCCATCGTTCGAAGAAATGTGCGGCGGAGAGCACGACGACGTTGATGAGTGTGATCACGAGCGCCAGCGATGCGAGGACCGGAAACCCTCCGGTCTGGAAGATCTGCAGGATCTGGAAGCCGACCACCGGAACCCGCGTGCCCGAAAGCATGATCGAGGCGTTGAGCTCCCCGGTCATCCAGACGAAGAGCAGGCCCCAGCCGGCGATGAGCCCCGGGATCATCAGCGGCAGGCTGATCTGCACGAAGGTGCGGCCGCCGCCGGCGCCGGCCACCCACGAGGCTTCGCTGAGTTGCCTGTCGACCTGTGCCGCCGCGGCATCGGCCGAGACGGTGGCCTGCGGCAGGAACAGCACCAGATAGCACAGCAGGAGGATCCAGAACGTGTTGCCGAGATTGAAGGGCGGGCCGGCGAACGCCAGCACGAAGCCGAGGCCGATGACGATCGCCGACAGGGCCGAGGGCAGCTTGATGATGCCGTCGAGCAGCCGCGACCAGGCCGAGCTCGAATTGCGCAGATAGAGCGAGAACAGGGCAGCGACGAGCATGGCAGCCGTCGCGCCGAGCACCGCCAGGTTCAGGCTGTTGAGGAGCGACCCCAGGGCTCCGCGGTTGTCGAAGGTCCCGGTCCAGAGATTGGCGGGATCGAGCAGCGCCCAGTCGATATTCGCCGTCCAGTAGCCGTTGAGCGCGACCAGGATCAGCGCTCCGAGCGGGAAGACGAAGGTCAGCAGGATATAGGCGACGAGCGATGCCCGCGCCCAGGGCCGGAACCTGCCAAGACGGATGGTGGCGGTCCGCTGCCCCTTGCCGCCGATCGAGGCGTGGCGGTTGGCGCGCAGGATGCGGCCCTGGAAATACCAGGCGATGCCCAAAGCGGCGACCAGGAACACGCTCAGCCCGATCGCAACGGCGGTATCCGACGGATAGGTGAAGGTGACGAGGCGGACGATCTCGACGGCCAGCACCGTCGCGCCGAGCTCCGTGCCGATGACGACCGGCACCGAGAAGAACGAGAAGCCGAACCAGATGATGTAGAGCGCGGCCGCGCCGAGGCTCGGCGCAAGGACCGGGATCGTCACCTGGCAGAGCGTCCGCAGGAGCGAGGCGCCGCTGATCCGCGCCGCTTCCTCCATGCTGGGATCGCTGCTCCTCAGGCCGGTCGAGATCATGAGGAAGGCAAAGGGAATCATGTAGGCGGTGTAGAGAAGGATCATCCCCGGCCAGCTGTAGATATCCAGCGGGCCCGACATGATCTCCACCCCGAACCAGCCGAGGATCCAGCGAAGCAGCGCATTGAAGAAGCCGGCATTCGGGGCGAGCAGGAACACCCAGCCTATGGCGCCGGCAATCGGCAGCAATATCATCGAGAGCATCGGCAGCAGGCCCGCCAGCCAGTCGATCCTGGCGTCGGTGCGCTCCATCAGCCAGGCGAAGAACGCCCCGATCACCAGCGCCATCGCCATGCTGCTCAGGACCACGATGAACGTGTTCAACAATATCGCGCCAAGGCCGTCATAGGCGAATACGCGGCCGATGACCCCGGCGTCGAACCGGCCGCGGTCGAAGAGCAGGCGCATCGCCAGCCGGACGATGACATAGACGACGATGGCGGCGAACAGGGTGCCGATCGTGCCGCTCAGGATGCTGAACCAGCCGCCGCGGAAGACCCGCAGCGAGCCGAACCGGTGCCCCGGCGCAGCGGGCAGCGCGGCAATCTCCACCGGCCGGGCCGGCCGGTTCGTGTCTTCCGGGAACGACGTCACAAGCAAGCTGCCCATGGAAAGGGACAAACGGCGAGGCTCCGCGCGCTGGCGCGGAGCCTCGCCACAGGATCACTTGACGCCGAGCAGGCCCAGGATCTCGTCGGTGCGATCCGCGGCGTCCGGTGCCGCCTTCAACGCGGCGATCTGCTCCATCGACATGGATGGGTCGAGCACCCAGATATTGCCGCCGACGGTCGCCTGCTGCTCGTTGCCCTCGGGCGTCAGCAGATATTGCGCGAACAGCCTGGCGGCGTTGGGATGGGCGATCTTCTCCGGATCGAGATAGCCGAGCTCCATCTGCGTTCCGGTCGTCACCTCCGGCAGGACCTGGTCGACCGGAGCCCGGTCGGGAAGCGCGGCGACGGCAACCGCCGTCACCGGCCCGGCGATGGCGCATTCGCCGGCCCCCAGCGCCGAGCTCGCCGCCGCCGCGCTCTCGTAGAGCTTCGGATTGTTGGCGCCGACGCCTTCGAGCATCTCCGGGCCGAACGACTCGCGCATGCGGTCCCAGACCTCGATATAGGCGACCGCCACTTGCGGGTTCGGGATGCAGACCATGTCCTTGTATTTCGGGTCGGCAAGGTCCTCGAACGAATCGGGCAGGTCGCTATCGTCGACGAGGTCGGTGTTGTAGGCGATGAGCCAGGGATTGTAGGCGAGCGTCGCGGTGCTCTCGTTGAGGAAGCCCTCGGGATACTCGCCCGCCTCTAGCGCGGGGATGCCGGCTTCCTGGATCGGGATCATCCAGCCGTTCGGGATGTATTCATTGGTGACGAGCCCGTCGAAGCCCGCTCCCACGATGATGTCGGCGTTGAACGAGCCCGCGTCCAGCTCCGAGGCGAAGCGCTGCATCAGCGTGCCGGCCGGCAGCGCGAGCCGCTCGACGGTGATGCCGTATTTCTCCTCGAACGCCTCCGCCAGATGCTCCGTGCCGGGAACCGGATTGGCGCTGTAGAGGACGACGATGCCTTCGTCCTGGGCCGCCTCGACCAGTTCCGCGGGCGCCTCCTGCGCGGCACTCCTGTCCATGCCGAAGCCGATGAGGGCTGCCGTCAGCCCCAGGACCGTTGCGGCGCTGCCGGTAAGACTTGCTGCGCAATGTCGCAATTTCGCCTCCTCCTTGGATGGTGTTTTCGTTGCACGATCGACGACGGACAACGTTCCCCGGAGCGGCTGGCATTTGAAGCCGGAAAAGGCTCCGCGGCCAAGAAACACATATGCGTTAATCGGTTAGGCGGGGCCGCTTCCCTCCAATCCGCACGCGCCTGCGATAGTCTGCGACGAATGGGCAATGCCCGGCAGGGACCGGCCGTCACGCCGCTGCGGTCTTTGCCCGGATTCGAACGGAGAGCTGCGCATGACGGACATCTTCAACGGCACCTGGACGATCGATACGTCGGAGTCCCTGGTCTGGGACGACGCGCTGAAGAAGCACGTTCCCGACGAGATCGGCGAGGAACTCATCACGCTTCGCATCGAGGACGGCGTCCAGGATTACGAGGTGCTCTATGGCGACCGGCCGAAGATCCGTATCGGCTACACCGCGCCTTACGACGGCACCGAGTGGGTGCCCTATGCGGTGAGGGAGATCATCAGCACCGCCGAAGACCCTGCCGCCGAGCTGGCAGATTTCAAGCGGCGCATCAAGGCGAGCGGCGGCGAGCGCGAGCGCCGGTTCGAGGTCGGCAAGCCTTACGGGCTCGTGCGCCTGGTCTATCTGGACGAGCGGACGCATTACCGCGTGAGCCGCAATCCGCTCGACGGAAAAGGCCAGCACATCATGCTGCGGCGCATGGCCGAGGACGGCCGGTCCTACCTGGCCACGGTGCTCGACGTCCGCGGCATCACCCACCGCATCCGCAAATTCGTGCGGGCGGACTGACCGACAGAAA
>CAYYZC010000001.1:46197-57498 GCA_964475605.1 uncultured Chelativorans sp.
TCGGGATTGTCGCGAACCTCGGCCGCCGTCCCGGACAGGATCAGCCGGCCCGTCTGCAGCACGTAGGCGCGGTCGGCGATCTCGAGGCTTTCGGCGAGCCGCTGCTCGACCAGCAGCACGGTGACCCCGGTCGCCCTGATCGCCTCCACCGCGTCGAAGATCTCGTCGACCAGCTTCGGCATGATCCCTTGAGAGGGCTCGTCCAGCATCAGCAGGCGCGGGCGCGTCATCAGCGCCCGTCCGATCGCCAGCATCTGCTGCTCGCCGCCCGACAGCGTTCCGGCACGTTGCGGCAGGCGTTCCTCGAGGCGCGGGAAGAGCGTGAAGACACGCTCCAGCGGCGCGTCGCGGTCCGGCTCCCTGCGATGGAGATAGCTGCCGAGACGCAGATTGTCGGCGACCGTGAGGCGCGGGAAGAGCCGCTTGTTCTCGGGCACATAGGCGAGACCGAGCGCGGTGATGTCGTGACCGGCCATCGCCTCGATGCGCTTTCCGGCGAAGGTGATGGCGCCCGAGCGGGCCCTTTCGAGGCCCGCGATCGATTTCAGCAGCGTCGACTTGCCGGCGCCGTTGGCGCCCGCCACGGTGACGATCTCGCCCGGACGCACGTCGAGCGAGATGCCGGAGATGGCGATCAGGCCGCGATACGCCGTGGTGAGGTCGCTGACCTCCAGAAGCGGCAGGGTTCCGGCAGCCGGAGCCTGCACGGGTGCGGTGTCGTCAAGCAGCAGCACGGTGGCGTTCTCCCAGATAGGCGGTGATGACGTTCTCGTCGCGCACCACGTCCTTCGGATGGCCTTCCGCCAGCACCTCGCCCAGATGCAGGACGATGGCGCGGTCGACGAGCGGCATGACGATCTCCATGACATGCTCGACCATCACGACGGTGATGCCGCGCTCGCGGACCTTGCGCACGAGCTCGACGCCCATCTGCGCCTCCGAAGGGGTGAGGCCTGTCAGCACCTCGTCGAGCAGCAGCAGCTTCGGCTCGGTCGCCAGCGCGCGGGCCATTTCCAGCCGCCGCTTTTCCGGCGGCGTCAGCTCGCTTGCCGGAGCCTCGGCCCGGTCGACCAGCCCGACATAGTCGAGCGTCTCCCAGGCTGCGCTGCGGGCGGCGCGTGCCGCGGCATGGCGAACGAACGCACCGACCATCACATTCTCGATCACGGTCATGGAATCGAAGCTGCGCGGCACCTGGAAGGTGCGGGCGATGCCGAGGCCGCAGCGCCGCGTCCCAGGCAGGCTGGTGATAGGCTTGCCCTCGAAGAGGATCTCGCCCGCGCTCGGCGGAAAGGAGCCCGCGATCAGGTTGAAGAGCGTCGACTTGCCCGCCCCGTTGGGACCGATCAGGCCGAGGATCTCGCCCCGGTGGACGTCGATATTGACGTCCTTGTTGGCGACGAGGCCGCCGAAGCGCCGGGTGACGCCGCGGACCTCCAGGATATTCTGGCGAGTGTCGCTCATTGCGTGCTCCTCTTCGATCCGCTCCGGAACAGGCTGAGCACGCCCTCCGGCTTGGCCAGCGCGACGAAGACGATCAGTCCGCCATAGATGATGAGGTCTAGACCGCTGCCCGAGCCGCCGAGATAGGAGCGGGAAAGCTCGGTGATCGGGATCAGGATCAGCGCACCCACCGCCGGGCCCCACAAGGTCCCGATGCCGCCGAGGACGGCCGGCAGGGCGAAGAGCAGCGAGAAGCGGAACGACATCACGCTCTCCGGATCGATATAGGCCACGAAGGCGGCATAGAAGGCGCCGGCGGCGGCGGTGAAGAAGGCCGAGACGGCGGCCGCCGCCATCTTGGAGCGGAACACCTCGACGCCGAGGCTTTCCGCAGCCTCCGGATTGTCCTTGATCGCCCGCCACCAGAAGCCCCAGCGCGAGCCCTCGATGGCGTAGCACACCAGCCAGGTGATGACGAACAGGCCGAGCGCCAGATAGATGTAGGGCAGCTTGGTGCGCGCGAACTGCATCGTCGCCCAGCTATCGGGGCCGAACGGCCATTGGATGCCGAGCGCGCCGCCGAGGAACTCAGCATTGTGGACGAGGAGCAGGCCGATCTCGGCGATGACGAACGTGGCGATGGCGAAGTAGTGCCCCTTGAGACGGAAGCAGAAATAGCCGAGCACGAGGGCGAGCAGGGCCGACAGCGCGCCGCCGACGAAAAGGCCGATCCACGGGACGATGCCGTGGCTTGCGAACAGGAACGAGGTCGCATAGGCGCCGACGCCGAAATAGAGCGCATGGCCGAGCGAGATCTGTCCGCAATAGCCGCCGAGGATGTTCCAGCTCTGCGCCAGCGACGCATACATCAGCGTCAGGATCAGCACGTTCTGCAGATAGACGTCGGTGACGGCCAGCGGGATCACCGCGACGACGGCGGTGACGACGACCAGCGCGACGATCTGGTTGCGCCTGCTGTCCGATCCGGTCGAAGGCACTGTCACGGCGCCGGCGCGTAATGTGGTAGCAGCGTCTGTCATCACAGCCTCCCGAAAAGTCCGCTCGGCCGGATGAAGACGACCGCAAGATAGAGTGAATAGACCGCGATCGCCTTCATCGAGGGCGGCATGAGCACGGCGGCGAAGGCTTCGACGAGGCCGACGATGATGCCGGCGGCAAGCGCGCCGAAGACGCTGCCGAAGCCGCCGAGCGCGACCACCACATAGGCGATCATCGCGAACGGGGCGCCGACCTGCGGATGGATGTAGTAGAAGATGGCGAGAACGGCGCCGGCCAGTCCGACCAGCCCCGCGCCCAGCCCCCAGCCGAGCGCGAAGACGCGGTTGCGGTTGATGCCGACCAGCGCGACCGCGCCCTGGTCCTCGCGGGTCGCTTCGAGGGCCTTGCCGAAATCGCTGCGGGTCATCAGCAGGTAGAGGCCGACGAAGGCGGCGATCGAAATCGCCCCGCCGAACACCTGCGGTACCGGCAGGAACACGCCTCCCAACGAGAGCGTCTCGCCGCTCAGCCATGTGTCGGTGATGCTGCGGTAGTCGGGGGTGAAGAAATACTGCGCCACGCCCTGGATGAAGATGGCGAGGCCGAACGTCGCGAAGATCTGCACCATGCCCGCATTCGTCGTGGTGCGCATGGCGAAGCGCACGACGCCCATATAGACGAGGGCGCCGAAGCCGAAGAGCACCGCTGTGGCGAGCGGCACGAGCAGGACGGGATCAATCGCGGTCACGACCCAGAGGCCGAACACCACATACATGGCCGTCATCAGGAATTCGCCATGGGCGAAGTTGACGACGTCCATCAGGCCGAAGATCAGGGACAGGCCGACGGCGATCAGGGCATAGATCAGGCCCATCAGCAGACCGCTCGCAAAAACCTGTAGCAGGGCTTCCACAGTCATGGCGATCATCCTTTGCTGGCAGCAGGCCCCGACGCCCCGTCAGGAGGCGTGAGGCCCGTCGCGAAGAGCATGCTGCCGGCGCCGCGACCATGCGCAGACGCCGGCGATGGAACCTAGCTGCTCATCGGCCAGATGGCGTCGGCCACTGCGACGGCCTCCGGGAAGACCGTCACCCACTTCTCGTCGACATACTGGATAAGCACCGGATCGGCATCGGGATTCTGGCCGTCCTCGCCGAAGGCGCATTTCGACCAGGGCATGATGGTCTGGTCGCCGGGGATGTTGGTCGCGGCGAGCGCATCGCGGATCGCCGGGCCTTCCGCCGACTTGGCACGGTCGATCGCGTCCGCCAGGACCAGCAGCGCCATGAACTGGCGCGAGGAGTTGTCGTTGAGATCGCGGTTCGCACGCGCCCGGAACAGTTCGTTCGCCGTCGCGATCGACGGCCGCTTGGCGGCCATGTCGAGCGAGAAGGAGGCACGCGAGATCAGGCCTTCCAGCTTGTCGCCGACGGCGTCGAACAGCGCCTGCTCGGAGAAGCCGGCGGCCTGGGCGACGATGTTCTTCGGCTTGTAGCCGAGCTGGTCCATCGTGCGCACCAGCAGGATCGCGTCGGTCGTGTAGCTCGACGGCAGCAGAACGTCCGGATCGGCGTTCTTGATCTGCTGCACTTCCGAGGTCAGCGACGGCGAGTTGGCGCGGTATTTGAGGTCGACGGCGATCTCGTAGCCGCGCTCCTCAGCCAGCTTGCGCTGGACGTTGGAGGAGTCCGTGCCGAAGATCGTGTCCTCGTGGAACAGGCCGACCGACTTGATGTCCCTGCCCGCGGCGCGCTGCGCGTCGAGGAAGTTGAACATCGCCTCGGAGAACATCTCGTCATGGGCGGCCGGACGGAAGAAAAATTTCAGGCCGTTCCGGTGCAGGCTGGGCGAGGAGGAGTCGGCGCAGACATAAGGCACGCCGTAGCGCTCGCAGGTGACGGAGGCGGTGGCGGAGACCGACGAATGGTAGGCGCCGACGATGGCGCTGACGCCGTCCTGGGTGATCAGGCGTTCCGCTTCCGCGCGGCCCTTCTGCGGGTCGCCCTGATGGTCTGCGACGATGATGCGGACCTTGGCGCCGCCGAGGTTGGGAAGGCCGACGCTGCGCGCGGTCGGCAGGTCGAGGTCGTATTCGCCGTTGACGATCTCGACCGCCGTTTCCAGCGCATGGCGTGCGTCGACGCCGATCTGCGCGCTCGGCCCCGACATCGGATAGATGACGCCGATGACGACTTCATCGGCCGACTGGGCGAAGACCGGACGCGTCGTGAGGGCGAGCGCCGCGGCGCCGCCGCTGAGAAGGACCTGTCTGCGATTCATGGTTCGGTTCCCTTTCTAGAGTCCTGAGTTGGCGCGGGCGTTGGCCGTCCGTCTTATTGTGCTTCAGATGATGGTCGTGCCTCAGATGATGGAATACTCGCTGTTGCGCCGGTCGGTGACCAGCATGCATCCGGGCGCGTGGGTGATGGCGAAGGGCAGCCGCGCCGCCCCGATGATGGCCTGCGGCGTCACCCCGCAGGCCCAGAAGACCGGCACCTCGCCCGGCAGGACGGCGACCGGATCGCCGTAGTCGGGGCTGTCCAGGTCGTCGATGCCGATGCCTTGCGGATTCCCGATATGGACCGGCGCCCCGTGCATCATCGGATAGCGCGAGGTGATCTGGATCGCGCGGATGGCGCGCGCCGGCGACATCGGCCGCATGGAGACGACCAGCGGTCCGTGGAACGGCCCGGCCGGCTGGGTGGCCACCGATGTGCGGTACATGGCGACGTTGATCCCCTCGTTCACATGGCGCAGCGGTATGCCGTCAGCGATCAGCGCCTCCTCGAAGGTGAACGAGCAGCCGATCACGAAGCCGAGCAGGTCGGACCGCCAGAGGTCGCCGATCTCTTCGGGCTCGTCGGCGAGCTCGCCGTCGCGCCACACCCGGTAGCGCGGCAGATCGGTGCGAAGGTCGAGGTCGAGGCCGAGCTCCGGCACGTGCGGGCTTCCGGGCTCCGTCATCCCGATCACCGGGCACGCAGCCTGGTTTCGCTGGCAGAAGCGCAGGAAGTCGTTGGCCTGGGCCTCCGGCAGGATGACGAGATTGCCCTGGACAAAGCCCGGCGCCTCGCCCGAAGTGTGCCAGTCCCTCCCTTGCGTGCGGCAGGCGATGCGCACCGAGAGCCCGTCGCCCGACTGCTCGCGCCCGTTGCCGAGAACCTCCAACTGCATGTTCGTCCAACCGTCCCCGATGTCTGGTGGAGAAAGGTTAGGATGCACCGAGCGATATGGTCCAATTGTCATTCATCATGGTTTTTGATGAAGGATCCTTATCGTGGTTCAAGCAGAAACCGGCTCTTCGGCCACCTGTGCGGCGAGCTGCACGAGCGGCCCGGCAAGCGAGCCGCCGGGCGTCGCCGGGATCGTCGCGGTGAAGACGAGGTCGGGCAGCGCGATCTCCGTCCGCACGATCCGCAGCTCCCCCCGGCTCAGCTCCGGCGCGATGACGACCGGCGGGATGACGCTGACGCCGATGCCGTCGAGCGTCATGCGCACGATCGTGGAGAGCGAGGAGTTGCTGTAGATCCGCGGCGGCGGCAGGTCGGCCTTCGCCAGCGCCTGGCGCAGCATCATGTAGGGCCGCGTCGTCTTGTGATAGGTGATGATCGGCGTCTTTATCAGCCGTGCGAGCTCGACCGGCTCGGGTCCGAGGTCCATCGAGGTGTTGGCGACGAAGGCCAGCGGGTAGCGGCAGAGATCGCGATTGATCATCGACGGCTCGCTGACGGGCCCGAGCAGGAAGCAGATGTCGAGCCTGTTGTCGACCACCGCGTCGCGCAGATTGGGCGACACGTCGACCTCGATGTCGAGAATGATGTTGGGATACAACTGGTGGACCCGCTCCACGAAGCGCGCCAGCCAGGTGTGGACTATGGTTTCGGACACGCCGATGCGGATCACGCCGCTCATCGCGCTCGGCGCGGCCATCGCCTCGGTCATCTCCGTCATCAGCCGGAGCATGCGCTCCGCATAGTCGCGCAGCTCGCGTCCCTTGGAGGTCAGCGTCGCGACCCGCGCGCCGCGGATCAGCAGCGCCGCGCCGAGATCGGTCTCCAGCCCGGCGATGCGGTGCGAGACCGCCGGCTGCGTCGTATTGAGCCGTTCCGCCGCCCGGCGGAAGCTGCCGAGCTGGGCGACCCAATAGAACGCCTCGAGGCTCCGGAAGTCGATCTTCATCTGTCGCGCGTACCCCCCGGTAGCGCTTACCTGCAAATGCGGGGCTTCCGCAAGGTGGGAACCCGGGCGCGCGAGCTTCCGGGCGCCGTCCCCGTTCCCCGGCAGCGGAAAAAGCTCAGTCCTCGATGGAGGCCGGAACCTAGTGCCGGCTCACCGTCTCGCCCTCTTCGGCCACGTTGCGCACCTTGTCCGTCACGTCATGATACTCATAGAGCTGGCCGCCATGCGGAAAGACGTAGACCCGGTCCTCCAGCAGGCCGAGATCCGTCCCGAACACCGTGTCGAACAGCACCCGGTAGCTGTTGACCGGCGTGATGTCGGGATAGAGCAGGTCATAATCGCCTTCGGGGAAGAAATAGGCGTTGATGATCGCCGTCTTGACGCGCAGCTCCTCTGCCGGCGCCTCCTGCCAGGGCACGTCCTGCGTCCATTCCGGAAACGGCCCCTCGTCGGCCTGGATGATGATGACAGGCTTGTCCTCGCGGCCTTGCAGCGCCGTCACCAACTCGCGGATCATCCTGCCGGCATAGGCGATCTGGTCGGCATAGCCCTGCTGCTCGCCGCGCGCCGCCGCCTCCTTCTGCGTCAGGCAGCTTCCGTCGGGGGCGAACACGTAGGGGCCGTGCGGGACGAGGACATGCGCGAAGACGTAGGTCGGCTTCTCGCCCTCACCCGTGGCCTCGATCCGGCGAAGCTGGTCGGCGACCCGCTGGCACTGGCCGTTGTCCCAGTCGAGGCGCATCGTCACGCCGCTATCCGGCAGCAGATGGAACACCGGCTTCGCCATGGTCTTCTTCAGATAGGCCGTGGCGAACTCGGAAAAGGCGTATGGGTGGTTCTCGTCGGCCAACGGATTGTAGGCGGTGCCTTTCCACCACGAGCCGAACTGGAGGAACTCGTAGCCGCGCGCCTTGAGGAAGCGCCCGACGCGATGGTCGTCCAGCATGTCGTATATCGGATGCCAGTTGGCGCCGTTCAGGTCAGGCTGGTCGGCCAGATGGTCGAGATAGTCCATGTAGAAGGTGGAGGCGAGCGACGGGCCGGTCTTGGGATAGTTGGCGAAGCTCCCGGTGGTGACGAAGAACCCGTTCTGCTCGAGGAACCGGCCGGTTTCGCTGTCGTCGATGCCGAAGTCGCTGCGCAGCACGTCCTGGCGCGCATAGCGGTCGAAGATGAAATGGTAGATGTCGGGCGGCCGCTCCGCGGCGGCCGGGCGGTCGGCCGGATCGCCGATCACCGGCATCGCGGCCGCGGCGCGGTCGGCATCGTAGGCGTCGCGCGCCGGAAAATTGCGCCACGCATAGGCCGCCGTCTGCCATAGCGGCGTGACCAGCAGCACCGCCGCGACGACGTTCAGCATGATGTGCACGGGCCGCATCCAGCGCGCCAGGCGCCAGGCCAGCAGGCTGAGCACGACCATCGCCACGAGCGCGAACGGCAGCGACCTCGTCATCGAATAGCCGCCGTCGAGCATACGGTTCAACGGCCCGAGCAGGGCGCCGTAATAGAGGCAGCCGACGATCCAGATGCTGGCGATCACCGCCGTCGCAGCATCGAGCCGCCGGCGCAGGGCCGCCGCCGCGCCATAGACCAGCGCCGCAAAAACCACGGCGCCCGCCAGCGTCGGCCACGTATCCTCCGGCGCTGCCTCGTTGAGCTCGCTCGCCAGCACCACGAGGACGGAGACGATCGCGAAGAGAAAGGGATGAAGCGGATAATGACCGCCGGAACCCTGCGACGATCTGGAGGATGGTCCGCTGGCTCGCGCTTCCCCCGCGCCGGAAACCCTTGTCAAGAACGAACCTCCATAAGCGCCCGCCGACATCGGCTTCAGGGGTCCGCTTGCGGCTCCCGCCATTGCCAAAGAAGCATCCGCTCTCCGTTTATGACAGATTTATGTCGCTTTCTTGAAGGATCGATTTCGTCCCTGCGGCGTTTTCCGTCTGCCCTGTTTGCCCGCAAGCGGGGCCGGCTACTGCAGCACGACAACCCGTTCTCGTATGAAAAGGCATGATTTGCGATGCGTATGAAGTCCGCCCCCTACGCTTTCCCGCTTGTTCTTGCCGGCCTGTTCGTCGGCATCTCGACGGGCAGCGCCCACGCCTATCTCGACGCCGGAACAGGCAGCATGATCCTGCAGGTGCTTCTCGGCGGCGTCGCCGGCCTGATGGTCGTGGGAAAGCTCTACTGGCACAAGCTGCTGGTGGCTCTGCACATCCGCCCGGTCGAGGATCTGAGCGATGAGGCGGGCGAACCCCTTCCCTCCCCGGCAAGCAACAGGGACGACAGGTGAGCGAGGTCGTCCGACTTCCCGAAACCGCCGCCACCCCTTCCAGCCAGGCTCCCGTCGAGCGCGAGATCGGCTCCTACCGTGACCGCAACGGCAGCGTCTTCTATCGAGACGGGCGCGTCTTCCGGCATCTGAGCGAGACGGCCGACGCCAATTGGCGCCGGTTGCACGACACGCGTTTCTTCGGCGCCGAATCGGCGGCCGGCCGCATCGTCGAGACCCGCACCGCGGAGCCTCCCCAAGGATCCGGCGAGGAGAACTGGGCCGCCACGCTCGAGCACGCCCGCATCCCCTTCATTTCTTATCCCTACGAATGGGCGTTCGGCATGCTCAAGGATGCCGCCCTGCTCCATCTCGACCTGATGCGCGGCGCGCTCGCCGAAGGCATGATCCTCAAGGACGCCACGCCCTACAATGTGCAGTGGCAGGGCGTGCATCCCGTCTTCATCGACATCCCCTCCTTCGAGGCGCTGAAGCGCGGTGCGCCCTGGGTCGGCTATCGCCAGTTCTGCGAGCTCTTCCTCTATCCGCTGATGCTGCAGGCCTATAAGGGCGTCGACTTCCGGCCATGGCTGCGTGGCCGCATCGACGGCATCTCGGCCGAGGAGATGCGCGGCCTGATGTCGGCGCGCGACATGATGCGCAGCGGCGTATTGCTGCATGTCGCCGCCCAGAGCGCGCTGCAGAAGCGCTATGGCGGGTCGGACAAGGACATGCGCGGGGCGCTGGCGCAGGCCGGCTTCGCCAAGGAGCTGATCGAGCGCAACGTCGCCAGGCTGAGCAGGCTGGTCGCCGGACTGGAGCCGGCACGCACCAGGACGACATGGGCCGACTACGACAAGACCCACTCCTATGACGAGGCGGAGTTCGCCAGGAAGGCGGAGTTCGTGCGCAGGGCCGCGGCGACGCGGCGCCGGCGGCTCGCCTGGGATCTGGGCTGCAACACCGGCACCTTCTCGCGCATCGCCGCCGAGCATGCCGACTATGTCGTGTCGATGGACGGCGACCGCATGGCGATCGAGCATTTCTACCAGCGCGAGAAGGCGGGCGAAGCGTCGAAGCGCATCCTGCCGCTGGTGGTCGACCTCGCCGACTCCTCACCCAGCCAGGGCTGGCGCGGAGCGGAGCGTAAGGCGCTGGCCGAGCGCGGACGCCCCGACCTGACGCTTTGCCTTGCCCTCGTGCATCACATCGTCATCTCGGCCAACATCCCGCTTGCCGATTTCATCGACTGGCTGGCGGAGCTCGGCACCTCGGTCGTCATCGAGTTCGTCGGACGCGAGGACGAGATGGTGAAGGCCCTGCTGGCGAACCGCGAGGACCAGTATTCGGACTATCACCTCGACAATTTCCGCCGGCTTCTCGCCGAGCGCTTCGATATCCGCGCCGAGGAGGACCTGAAGGGCGGCAAACGCCGCATCTTCTTCGCAGAGGCCCGGAGCTGAGCCGCTACGACCGCTCGCCGCCGGCGATGTGGACGATCGACTTGCCCGTGTTCTCGCCCGAGAGCATGCCGAGGAATGCCGGAACGATGCCGTCGAAGCCGTGGCGGACATGCTCGCGGTGGACGATGCTTCCGGCCTTCAGCCAGCCCGCCATCCTGTCCTCGAATTCGGGATAGTTCGACGCGATGTCGGAGACGATGAAGCCCTGCACGGTCAGCCTGCGCGTCAGGACGAGGCGCATCAGCTCGTCATAGGCGGTCGGCTCGGCCGGCTGCTGGCCGCTATATTGCGAGATCGACCCGCAGACGATGAAGCGCGCGAAATCGTTGAAGCGGGCCGAAACGGTCCGCGAGATCGCGCCGCCGACATTGTCGAAATAGATGTCGCATCCCTCCGGGGCGGCGCCCTCGAGCCCTGCGGCGAGATCGGGCTCCCGGTAGTTCAGGCAGGCGTCGAAACCGAATTCCTCCACCACGGCGCGGCACTTCTCCTCGCTGCCGGCGATCCCGACGACGCGGCAGCCCGATATCTTGCCGATCTGGCCGACGAGGCTCCCCACCGCGCCGGCCGCGCCGGAGACGACGAGCGTCTCGCCCGCCTGCGGCTTGCCGATATGCATCAGGCCGGCATAGGCGGTCATGCCCGTCATGCCCAACGGCCCGAGCCAGGCGCCCGCAGAGGCTGCCGCCAGGTCGACCTTGGTTGCCGCTTCGCCGCGCACCACGACATATTGCTGCCAGCCGCCATAGATCGCGACATGGTCTCCCGGCGCGAAGCCTTGCGCCCGCGATTCAATCACCTCGGCGACCGCCCGCCCCGGTATCAGCTCGCCGATCTGCAGCGGCGGCGTGTAGCTGCGGCGGTCGTACATCTTGAGGCGCAGATAGGGATCGACCGAAACCGTCAGATTGCGGCACAGGATCTCTCCCTCGCCCGGCCTGCTCG
>CAYYZC010000001.1:57598-87420 GCA_964475605.1 uncultured Chelativorans sp.
CGGGCGGGGTTCGACCTTGTCGAGATCCACGCCGCGCATGGCTATCTGATCCACAATTTCCTCTCCCCGCTGTCCAATCTCCGCACCGACGGCTGGGGCGGAACGGTCGAGAAGCGCATGCGATTTGCCTGTGCGGTCGCCGAGGCGGTGAGAGCGGTCTGGCCGCGGGAGCGCGCGCTCGGCTTCCGGCTGAACAGCACGGATTGGCATCCCGAGGGCTCGACGCTGGAGGACGCGGTCGCGCTTGCCCGCGAGCTGAAATCGATCGGCATCGACTATGTCGCGATGTCGTCCGGCAACATTGCGCCGGGCATAAAGATCCCGCCGGCGACGCCCGGCCATCAGGTTCCCTTCGCCGCCGCCGTGAAGAAAGAGGTCGGCTTGAGCGCGATGGCGGTCGGAATGATCGTCGAGCCCGCGCAGGCCGATTCCGTGATCGCGTCGGGCGATGCGGATTTCGTGGCGCTGGCCCGGCCGATGCTGGACAATCCGCGCTGGGGGCTGCATGCCGCCGCCGCTCTCGGCGACGACATCGCCTATCCGCCGCAATATATCCGCGCACGCCCCAACAACTGGCTCGGCTACTCGCTGATCCACCCGGATGCGCGGCCGCCGGCAACGAAGCTGCAACTGGACCGCCCGCGCAGCGTGTCGTCCTGGGACCGCCCCAACGTCGCATAGGAGGGCAGCGGCGCTACTCCGCCGCTTCCGTCATCGGCACGCCCTCGCCCGTCGACGCCGTGCCCGCGTTCCCGAACGAGGTCCAGCCGCCATCGACATAGAGGATCGAGCCGTTGACGTAGGATGCGTCGCTCGACGCCAGGAACAGCGCGGCATCGGCAATGTCCTCCGGCCGGCCCATGTCGCCCATAGGGATGCGGCGCCGGATCGCCGCCGTGTCGATGCGGCCCTCGCGCTCCAGCGACGCGACGCCCGGCGTGCGGATATAGCCCGGCGCGATCGTCGCGGTCCTGATCCCGGCGGGACCCAGTTCGGCGGCCATGCAGCGCGTCAGGATGTCGATGCCGGCCTTCGACGCGCCGTAGGCATGGCGCGGCGCGAACGGGAGGAAGGTGTTGATCGAGCCCAGATTGAGGATCATCGCGCCGGGCTCCATCGCCTTCAGCGCCTCGCGGGCGCACAGGAATGCACCGGCCAGGTTGACGTCGAGCACCTTTTCCAGGTCGCCGCACGACTGGTCGAGGCCCGGCTTGAAGACATCGGCGATCGCCGCATCGTTGATGAGGATGTCGATGCTGCCGAACCGTTCGGCGATCGCCGCGAATGCGGCGACGACCTCTCCCTCGGAGGTGACGTCCATCGGATAGGCGCCATGATTCCCGCCGAGCGAGGCGGCGACCGCCTCTGCACCTTGCGCATCCCGGTCGATGACCGCGACGCGGTCGCCATTGGCGGCGAAGCGCCGGGCGATCGCCTCGCCGATGCCTTTCGCCGCGCCGGTGACGGCGACCGTGCGCGGTTTTCCGCCCTGTTCCGGTACCTCCAGCTCTGCAGCCGGCGTGCCGTCGACGGCGGGGTGAGCGTCACCCGGCTGGTTGAAGGACATCCAGCCTCCGTCGACCGCGACGATCGAACCGGTGATGTAGCGGGCACGGTCCGAAGCGAGGAAGCGTGCCATGCGCGCGATCTCGTCCGGGCGCGCCATGCGTCCCATCGGGATGCGGCGGCGCACGGCGGCGAGATCCGCCTTGCCGCTGCGCTCAAGCTCGGCGACCATCGGCGTGCGGACATAGCCGGGCGCTACCGCACAGACCCTGATGCCGCGCTCCGCCCATTCGCAGGCGAGCGATCTGGTCAGCGAGATCAGCCCGGCCTTCGACGCGGCATAGGCGTTGCGCCGCGGATTGCCGAGAACGCCGGCAAGCGAGGCTATGTTGACGATGGCCCCGCCGGGAGACATCCGCCTTGCCGCCTCGCGCGCCATCGCGAACGGGCCGAGAAGGTTGGTGCCGATCGCCTTGCGGAACGCGTCCAGTCCCGTCTCCACCGTGGGCGACATCGTCGGTCCGAGCGCGGCGTTGTTGACCAGCACGTCGATGCGCCCGAAACGGGCGTCGATCTCCTTGAACAGCGCGACGATCTCGGCCTCGACCGACAGGTCGCAGGTGAAGGCCGCATGCGACGCGCCGAGCGAGCCGGCGACGTCGCCGACCCCGGTCCCGGCGAGATCGACCGCCACGATGGTCGCCCCCTCCTCCGCGAAGAGCGCCGCCAGGGAACGGCCGATCCCGCCGGCCGCACCGGTGACCACGACCACTTTTCCGGACCCGTTCATAGCCGACCTCTCCTGAATGCCTCTGTCATCGCAGGCCCGCGGGGGCGAGCCTGCGGAATACGCCGGCGCGATACATCAAGCCGTCCTCGTCGAGCGATGTGCTGGCGGCCACCGACCCGACATAGATGTTGTGCGTGCCGTTGCAGACGGAGTGGCGGACGCGGCAGTCGAAGACCGCAAGCGCGCCGTCGAGGACCGGGGAACCGGTTTCCAGCACGCCCCATTGCGTCTCTGCGAAGAGCTCGTCCGGGTCGAGCTTCGGCGCCAGGAACAGCCTCGCTATCCGATGCTGTTCTTCCGTGAGGAAGTTGACCGCAAAAGCGCCGCTCTCCGCGATGATCCCGTCGACCGTCGAGTTCCGGTTCACGCAGGCGAGCACCGTCGGAGGATCGGCGGCCACCGAACACACCGCGGTCGCGGCCAGGCCGTTGCGGATATCGCCGCTGCGCGCCGTGACGATGGCAACCGGCGAGGCCACCTGGCGCATCGCGGACCTGAAATCGGCGCTGTCCACGGTCGTCGGGATGTTGACCGGCGCTACGTTCTTTCCCTCAACGCGCCGCATGTTCACGCTCTCCCGATCCGGAGTTCATTTCGGTTTCAGTGAATCGTGCTTGAGGAGCGAGTAGATCGGATCGTTCGGGTAGGAAGAGCCGATCGGCGTGCGCAGGCCGAACCGCATCTCCTCGTCATCGACGGGCGGCACCTGCTCCTCCACCCAGTCATAGGCGACCGTCCGGTCGGCCACGCGCCACTCGCCCTCGCGCTTCTCGAAACGGTCGCAATAGCGGCCGGCGAGCAGGAACTGGCGCACGCTGCCCTGGCCGTCGGGCCCGCGCTGCAACGCGTTGAAATAGCTCTCCACGATCGCCGTCCTCGCGTCCTTGAACTCGATCAGGATGTTGGAGACCTGATGGACGTTGCGCGGATTCGTCTTGAAGATGCCGAGCGCGGCCTGGATGAAACCTTCCGCCGGCCCGCGATAGGCGCCATGGCTGTCATGGGCGTCCGGCCAGTAGGAGCGCCGCAGCGCGGCTTCGTCGGCCCGGTCGACGCCGCGGCAATAGCGGTAGATGCAGTCGCGAATGGCCTCGCGGTCCATCAGCTCGGTCAGCATGGGGTCGTTCATCGGTGCCTCCTCGACTGACTATGTTTCCGCGGCCCTCGGGACGATCAGCGCGTCGAGCGCCAGCAGGCCGCATCCCTTCTCGAAGACCCGCACCGGATTGAGATCGACGCTGTCGATCGCATCCGCATTGGCCGCGGCGAAGAGCGAGAGCGCCGAAAGCATCTCGGCAAGAGCCTTCACGTCCGCCGGCGGCGCGCCGCGCACGCCCTCCAGCATGGAATATCCCCTGATCTCGCGGATCATCCGGCCCGCCTCAACGGCGTCGAACGGCGCGGCGCGGAAGGTGACGTCCTTCAGCACTTCCACGAACACCCCGCCGAGGCCGAACATGACCACCGGCCCGAACACGGGATCGCGCGAGACGCCGGCTATGATCTCGACGCCGCCCTCGATCATGGGCGAGACGAGCACGCCGTCGATCCGCGCGTCGGGGCGCTCCTTGCGCGCCCGCGCGACGATGGCGGCAGCGGCCTCGCGCGCATCCGCCTCGCCCTGCACTCCGACGACCACGCCGCCGATCTCGGTCTTGTGGGCGATGTCCGGCGAGGCGATCTTGAGCACGACTGGGAAGCCGATCCGCGCCGCTGCCGCCCCGGCGTCCTGGTCGGGCGCGACCAGGACTTCTTCGGGAAACGGAATGCCGGCCGCCGACAGGACGCGCTTTGCCTCGTGCTCGCTCATCGGCTGCCGGCCGAGCGGAACTGCCCGGGATGTCGTCTCCGCGACCTCCCCTGCCCGCGCCTGGTCGAAGCTTCTGCGGAAATGCACGAGGGCGCCGAGCGCCGTCATCAGGGCCGTGCCGTCCTCGTGGATGAGGAATCCCTTCTCCTCGTAGGAGCGGACGATCTCGTGCGGCGCCGACATCGTCAGCGACATGATGGTGTCCCGAGATGCCGCCGACGCCGTCTCCAGCACCTCGCGCAACCGGCCGGCAAAGGTGGGGCTCGCCGGTCCGCTGCCGAATATGCCGGCGAAGAAGTCGTAGCCGCCCTTCTCCAGCATGGCCGAGATATAGCCCGTCATCAGCGGCAGGTCCGTCAGCGCCTGGGCGGTGGCGTCGACCGGGTTGCGCGGCGAGGCATAGGGCAGCATCGCCTTGAGCTCGTCCTGCGCGGCCTCCGGCATCGGTGCGACGTCGAGCCCGGCCGCGGCGGCATCGTCGGCCATCTGGATGCCGAAACCGCCGGACAGCGTGAATATGCCGAGCTTGTTGCCGCGAGGATAGCGCCCGCTCGCGCAGGCATAGGCCACGTTGAGCTGCTCCTCGGTCGTCTTCGCCCGCCAGACGCCATACTGCCGGAAGACGGCGTCGAACACGGTATCGGAGCCTGCGAGCGCGGCGGTGTGAGAGCTGACGGCATGCGCGCCGACTTCCGAGCGCCCCACCTTCATGAAGACGATCGCCTTCTCGCGCAGCCGCGCGACCTTGAGCGCGTCGATGAAGGTGTCGCGGTCGCGGATGCCTTCGGCATAGGCCATCACCACGTTGATGTCGGGCTGCTCGACCATCCAGCGCAGCGCCTCGGCGACGTCGATGTCACACTCGTTGCCGGTGGTGATCCAGCTTCCGATGCCAAGCCCGCGCTGGCGCGCCAGATGCGCGATATGCGAGCCGTAGGCGCCGCTCTGCGAGACGACGCCCACCGGACCGGGGCGGATGAGGGATTCGTCCAGAACCGCCGAGAACGTGCCGTAGTAGCCGGCCGCCGAATTGAACACGCCGAGACAGTTCGGACCGAGGACGCGCATGCCGCTGTCGCGCGCGACCGCAGCCATTTCCTCCTGGATCCTGCGGCCGTCCTCGCCCGTTTCGGCAAAGCCGGCTGAAAAGACGATCGCCGACTTGACCGACCGGGCCGCACAGCCCTTCAGCGCTTCCAGCGTGCCGGAGGCCGGCACCGCCAGGATCGCCACGTCGGGGCTTTCGGGCAGGTCGGCGACGGACGCATAGGCGCGATAGTTCTGGACGGTCTCCCGCTTGGGATTGACCGGATAGATCGCGCCCTTGAAGCCGGCCTCGCGCAAATAGCGCAGCGGCCTGCCGCCGATCCTGGCCGGGTCGTCCGACGCGCCGATCAGCGCCACCGAATTCGGCGCCATCAGGGTCGAGATCGCATTCGAGGTTCCAAGCATCAGGCTGCATCCGTTGGTGCTGAACTGGCGGCATCGCCGAAGCGCCCTTCGGGCAGGCCGCGCACGCCCAACCCCTCGATCGCGAACAGGAAGCCGCCTTGCGGATGGCGCGAAACGGCGCGCCCCGACCCCGAATCCTTGATCGAGGTGACATAGAGGGTGGAAAGGTCCGGGCCGCCGAACGCGACGCTCGAAGGAAGATCGGTCGGTGCGTCGATCAGACGGTCGAGATCGCCGCGCGGGGTGAACCGCGCGATCTTTCCCACCTGCACCAGGCAGACCCACAGGCAGCCATCGGCATCGACGGTCGCGCCGTCGGGGCCGGAATTCCATTCACTCGTGTCGACGAGCATTGCGGGCTCACCGACAGGCGCGTCGCCGGCGCCATAGGGATAGGCCCGTATCGCCCGATCGAGACTATCGGCGAAATACATCGTGCGCCCGTCGGGGCTGAAGCAGAGCGAGTTCGAGATGCGGATGCCGGTTGCGAAAACCTCGGCCTTGCCGGCGGAATCGAGCCGCCACAGCCGGCCGAGAGGATCGGCATGGATCCCCATGCTGCCGCACAGGAACCGCCCGAACCGGTCGATCTTGCCGTCGTTGAAGCGGACCTCGGGCTCGACCGGCTCCGGCCGGAAGAGCGGAGCGAAGGCTCCCGATGCGAGATCCATGGAGTAGATGCCGTCCACCAGCCCGGCGACCAGCGTGCCGCCCGCGCCGAGGGCGACGGATCCGATCATCGAGGGGGTTTCCCACTCGCGGAACGAGCCGGTCGCCGGATCGTGGCTGCGTATCAGGCGGGAAACGCCGTCCACCCAGTAGAGGCAGCCGGCTTCCGGGTCCCATACCGGGCTCTCGCCGAGAAGATCCGCCCTCTCGGAGACGACATGGATGTTCAGCTTCATCGGCCGGCTCCCGTCCCGGAAAGCAATGATGCGGCGGCGGACCGGTCCACCACCGCATCATCTGGGAAGGTTTACTGCGAGGTCAGCAGGGAGCAGGCGCTATCCTCGGGAGCGCGCCATGCCTGATCCGGGGCAATCTCGCCCGTGATCTCGTAGTAGTCGTACGGGCCCTGCGATTCATCCGCTCCCTTGATCCTGACGGCATAGACCGGCTGCATGACCTGTCCGTCCGCGCGGATCTGCACGTCCTTCATCGCGAAGTCATTCACCGGCAGTTCCTTCATCTTGGCGACCACCGCCTCGCCTTCGTCCGTGCCTGCCGCAGCGACGGCCTTGAGGTAGTGGTTCACGGCGCTGTAGGTCGAGCCTTGCGCCTCGTTGGGGAAGCGGTCGTTGAACTTCTCGCGATAACGCTCGGTAAATGCTCGCGTCTCATCCGTGCGATCCCAGTAGAAATGGGTCGTGATGCGAACGTCTTTCACCGAATCCAGGCCGATGGAATGCACGTTGTTGATGAACATGCCGAGCGGAGCCACCACCTGGCCTGCCTCGACGATACCGAATTCGGCGGCCTGCTTGATCGTGTTCCCGAGATCCGCGCCCGCATTCGCCAGCACGATCACGTCCGCCCCGCTCGCCTGCGCCTGCAGGAGGTAGGACGAGAAGTCGGTGGAGTTCAGCGGGTGAAGGACCGAGCCGACGACCTCGCCGCCTCCGGCCTCGATGAATTTCTCCGCATCCGCCTGCCACACCGTGCCGAAAGTGTAGTCGACGGTGATGAAGTAGAACGTCTTGAAGCCCTGATCGAGCAGCGACCTGATCGTCGTTTTCGCCATCGCGTAGGTGTCCTGCACCCACCAGGTGTTCATCGGGGTGCACTGCTCGTTGGTGAAGAAGCTCGCTGCGGTGCCTGCCAGCAGATACGGCTTGTTGCGCTCCTTCATCATGTCCGCGACCGCGGCCGCGATCGACGAAGCCGAGCAGCCGACGATGGCGTCCACGCCTTCCTGGTCCAGCCATTTCAGCGCCGTCGCGGCGCCGACATCGGGCTTGTTCTGGTCGTCGGCGACGACGATCTCGATCTTCTTGCCGTCGATGGCCCCGCCTGCGTCCTCGACGGCGAGGTTGGCGGCGACGACGGCGCCCGGCCCGCAATTGTCGGCATAGGGACCGGACTGGTCGTTCATGATCCCGATCTTGATGACGTCGCCGGAAATCTCCTGCGCGGAAGCGCCGGCGGGAACGAGAACGGTGGATGCGGCGAGCATGGCTGCCGTACCGGTTGCTGTTAGGCTTCTCATTGCTGCTCCTCCTTGGATCACTTCGATGTCCCGCGGGACGCTCTTCGAAGTCTGCTGATGTGGACCGGCGGCTGCCGGGTCACGAAAATGCGTAGGTGATGCCCCCGTCGACAAAGAGCATGTCGCCGGTGATGAAGCCGGCCTCGTCGCTGGCGAGGAAGACGGCGGCGTTGGCGACGTCCTGGGGCGTTCCGAGCCGCCCTATCGGCATCCGCTGCCGGCGGCGCTCCCAGGCCTCCTCGCTCACCACCAGGTTCGCGCCGTCGGTCGGCGTCGGGCCGGGGGCGATCGCCACGACGCGAATGCCGCGCGGGCCGAACTCGGCGGAGGCCGAGCGGGTCGAGGCCGCCACGGCCGCCTTGACGGCGCTGTACATGATGCCGTGCTTCATCGCGATCACGGCGGACGGCGAAGCGATGTTGACGACCACGCCGCCGCCGGCTTCGGTCATCTGCTCAAGGACCGCCTGATAGCCCCAGATCACGCCCTTGAACCCGACATCGATCATGCGATCGATCATCTCCTCGGTCTGCTCCTCGAGCGGGCCGTAGCGGTTCCACATGGCGTTGTTGACCAGCAGGGTCACCGGCCCGTAGGCGTCCTTCACCTTCTCGACCGCATCGAAGACCTGCTGGCGGTCGGCGACATTGCCGACTACCGCCATCGCCTCGCCGCCGCTGCCGCGGATCGCCTCGGCCGCGGCCTCCGCCACTTCAGCCTTCAGGTCGAGGATGCCGACGCGGGCGCCTTCGCGGGCGAAGGTCTCGCTGATCGCGCGCCCAAGCCCTCGGCCTCCGCCGGTCACGAGCGCTACGCGCCCTTCAAGCCTTCCTGCCATGTACTCCAGGTCCTTCCGAGAGTTCGGCCGCGCGTCATCGCGGTGCCGAACGAGCCTGTGCCGTCATCGGAATGTCGCTGCCGACAACCGCCTTCCCGGCCGTTCCTGCCGGATATCGACGGCTTTGGACTTGACGGGACGCACCTTGTCATGCGGAGTGCGGGGGGACCAGAGGTAACCCCTATATGCGGAACAGTTTCACATTTCTGAAGTTTCGGGCAGGAAAGAGCGCATGAAGGAGGCTTCCATGCATGCATCGCAAGTCAAATCCGCGACGCGCGCGATCGAGATCCTGGAGTTCTTCAAGAAGGTTCGGCAGCCGCGTGCGATGTCCGAGATCGCGGCCGCGCTCGGCTATCCGCAATCGAGTGCCACGGTGCTGCTGAAGACGCTGGTCTCGCTCGGCTATCTGAACTTCGACCGCACCCAGCGCCTCTACTTCCCCACCCCGAAGGTGACGTCGCTCGGCGACTGGATTCCACGCGCCCTGTTCGGGTCGAGCCGGGTCATCGACGCCATGAACGACGTGCATGCCGCCACCGGCGAGACCGTCTCGATCGACACGCGCAACGACATCTACCTGCAATACACGCAGATCATCCAGTCGGTGCATGCGCTGCGCTTCCATGTCGACGAGGGAACCTTGCGGCCGCTGACCCGGTCCGTCGTCGGCTGGACGCTGATGTCGACGCTTCCCGACGACAAGATCGACAACATCGTGCGCCGCGCCAATATCGCGGCCGACAAGCCTTCGGCGCGCGTCAAGGTTTCCGAGATCATGGAACGCATTCGCGAGATCCGCGAGAAGGGCTACGGCTACACGGAGAACATTCCCTTCCTCGGCGGCGGCACGATATGCGTCCTGCTGCCGATCACCATCCAGAACCAGCCCGTCGCCCTCGGCCTCGGCGGCGCCGTCGAGCGGATCAGGCAGAACCGCAACCGCTACCTCGCCGTGCTGCAGCGCGCGGCCAAGACGGTGCAGATCAGGGATCCGTTCGAGCAGCCGGTCGAGATCGAGATCTGACCACCGGCCGGCGACGGGCGGGCGCGGCCGCGTCAGTCCGCCTCGCCCGTGGCCGGATGCCGTTCCCGGTGCCCGCGCCGGCGGCCGATGAGCCGTACCAATGCGGCAAGCTCGCCGACGAACCCCCTGCGGAAGAACATGACGACGAGCAGCAGGATGATGCCCTGGCCGATCAGCGCCCATTCGCCCAGGCCCGACAGGCGGTCGTTCAGCCAGATGATGATCCCGGCGCCGAAGACCGGGCCGGCCAGCGTGCCCAGCCCTCCGAGCAGCGTCATCAGGATGACCTCGCCGGAGACGAACCATGACGCATCGGTAAGCGTGGCGAACTGGTAGACCGTCGCCTTCATGCCGCCGGCCATGCCGGCCATCGTCGCCGATATGATGAACGAGACGAGCTTGATCCGTTCCGGATTGAAGCCCAGCGATTCCACGCGCGGCTGGTTGTCGCGAACCGCCTTCAGCACCTCGCCGTAAGGCGAATGCACGATGCGGTAGTAGGCGAGGATCGCAAGGACGGTGAGGGCGAGGATGAAGTAGTAATGGGTGACCTGGTCGCCGAGATCGACGATGCCGAACAGCGGCGTGCGCGGGATGCTCTGCATGCCGTTTTCCCCGCCGGTGAACTCCGACTGGAGGAGGATGAAGAATATGAGCTGGGAGAAGGCCAGCGTGATCATCGCGAACTGGATGCCCTGGCGCCTGATCGACAGAATGCCGACGAAAGCTCCGATCAGCCCCGCGACGATGGCCCCCGCCAGGATGCCGAGCTCGATCGAGACGCCGGTGGTCTTGAGCACGTAGCCCGTCACATAGGCCGCGGTGCCGAAGAACATCGCATGCCCGAAGCAGAGCAGCCCCGTATAGCCGAGCAGCAGGTTGAACGAGCAGGCGAAGACGGCAAAGCAGAGCACCGTCATCAGCATCACGGGGTAGAGGAAGAAAGGCGCCGCGAGAGCGAACGCAGCCAGCAGCAGGAGAAGGAGAACGCGGTTCATCACGCGGTCTCCTTGCCGGCGAAGATCCCGGACGGTCTGAAGAACAGCGCGACGATCATGAACAGGAAGATCACGACGGAGGCGGCTTCGGGATAGAAGACCTTGGTCAGCCCCTCCACGACGCCGAGCATGTATCCCGTCGCCGCGGCCCCGGCGATCGAGCCCATGCCGCCGATGACGACCACGGCGAAGACGACGATGATGATGTTCGATCCCATCGACGGCGAGACCTGGTAGATCGGCGCCGCGAGCACCCCGGACAATGCCGCCAGCCCGACACCGAAGCCGTAGGTCAGGGTGACCATCTTCGGCACGTTGATGCCGAACGATTCCACGATCTGCGGCTTCTCGTTCGCCGCGCGCAGATAGGCGCCGAGCTTCGTGTGCTCGATCAGCAGCCAGGTGCCGATGCAGGTCACCAGCGAGAAGACGACGACCCAGAAGCGGTAGTAGGGCAGGAACATGAAGCCGAGATTGACGCCGCCGGGCATCGGGTTCGCGTACGGTATCCCTGTCGAGCCGTATTGCTGGCGCACCAGCCCCTCGACGATCAGGGCGATCGCATAGGTCGCCAGCAGGCCGTAGAGATGGTCGAGATTCTGGAGCGGCCGCAGCACCACGCGCTCCATCACCAGCCCGAATGCGGCGACGACGACCGGCGCGATCACCAGCGCCCCCCAATAGGGGATGCCGAGATAGGTGAGGAGCAGCCAGGCGACGAAGGCGCCCAGCATGTATTGCGCGCCGTGGGCGAAGTTCACGACGTTCATGAGGCCGAAGATGATGGCGAGCCCCATCGACAGCACGGCGTAGAAGGAGCCGTTGATCAGTCCCAGCAGGAACTGACCGAACAGAAGCTGGATGCTGATATTCTCGAACATGCCGCTCATACTCCGAGGTGCGACTTGACCCGGTCCATGCCGGATTCGAGCTCGCTCTTGGTGAGGATGTCCACGACCTTGCCGTTCTCGACGATGACGTGGCGATCGGCCACCTTCCGCGCGAAGCGAAGATTCTGCTCGACCAGTAGGATGGTGAAGCCCTGCGACTTCAGCTTCAGGATGAGGTCTCCGATCTCCTTGACCACGACCGGCGCCAGCCCTTCGCTCGGTTCATCGAGGAGCAGCAGCCGGGAGCCCGTGCGCAGGATCCGCGCGATCGCCAGCATCTGCTGCTCGCCGCCCGAAAGCTTGGTTCCCTGGCTGGAAGCGCGCACCTTGAGGTTCGGGAAGGCGGAATAGAGATCGTTGTCGGAAAGGCCGCCCGGCTTCAGCACCGGCGGCAGGAACATGTTCTCCCGCACCGAAAGCGAGGAGAATATCGCCCTGTCCTCGGGGCAATAGGCTATTCCCTCCCGCGCGATCTCGTAGGTCCGCTTGCCGACCAGCTCCTTCGACTGGAAGCGGATCGATCCGCGCAGCTTCCTGACGATGCCCATGATGGCACGCAGCGTCGTCGTCTTGCCTGCGCCGTTGCGGCCGATGAGGGTGAGGAGTTCGCCCTCGCGGACGTCGAAATTCATCCCGTGAAGGACGCGCGATTCCGCATACCAGGCACTGAGATCGCTGACCGTCAGCATCGCCTCGGCCGTCCCGGCCTGCGTGTCGCGAACCATATCCTTATTCATCGACGCCTCCCATGTAGGCGGCGATGACTTCAGGGCTGTTGGAGACCTCTTCATAGGTGCCTTCGGTCAGCACCTCGCCGTGCTGAAGCACCGTGATGCGGTCGCACAGATTGGAGACCACCGACAGGTTGTGCTCCACGAGAAGGACGGTGCGCCCCTCCGCGGCCTGCTTGATGAGCTGGGTGATCGGCTCGACATCCTCGTGGCCCATGCCGGCGGTCGGCTCGTCGAGCAGCATCACGGTCGGCTCCAGTGCCAGCGTCGTGGCGATCTCGAGCGCCCGCTTCTTGCCGTAGGAGAGCTCTGCGGCGAGCGTGTCACGGCTCGGGCCGAGACCGACCTGCTCCAGCAGTTCCTCGGCGCGGGCGTTCAGCGGCCTGACGGCATTGAGCGAGCGCCAGAAGTGGAAGGCCGTGCCGAACTGCGACTGAAGCGCGACGCGCACATTCTCCAGCGCGGTGAGATGGGGAAAGGTCGCCGAAATCTGGAACGAGCGGACCAGCCCGCGCCGCGCGACCTCGGAGGTGCGGAGCCCGGAGATGTCGACGCCGTCGAAGACGATGCGCCCGGAGGTCGGCGCCAGCGTTTTGGTCAGCAGGTTGAAGCAGGTTGTCTTGCCGGCGCCGTTGGGGCCGATCAGGGCGTGGATCGAGCCTCGCTGGACCGCGAGGTCGACATTGTTCACCGCGGTGAAGCCGCCGAAGACCTTGGTCAGCCCTTCGCCTACCAGAATGTTGTCCGTCGCCGCACCGGCATCCGTCGTCGCCGGACGCTCTGCGGCAGTCGTTCGGGTCGCCATCACGTCCTCCCTGGGAGCCGCAAGCGAGTGAGGGAACGGTCAGCTTGGCAAGCCAAGAACCGCTTTTGCCAGAATGTTCCTCTGGATCTCGTTCGATCCGCCGAAGATGGCCGGCGCACGCGAATCGAGGAACAGGTTCATCGCGTCCACCTGGTCGTTGCCGGCATCAATGTCGTCGAAGAAGCGTGCGTCCTCGCCCGCCAGCACGAGCGTCTCTTCGGTGATACGCTGATAGAGCTCGGTGGTGAATATCTTCAGGATGGAGACGTCCGCGCCGAGCTTGCCGCCCTCGCGCAGCACCTTCGCGAAGCGTTCGAAGGTCGAGCCCAGATCGTAGAGGTCGAGGCGAAGCCTTGCGTAGCGCGACAGGAACGCCGGATCGTCGAAGGCCCCGCGCGCCTGCGCCAGCTTCTCCAGCCTCTCGATGGCGATCTCGGGCCTTGTCGGAGCGCCGAGGAAGATGCGCTCATGGCCGAGCACCGACTTGGCGACGTTCCAGCCCTGGTCGATCTCTCCGACGACGTTCGACACCGGCACGCGCACGTCGTCGAAGAAGACCTCGCAGAAATCCGTTTCCCCGCGCAGGTTGGCGATCGGCCGCACGTTCACGCCGGGCGTCGTCATATCGACCAGCAGCACCGTGATGCCCTTCTGGCGGACCTTCTCGTCGCGGCTCGTACGCACCAGCACGAAGATCCAGTTCGCGCAATGCGCCAGCGTGGTCCAGATCTTCTGGCCGTTGACGACGAACTCTTCGCCCTCGCGCACGGCCGCCGTGCGCAGGCTCGCGAGGTCCGATCCCGCATTGGGCTCGGAATAGCCCTGGCACCACACATGCTCGCCGGTGAGGATGTGCGGCAGATAGTGCGCCTTCTGCTCCTCGGTGCCGTGCTCGATCAGCAGCGGCCCTACCAGGCCGATCCCGTGGTCGGGAATGCGCGGACAGCCCAGGCGGCCCCATTCCTCGACATAGATCATGTGCTTGGCGGGCCCGAGCCCCATGCCGCCCCACTCGACCGGCCAGGTGGGGGCGAGCCAGCCGGCTTCGGCGAGGGCGTGGTACCACTCGGCGACCTCGTCGAAGAGCGGGCGCTGCTTGCGCATGTAGCGCAGCCCGGGCGGGCACTTCGTCTCCACCAGCTCGCGGAAGGCGCGGCGGAAATCCTCGTCGGAAAGGGCGTTCCAATCCGTCATCAAAGCGTGTCCTTGAACACGGCCGGACGCTTTTCGAGGAAGGCGCGCATCGCCTCCTTGGAGTCATCGTGCCGCGTCATCTCGACGGTCAGGTTCTGCTCGAACCGGTAGCCGTCGCGCAGCGGCATGTTCTCCACCGTGTTGATCGCCCGCTTGGCGAGGCTGAGGGCCTTCGGGCTCTTGGAGGCGATCTGGCGGGCGATCTTCATCGCCTCGTCCATCAACTGGTCGAGAGGCACGCAGGCCTCGATGATGCCGCGCCGATAGGCCTCGGCGGCAGGCAGCCTGTAGCCGGTCAGGATCATCCGGCGCGCGAGCGAATGCGGGAAGATGCGCATCGTATGCCGGGCGCCGCCCATCAGGCCGATATCGATCTCGGGAAGGCCGAACACCGCGTTCTCGGAGGCGAGGATGATGTCGGCGCAGCTTATCGGACCCATGCCCGCGCCCAGTGCCGGGCCGTTGACGGCGGCGATCACAGGCTTGTTCGATTCCATGATCGCGTTGGCGACCTCGCGCGTACGCCGCAGGTGCTTGTAGGTGTCGCCGGGAACGGCTCCCACATTGCCGCGCGATTTGATGTCGGCGCCGGCGGAGAAGATCTTCTCGCGGCCGGTGATCACGATGACGCGCACTTCGGGCGTGTCGTTCAGCTCGTCGAAGACGTCGATCATCTCCTCGACGAATGCCCGCGACTGGGCGTTCACCGGCGGATTGTCCATCTTCACCACGGCGATGTGATCGGCGATCTCCGTCTTGATCAGATTGTTCTGCAAGATTCTTCCTCCTCGGCGGATCACGCCGCGCGTTCGAGTTTGACGAATTCGAGCCGCAAGGCCTCGGGCTGGCCGAGCGCCGCGCTGAGGCTGACGGCGCGCTTCAGGTAGAGCCCGATATCGGCCTCGTCGGTGAACCCCATCGCGCCGTGCAGATGAACCGCCCGGCGGCAGACCGAAACCGCCGCGTCGCCGGCGCGCGCCTTGGCCGCGAGCACCGCCATCAGGCCCGATTTCGCCGTCTCCGTCTCGATCCTGTCGATCGCATTGACGACGGCCGCGCAGGCGAACTCCGCGTCCGACCACATCTCGACCAGGCGATGCTGGATGACCTGGAAGCTTGCGATCGGCTTGCCGAACTGCACGCGGTTCCTGGTGTATTCGATCGTCATCTCGACCGCGCGGCAGGCGATGCCGGCAAGCTCGGCCGCAAGCGCGAGCCTGGCATTGAGCACCGGCCGGTCGAGGAGATCGCCGCGTCCGGATGCGCGCGCAAGCACCGCATCCGCGGGGACCGCGCACCGGTCGAAGCGGACCATGGCGATCTGCGCACCGTCCACGCTCGCCGCCTCCTCCACGGTGATACCGGGCGTGGAGGCAGGAACCGAGAGAAGGGCCGCCCCACCTTCGAGATCGGCGACGACGAGGAAATCCGTGGCGGAAGACGCCTGCTCGACATAGGCCTTGCTGCCGGTGAGGACGTAGTTCCCGTCCTGCGCCCCGGCGAAGCCCGGACGTCCGCCGGCATCCTGCCAGGCCGGCGCGACGACCGCGCTACCGTCGGTGATCCCTGCCGCCAGCCTGTCGCGCTCCGCCGAAACGGGCGCGGCGGCGAGCAGGGAAGAAGCCATGACGGCATTGGTCGCGACGGGCTCGGCGATCAGCGCACGTCCGAGCGCCTCGCTGAGCACGGACTGCTCCTGCAGCCCGAGCCCGGTGCCGCCCATTTCTTCCGGAAGCAGGAGGCCGGTCCAGCCCGCCTGCGCCATCTCGGCCCAGAGCTCCAGATCGCTATCGGCGGCCCTTGCACGCTTGCCGCGAAGGGAGGCGGGACCGGGCTTCTGCTCGGCCAGCGCCGCGACGCTGTCGCGAAGCATGCTGTGAACGCCTTCAGGGTCGTCGAAGATGATCTGCGGCATAAAGCCTCCCGATCCAGCTCCCGCTGCCTACCCGGCGGACCATAGGCCGAAGGCCGGTGTGGAACAATCTCTTCAGAAGCTTGTGGAACAATTTCAGAGATGTGAAGAAGCTATGCTTCGAGCAGATGGTCGCGGAACTGCTCGCGCAGCTTCGTCTTCTGTAATTTGCCCGTCGCCGTATGCGGCAGTTCTTCCACGAATGCGATGTCGTCCGGCAGCCACCATTTGGCGACGCGGTCGGCGAGGAACGCCAGCAATTCCTCCTTGCTCGGCACGCTCCCCTCCTTTGGGACGACGATCATCAGCGGCCGCTCCTGCCATTTCGCGTGCGGCAGGCCGATGACGGCCGCTTCCTGGACGCCGGGATGCGCCACCGCCGCATTCTCCAGGTCGATCGAGGAGATCCATTCGCCGCCGGACTTGATGACGTCCTTGGAGCGGTCGGTGATCTGGACGTAGCCGTCGGCGTCGATCTTGGCGACGTCGCCGGTGGCGAACCAGCCTTCGGCATCGAGGACGGAACCGCCCTCACCCTTGAAGTAGCCGGAAGCGACCCACGGTCCGCGCACCAGCAGGTCGCCGGCGACCGAACCGTCCTGCGGCAAGGGCTTGCCGTCCTCGCCGCTGATGCGCAGCTCGACGCCATAGATGGCGCGGCCCTGCTTGCTCTGCACGTCCGCCTGCTCGTCGGCGGGCCGGTTCCGATGCTTCGGCAGGAGGTTGCCGATGGAAGCGAGCGGGCTGGTCTCGCTCATCCCCCAGGCATGGATGACGAACACGCCATGGTCGCGCCGGAAACGCTCGATGATGGCGCGCGGCGCCGCCGACCCGCCGATGACGACACGTTCGAGCTTGAGGACGTCGAGGTCGAGGCCGGGGGTCTCGTCGATATACTTGAACAGTCCGAGCCAGACCGTGGGCACGCCGAGCGAGAAATTGCACTGCTCCGCGGCGGCCAGGTCGAACAGGCTCCTGCCGTCGAGATGAGGACCGGGAAGCACGACCTTGGCGCCGCACATCGCCGCCGCATACGGGATGCCCCAGGCATTCACATGGAAGAGCGGCACGGCGAGAAGCACGCTGTCGGCGCTCGACAGCCGCAACCCGTCCGCCGCGCAGGCCGCGAAGGAATGCAGGACGGTGGAGCGATGGGAGTAGAGGACGCCCTTGGGGTTTCCCGTCGTCCCCGACGTATAACAAAGCGACGACGCGGTCCGTTCGTCGAATTCGGGCCATTCGAACTCGTCGTCCTCGGCGGCGATCAGGTCCTCATAGGCGCCGCAACCCGGCAGTTCCGCGGGCAGGTGCTCCGCATCCGTCATCGCCACGAGGTCCTCCACGCGGGAGAGACGGTCACGCAGGCTCGCCACCAGGCCGGAGAAGGTGATGTCGAAGAACAGCACCCGGCTTTCGGCATGGTTGAGGATATAGTCGAGCTGCTCGGGAAACAGCCTCGGATTGACCGTGTGAAGCACCGCGCCGATGCCCGAGACGGCGAAGTAGAGCTCCATGTGTCGATGCGTGTTCCATGCCAGCGTCGCGACGCGATCGCCCGGTCGGACGCCCATGCGAAGCAGGGCCTTCGCCAGCTTCGCCGCGCGGGAGCGCAGCTGCGCATAGTCGGTGCGCACGAGCGGCCCCTCGCAGGTGCGGCTGACGATCTCGACCGAAGGATGGTAGCGCGCGGCATGCTCGATCAAAGACGAGATCAAGAGCTGCCGGTCTTGCATCAGACCTTGCATGGAATGCATCTCCTCCCTGCTGCGTCAGGGCTGTTGTCAGGCGTCGACCGGCTCTTTCGCCCGCTCGAAGGCCAGGTCCCGGTAGCCGTTCCGCACGGCCGCCTCGCAATGCTCCCGGTATTTGTGGAACCCGCCGACGAACATCGTCAGCCCCTGCGGCTTGCCCTTCACGTTGGAGCCGACCCACCAGGTGTTGGCCTTGCGGATGAGCGATCTGTCGGCAAGCGTCCTGACGAGGTCCATCCAGTCGTTCTCCGCCTTCGCCGTCGTCTCCGCCGTCGCGAAACCGTTCTTTTCCATGTGGATGATGACGTCCGCGATCCAGTCCACATCGTGCTCGGCCATGGTGATCAGATTGGCGAGCGCTGCCGGGCCGTTGGGGCCGCTCGGCGAGAACAGGTTCGGGAAACCCTCCATCATGATACCGAAATGGGAGCGCGGCCCGTCCTTCCATTTCTCCTTGAGGGTGCGTCCGTCGCGGCCGATCACGTCGAAGGCCAGCAGCGCCCCGGTGAGCGCATCGTAGCCGGTCGCGAAGATGAGGATGTCGAGCTCGGTCTCGCCGGTTTCCGTGCGGACGCCCTTCTCGGTGATCTCCACGATGGGATCGACGAGGCAGTCCATCAGGCGGACGTTCGGAAGGTTGTAGGTCTCGTAATATTCCGTATCCAGACAGGGGCGGCGCGCGAAGATCGGATAGCCTTTGGGCTTCAGGGCCTCGGCCGTCTTCGGGTCCTTCACGATCCCCGCGATCTTCTCGCGGACGAAGTCGGCGACCTGGTCGTTCGCCTCCTGGTTGCTCAGCAGATCCGCGAACGAGCCGAGGAAGGTGTGCCCGCCATTGATCCAGGCCTGCTCCATGGCCTGGCGGCGCTGCACCGGCGGCAGGCTGAAATAGGGCCGCGACGTCGCCGGCCGCGTTCCGCCGGTGGGATTGTTGCGCATCGCCTCGCGCATCGCCGGATAGTGGCGCTTCATCTCCGCGATATAGTCCGGCTCGAGCTTGTGGTTGCGCATCGGCAGCGTGTAGCTCGGCGTCCGCTGGAAGACGAAAAGCTCGCCCGCCTGCCGTCCGACCTCCTGCACGATCTGGATGCCGGTCGAGCCGGTGCCGATGACGCCGACGCGCTTGCCCTCGAAGCCGACCTGCTCGTGCGGCCAGGTCTGGGCCCGCAGCAATCGGCCCTTGAAGCGGTCGATGCCCGGAATGTCGGGATCCTTCGGCACCGACAGCGGCCCCGTCGCCATGATGCAATAAGGTGCCTCCAGCGTCTCTCCGCCGTCGGTCGTCACGCGCCAGAGCCTGGCGGCGGCGTCCCAGACCGCGCCGGTGACGCGCGTGTTGAACATGTAGTCCTTGCGCAGGTCGAGCCTGTCGGCCACGAAATTGGCATAGGCGAGGATTTCCGCCTGGCCGGCAAACTGCTCCGACCACGTCCATTCCTGCTGAATCTCGTCGGAGAAGCCGTAGCTGTAGTCGACGCTCATCAGGTCGCAGCGTGCGCCCGGATAGCGGTTCCAGTACCAGACGCCGCCGACATTGCCGGCCGCATCGACGCCGACCACCGACTTGCCCATCTCGCGGAAGCGGTAGACGGCGTACATGCCGGCGAATCCGGCACCGACGACGACCACGTCGACCCGCCTGGCACGTGAGGTTGCGCTCTTCGTCTGGCTCGTCTCGGCCATGTCAGCACCTTTCGGTCAAGTCTGTGTGTCCGCTCGCGATCGAGATCTCCGAGCGGCTGATGGATCAGCCGG
Source organism: uncultured Chelativorans sp. (assembly GCA_964475605.1). Lineage (GTDB taxonomy): Bacteria > Pseudomonadota > Alphaproteobacteria > Rhizobiales > Rhizobiaceae > CAYYZC01. The sequence goes on from CAYYZC010000001.1 coordinate 77,264, forward strand.
AAACGGGGCGCGATGGTCTGTCGTCCGTCGAGGATCGGGGCTGTCGCGACCGGTGATCCGCAGCCTCTCCTCCGCCACCGCAAGCCTCCACCCGGCATGCCGCGCTAGGATCGGGTCCCGTCCCGCCCAAGTCAACGACTGCGCATGTGAGAAGGCAAGTTTCATGGATATGAAGGATGTCGCGCCAAAATCCCGCTCGCTTCCGCCGCGTGAGGCCAGCTCTGTCAGTCGATCGAACGCAAAAAAGCCCCGCCGGCGGCACGTCGCCGGCGAGGCCAGTCGATCGGTCGGATCAGTCGTTCAGCGCGCCGGATAGACCAGCTCGGCCGCTGCCTTGTCGTCCGGCCAGACCACGTCGAACCCCTCGTCCGGCGCATACTGCACGGCGATCATCGTTTCCTCGGTGATGAGCTGATGCAGGCCGCCGCCGTCGGAAGGTCCGTAGTTCACCTGTCCGTAAGGCGTGTCGAAGGTCATCTCGGAGAGCTTGGCGATGATCGCATCGCGATCCCACTCGCCGGCCGCCTCGGCCGCGTCGATCAGGGTCTTCATCGCGACATAGCCCTGCACCGCCGTCGAGACCACCTCGCTGCCGCGCGCGGCCTCCGCCTTCTCCACCCATTCCGCCAGGCCGGGCGTCGTCTGCTTCGACGACCAAAGGTCGAGGACCACCACGCCGTCGCCGGCGGTGCCGTAGTCGGAACGCTTCTCACCCGCGCCCTGGGTGACGATCAGCTTCGGCTCGATCCCGAGCTGCTCTGCCTGGCGCGCGACCTGAAGATTGTCGCCCGCATAGCCGATCACGAAGAAGACGTCCGGATCGAGCGCCTTGACCCGGTTGAGGATCGGCGAGAAGTCGGGGGTGCCGGCGCGGAACGGCTCGTTCATCACCACTTCCAGCCCCGCCTCCTCGGCATACTGAACGGTGAATTTCGAGCCGTCGGTGCCGTAGAGCTTGTCCTCATAGGCGATCGCGACGGTCTTGATCTCGGGAACGCTCTTGAAGAAGTTCACCGCCGCCTTCTGGCGATGGTAATCCCAGATATAGACATGGAAGTACCAGGGCTTGTCGCCGAAATTCTCCTCCAGCCGCACCGAGGACGAGCCGGGATGCACGAAGATCGTCTCATAGCGCTGGATGGCGCTCAGCAGGGCGAAATCGGCGGTGCTGCCGAAACCGCCGACCACCGCATCGACCTCGTCCTGCCCGCCCAGCTTGGCGGCGACCGTCGCCGAGGTGTTGGGCTCGCCCTTGGTGTCCTCGATGATCAGCTCGAGCTGGCGGCCAAGCACGCCGCCGGCGTCGTTCGCCTCCCGCGCGGCATATTCGATGCCCCATTGCAGATGCGCCCCCGCCCCGGCGAGCGGGCCGGTCAGCGGCAGCGGCACGCCGATCCTGATCGGGTCGTCCTGCGCCTGGGCAGGCAGCGCCATGGCCGCGGCCACGACGGCCATTCCGGCCAGTTTTCTCACATATGACCACATTATCATTTCCTCCCTGTTTCCACTTGCGGCTTCATCCACGTCACAGGCCGAGATAGGCAACGCGCAGCCGCTCGTCGTTGCGCACCTCGTCGATCGTGCCCGAGATGATGACCTGTCCCTCGCTGAGGATCAGGCAGCGGTCGGCTATGCTCATGGCCGCGGCCACGTTCTGCTCGGCCATGACGATGGCGCACGCTCCGGCCGCCTTGATCCGCCCGAGCGCTTCGAACACCTCCTCGACGAGCTTCGGCGCCAGACCGGCGGAAGGCTCGTCCAGGATCATGACCCGCGGCTCCATCATCAGCCCGCGCGAGATCGCCAGCATCTGGCGCTGGCCGCCGCTCATCGACCCTGCGAGCTGCTGGCGGCGCTCGGCGAGAACGGGAAAGAGGTCGAAGACGAGCTCGAACAGCCGCTTGCGGTCGGCCGGTTCGGCCTTCGGCCTGATCGCCTCCAGCGCGCCGGTCAGATTGTCGATGACGCTGGCATTGGCAAAGCAGCGCGCCCCGTCGGGAACGAAGGCGATGCCGCGGCGCGCGAGCTGCCATGCGTTGAGCCGGGAAAGGTCCTCGCCGTCGAGCTTCACCGTGCGCTCGCCGGTGCGGACGGTGCCGACCATGGCCCGCAGCGACGTCGTCTTGCCGGCCCCGTTGGACCCGAGGAGGACCAGCACCTCGCCGCCCGAGGCGGCGACGGAAAGCTGCGGCACCACGGTGAGCGCGCCGTAGCCGGCATCGGCGAAGGCGACCTCGAAGCGGCTCATGGCTCGAACCCCTTGCCGAGATAGGCCTCGCGCACGTCCGGATCGCGCAGCACCACTGCGGGCTCGTCCTCGGCGAGCAGCCGGCCGTTGTTGAGGACGATCGCATGCCCGCACAGGCTGGCGATGATGCGCATGACATGCTCGATGACGACGACGGTGATGCCCGCGGCATGGACCTCGCGCACCAGCGAGATCACCTGCTCGGTGTCCTCGTGGCCGAGCCCGGCCATCGCCTCGTCGAGCAGGAGCACGCGCGGCCGGCAGGCGAGCGCGCGGGCGATCTCGAGCCGGCGCAGGTCGGAGATCGAGAGCTCGCCGCAGGGCGTCTCGAGGGGCGGCGCGAGGCCGCAGAACGCGGCGAGATCGGCGACGGTGGCCATGCTGCCCGGCAGCACGCGGCTCGTGCGGACATAGCGCAGCGGCACGCCGATCACTTCGCCGATGGTGAGTTGCTTTGGCACCCGCGGCACCTGGTAGGTCCGCGCCAGGCCGGCGGCGACGATCCGGTCGGTCCGCAGCCCCGTGACCGGATCGCCGTCCAGCAGCACGCGGCCGCGCACAGGCGGGATCTGGCCGGAGACCATGTTGCAGAAGGTGCTCTTGCCGGACCCGTTCGGCCCGATCAGGGCGGTGATCGTGCCGCCGGGGATCGTCAGCGTCAGATCGTCGATCGCCTTCAGGCCGCCGAAGGCAACGGTGCAATCGGTGACGGCCAGGCTGGTCACGATGCCGCCCCCGCCCTTTGCGCCCGGGCCGCAGGCTTGCGGCGGCGGCGGAAAAGCTGCGTGAGACCGCCGACCAGCCCCCTGGGAAGGAAGACGATGAACAGGATGATCACCGCGCCGTAGACGACCTGATAGCCGACGCCGCCGACGAAATGGCGCGCCACCTCCTCAAGCAGGCGCAACAGCAGCGCCCCGAGGATCGGGCCGAGCGTGGTGTCCATGCCGCCGAGGATGCTGACGGCGAGCGGCAGGATGCTCCAGTTCGGCGTGAACACGTCTTCGGGGATGACATAGCCGTAGAGCCCGCCATAGCAGGCCCCGGCGATGCCGGCGATCATGCCGGAGACAGCGAACGTCATGATCTTCGTCGCCACCACTGGAACGCCGGAGGAGGCCGCCAGCGCCGGATTGCTGCGGATCATGAAGAAGGCAGGGCGGAAACGGTCGCCGAGGAAGATGTCGCTGATGAAGGCGGCGGCGATCAGAAAGCCGGTGATCAGCAGAAGCTGCGCCGGCGGCGAGCCGCCCATCAGCACCGGCGGCATGATGCCGGTCGCCCCGCCGGTCAGCCCCGGCGTCATCAGGATCAGCACCTGCATCGACAGGCCGAATGAGAGGGTCGCGATGGTGAAATAGAGCTGCCGCAGCCGCAGCGTGACCAGCCCGAGCAGGATCGCGGCGACGGCGCAAAGCAGGATGCCGGCGGTCCAGCCGAGCACGGTGCCGAGATAGGGCGTCAGCAGGCCGGAGCCATAGGCGCCGATGCCGAAGAAGGCCGAGTGGCCGAGCGAGACCTGTCCGGTCCGGGACAGGATGTCCCAGGACAGCGCCATGATCGCCGAGATCGCGATGCCGATCGCCGTCTGGACCATGAAGGCGTTGCCCGACATGCTGACGCTTCCGAGCACCAGCCCGATGATCACATAGGTGAGCAGGCGGTGGGAAGCGCTCATGAGTGGGCCTGCTTGCCGAAGAGGCCGGTCGGCCGCACGATCAGGACGACGAGCAGCAGCAGGAAGGCGACGCCGAAGCCGAAGCTGCCGCCATGCGGGATGAACGTGCTGGTCAGGCCCTCGGCAAGCGCCAGGATCGCGGCCCCGACCAGCGCTCCGGGGATGTTGCCGAGGCCGCCGAGCGTGATGATGGCGAAGGCGCGGATGACGAGGTCGAGCCCCACGGACGGATGGACATAGAGGATCAGGGCGACCAGCCCGCCGGCCACGCCCGCCGCGAAGCCGCCGACGACGAAGGACAGTTCGAAGATGCGGTCGACATTGATCCCGCTGTGCCTGGCGAGCTCCGCATCGTCGCTGGCAAAGCGCATCTGCCGGCCGTAGCGCGTATGCCGCATGATGTATTGCAGCATCAGGAAGAGCAGGCCGCCGACGCCCGCGACGACGAGATTGTTGCCCGGAATCGTCACGCCGCCGAACTGGAGCGCCGGCACGAGCTGCGGCGACTGCATGACCCGCGGATCGGGGCTCCACATGATGATGGCGATGTTGACCAGCAGGATCGACAGGCCCAGCGTCGCCAGCAACTGGTTGTGCTCGTCCTGCTTGAGCACCCGTTCGAGGAAGACGCGATAGACCAGCGCCGAGAAGATGCCGATCACCACGCCCGAGACCAGCATGCCGATCCACGGCGAAACGCCGTATCTGGCGAAGAGCGCATAGGTGAGGAAGGCGCCCAGCATCACGAACTCGCCATGGGCGAAATTGATGATCCGCGTGACGCCGACCGTCAGCGTCAGTCCGGCCGCGATCGCTGCATAGAGTCCCGCGATCGTCAGCGAGAGCAGGACGGCTTGTACGACAAAGGCCCAGGTCATTGCGTTCGCGGCTCCCGCTGGTCGTGGCCGTTCAGTCGTCCGCCAAGGCGGGGCCCGCCTCGGAAAAATCAACCAGTCTCGATTTGTATTCGCTTCGCGGCAAGGTGCCCTTCGTCACCAGTTCCACCCTGGTCGAGACGATCAGCGTCGCGCGGATGTCCTTCTCGATGCGCCCGGCGAGGTCGCCGGGATCGTCCAGATGCTCGGCTATCTCGACGAGGACCTTGAGGGGCGGCGCCTGCTTGACGCCCTTGGCGGCGGGCCGGATCGACATCACGCCGGTCACGTCCGGCGCGAACCGGTTGACGACCTCGCGCACCGCGGACGGAAAGACGTTGACGCCGCGCACGATCATCATGTCGTCGGTGCGCCCGATGCACCGTATCCGCGGCGAGGTGCGCCCGCAGCGGCATCGCTCCGTCCACACCACGACATGGTCGCGGGTGCGAAAGCGCAGCAGCGGCGCGGCCTCATGCCTGAGATGGCTGAGGACGAGCTCTCCCGTCGCGCCGTCGACCATCGGCACCGGCTCGCCGCTTTCGGGGTCGATCAGCTCGAAATGAACGAAGCCGCGGCCACTGAAATGCATGCCGGCCTGCTCCTCGCACTCGCCCCAGAGCGAGACGGAGATGTCGCCCATTCCCATCGCCTCGTAGACCTTGGCGCCCCACCCTTCCTCGAGCTTGCGGCGCATGGCCGGCTCGCCGCCGCCGGGCTCTCCGGCGACCAGGATGCGCTTGATGCTGCTGGCCGGCAGGTCGAGATCGCGCGCCAGGCCGATCTCTGCCAGGTGCAGCGCGTAGGAGGGCGTGCAGGCGAGCGTCGTCGGCTTGATCAGCTTGACGGCCGTGAGCAGCCGCTCGGTATTGCCGGTGCCGACGGGGATATGGCAGAGGCCGAGCCGGTTGAAGGCTTCGAGCGCCGCGCCAGCCACGAAGGGTCCGGCATTGTAGGTCGAGACGATCGCCTCTCCCCGCGCCGTTCCCGATGCCGAATAGCTGCGCGACGACGTCGTCACCCAGTTGTCGAGATCGCTCACCGTCAGCGGCACATAGCTCGGCACGCCGGTGGTGCCGCTGGTCGAGAATATCCGCGTCAGCCGGTCCATCGGCACGGCCAGATAGGTCCCGATCGGGTCGGCCTCGCTGCGGCTGGCGCGCAGCTCGTCCTTCTCAGTCAGGGGCAAGGCTGAGATATCGTCCAGCCCTCCGACATCGGCGACGGAATCGAAGCCATGCCCGCGCAGCTTGTCGCGGAAGAAGCGGGAATGCTCGAAAAGATAGGCGACCTGCTTGCGATAGAAGGGCTCGTCGAGCGCATGTTGCTCCGACCAGGGCCGCATCTCGATCTCGGGCTGATAGGCCATTCCTGCTACGGGCTCCGCGGGTTCAGGTTCTGCGCTTGTAGGCGATCGCCTTTTCGGCGTGATGCGACATCAGGAAGCCGATCGGCACCTCCTTCTCCTCGGCGAGATGGCCGAGGATGCCGGCCGTCCGGGCGAGCAGCGGAACCGCCTTGATCATGGCTTCCGGGAAGTCGAGGTCGAGCAGCACCGCGGCGATCGGCCCCGACACGTTGAGCGGCAGCGGCTTGCCCCAGGCTTCGGCGACCGCCGGCTTCAGCCTGCGCAGCAGGTCGACATGGCGCCCGGCGACGCCGCGCGCATCGGCCAGTTGCAGGATGCGCTCGGCGCGCGGATCGACGGGATGGTGGATCGGATGGCCGAAGCCCGGCATCTTCTCGCCGCGCGCCCGGATCCCGGCGGCGAGATCGCGTGCCACCCGATCGGGATCGCCCCCTTCCTGCACGCGCGCGCAGCCCTCGACCAGGACGACCCCGCATAATTCAGCGGTGCCGAGGACCACGGTGCCGCAGCCCAGAATGCCTGCGGCGACCGCGCCCTGGAGGCTGTCGGGAGCGGCCGCGAGCGTCATGCGGGCAGCCTGCGCGGTGGGCGTCAGGCCATGCTCGGCGATCGCGATCAGCAGCGTGTCGAGGAAGAAGCGCTGTTCGTCGTCGGGATCCTTGCCGGTGACCAGCAGGAAGAAGAAGTCGGTGAAGCTCTTGTGGCCCATGAGCTCGTTGCAGAGGTCGCGGCCATGGACCTCGATGCTCGCCGCATCGGAGGTGCAGATGCCGGAGACGGCTTCGCCCGCCTTGCCGATCATCATGGCAAGGTCCTCCGCGCGAACTCACGAATGGCGACGGCGGCTTCGCCGCCCGTTACGAACGCATTCCGGCGTGGGTTCATGATCCCCTCCCAAGACATCATGATTGCAGGACAATATTGCACTACAAATCCTTGTCAACAACATCTCGCGCTGCTACAGCGAATTCGGAGGGATTGCATGGCGGATGCAGGCGGACTGGTCGGACACAGGCGGCGTGGTGCGACTGTCGACTACGTCCTGCAGCATGTGCGCGAAGGCATCTTCCAGGGGCACTACGCGCCCGGCCAGCGTCTCATCGAAGCCGACCTGACGCGCGAACTCGGCATCAGCCGCGGGCCGCTGCGCGAGGCGCTGCACCGCCTTGCCGCCGACAAGCTGCTCGAGATCGTGCCCAATCGCGGCGCCATGGTGCGCCGGCTTTCGATGCGCGAGATGCTGGAGCTGTTCTCGATCCGCATCGCACTCGAATGCCTCGCCACCCGCGAGGCGACGGCCAATCTGGCCGAGCCGGCGGTCAGGGCGCAGTTCGAACGCGACATCGGCGCGATCTGGCGGACCGAGGAGCGCGCGGCGGATCGCGGCTATATCGGAGAGAACAAGAGCTTCCACGACGCCATCATCCGCGCCAGCGACAACGAGACGCTGGGCGTCGTCACCAACCAGCTCCAGCTTCCGCTCCTGATGTTCCAGTTGAACAAGATGCTGACCGCCGGCAACATCGCAGCCTCGCTGGCGGAGCACCGGGCCATCGCGCAGGCCATGCTCGATGGCGACGCCGAGGCCGCCGAGGCGTGCATGCGCCAGCATCTCGAACGCGCGCGCTTGGTGGCGAGCGAGATGCCGTCGCGGGTCTTCCGCAGCGACGACCGATCTAGAGGACGGCCATAGCCGCGCGGGGCCGAAGCCCTATCTAACTGCAAATTTCCGTTGTTCCGCACCGAGCCCGCGTCGAGCCCGGTGCGGAACGCAATATCTGTCTGTGGCAGGAACCAACTCGAAGGCGGCCATGCAGGAACGATCGAATCGCCCAATCATCTCCCTTGCCGGCCGGGGTCGCGCCATTGCCTGAGCTGCTCGATTTCGGCCGCCCGCCGATCTCCGTCACCATCGCGATATTCGTGGTCAGCGCCGCGGTCGTCTGGATCGCCGGCACCCGCATGGTGCACCTCGTCGACCGCCTCGCCACGCGCACCGGCATGGGCCAGGGCTTTGCCGGCATGCTGCTGCTCGGGGGCATCGTCTCGCTCACCGAAATCTCCACCGTCTCGACCGCCGCCTTCACCGGCAGCCCCTTGCTTGCCGTCAACAATCTCCTGGGCAGCGAATCGATCAACCTCTTCCTGCTCGCCGCCGTCGATCCGCTGTCCGGACGCGAGGCGCTCACCTCCTTCATCGCCAAGCCGGCGATGCTGTTCCAGGGCACGCTCGGCATCGTGCTCCTGGCGATCGTCGCCGTGGCCATGGCCACCGGCGACTACCTGGTCTTCGGTGTCGGGCTGTGGTCGACGGCGCTGTTCGTGCTCTGCCTCGGCGCGTTGTGGCTGTCGGCCCGCTTCGAGCGGCGCAAGACCTGGGTCGCCTCCGGCGAGGACGAAGACCCCGACGAGACCGCGGCGGATACCGGGGCCGGCGACGAGCCCCCCGAAAGCCTGGCCCGCCTGATCGCCACCTTGACGTTCGTAGCCTCGATCATCTTCGTCGCCGGGTTTCTGCTTTCGCTGGCAGGCGACGCGTTTGCCGAGCAGAGCGGTCTCGGCACCAGCTTCGTCGGCTTCATGCTGGTCGGAATGTCGACCTCGCTGCCCGAGCTCAGCACCATCACGGCCGCCATCCGCCTCAAGCGCCACGAAATGGCGGTCGGCGACATCCTCGGCTCCAACGTCTTCAACCTGCTGCTGATCTTCCTGACCGATATCGTCTATGTCGGCGATCCGGTCCTCAACCATGTCGGCAGCTTCGAGATCGTCGCCGCCCTGCTCGGGATCGTCATGACCGCGATCCTGCTGCTCGGCATGCTCGAGCGCCGGGATCAGACGATACTCGGAATGGGGTTCGACTCCGCCGCCATACTCGTCGTCTTCCTCTGCGGGGCCGGCATCCTCTACGGCCTCAGCGGGCAGTCCTGACGGGCGACCCTCATCGCAGGAAGAACGCGCCCAGCGCGGCGAGCTCCTCCTGACGGATCTCGTGGCCGCCGCCATGCAGCGCGAGCTCGACATCGGCTCCCTGCACCTTGAGCCAGGAAACGAGCGATTGCGTCATCGGCAAGGGGCAGATCGGGTCGTTCCGCCCCGCCGTCACCAGCACCGACATCGACTTCAGAGCGGCATTGGGCTTCGGCGTCCAGGGGATCAGCGGATGCATCAGCACCACCTTGTCGAACAGCTCGGGAGCCTCGAAAACGACGGAGGCGAGGATGTTCGCCCCGTTCGAGTAGCCCAGCCCGTAGACGGGGACACCGGGGTGGGAGTCCCTGTGGGAGCGGATGAAGCCCTCCATCTTCCGCGTGCGTGCGGCAAGGTCATCCATGTCGTAGACGCCCTCCCCCGTCCGGCGGAAGAACCGGGCAGCGCCATATTCCGACACGTCCCCGCGTGGCGAGACGATTCCCGCCTCGGGCAGGACCTGCCGGACGAGCCCGGGGAACTGCTGCTCGTCGCCTCCCGTGCCGTGGAAGGTGAAGACCAGCGGCGCGCCCTCGGCGGGCTGCCTGGCGATATGGTGATAGGCCGCTTTCGACATCGTGCGAATCCTTTCAAGGAGCGAAACCGCCGGACGCGGCCGGCGGTTCACCGGGGTCGTTCAGTCCGCGATCGGCGTCAGGATCTGCTCGATCCGCGGGCGCAGATGCGCATGCCGGGCCGGAATCCTGAGCTCGCTGCCAAGATGCGCAGTGTCCTCGTCGACGTCGAAACCGGGCTCGTTGGTCGCCACCTCGAAGAGCACGCCGCCGGGGGTGCGGAAATAGATCGCCCAGAAATAGTCGCGGTCGATCACCGGCGTGACGTTGTAGCCCGTATCGATCAGCGCCTTGCGCACCTCGAGCTGGTCCTTGCGGTCCTTCACCGCGAAGGCGACGTGGTGGACCGAGCCGGCGCCCTGACGGGCCGGAGCCGCGCCGGGCAGCACTTCGAGGTCGATGAAGTCGGCGCCGTTGCCGCCCGGCATGGCGAGCCGGGTCA
>CAYYZC010000001.1:87520-91448 GCA_964475605.1 uncultured Chelativorans sp.
GCCCTGGGCGGCGAAGCGCTCCTTCCAGTAGCCGAGCGTGCCGCGCGGCACCGCGAACACGGTCTCGGAAGCCTCGCCCGCACCCCGCCTTCCCTTCACGATGTGAGGGAAAGGAAAATAGGTCATGATCGTGCCGGCCGCCCCGACCTCGTCGCCATAATAGAGGTGATAGATGTCGGGCGCGTCGAAATTGACGGTCTTCTTGACCCGGCGCAGGCCGAGCACCTTGGTGAAGAAGTCGTTGTTCTGCTGGGCATCCGCCGCCATCGAGGTGACGTGGTGCAATCCCTGTATCTGGTCGATCATGTCTGGATTCTCCTCGCATCGGAGCGTTCGAACACCGGGAAGGTAGGGTTTGCCAGGCAGGAAAAGAATAGACATAATCTGCCATAGATTGTTGCAGATGAAGCAATAGTGAGGAGCCCGGATGGGAGAGCTCGAAACCCTTCGCGTGTTCCTGGCCGTGGCAAAGCAGCGGAGCTTCGCTGCGGCCGCACGCCAGCTCGCCATGACGCCGGCATCCGTGACGCGCGCGGTGGCCACGCTCGAGGACAGGCTCGGCGTGCAGCTTCTCCTGCGCACGACCCGCCAGGTCTCCCTCACCTCGGCGGGCGCCGTCTATGCGGCGCGCGTGGCTCCGCTGATCGAGGGGATCGCCGAGGCCGCTTCCGAGACGACGGAAGCGCAGGGCATCACCTCCGGCCGGATCCGCGTCAGCGCCCCGATGTCCCTGGGCCTGAAGGTGCTGCCGGCGGTGTTGTCGCAATTCGCCACGCTCTATCCCCGGACCCATGTCGCGCTGACGCTTTCCGACGGCTTCGTCGATATCGTCGAGGACGACTACGACCTCGCCATCCGCATTTCCGGCCCGCCCTCCGACAAGTCGACCATCTGGCGCAAGATCTGCAAGGTGCCCCGGATGCTCGTCGCCTCGGCCGCCTATCTCACGCGGCGCGGAGCGCCGGAGAAGCCCGAAGACCTGTCCGGCCATTCGTGCCTGAGCTACGGCCAGGACACGGAGATCGAGACCTGGGACCTGTCGAAAGGCGCGAGCCGGCGAAGCCACAGGGCGCAAGGCGGCTTCAGCGCCAACAATGGCGATTTCCTCGCGCGCCTCGTCATGAACGGGGAAGGAATCGCGCTCCTGCCGCGCTTCATCGTCGAGGACGACCTGCGGTCGGGACGGCTGGTGGAAGTCCTGCCGGACTGGTCCGCGCCCGAGATCTGGCTGACGCTCTACTACCCGCCCTATGCCCAGCTTCCGCTGCGCGTCGCCACCTTCTCGGACTTCTTCGAGCATTACGTGAAGGACACGCGCCCGCTATAAGGGGCATTTGATTGCTCTCGAAGTTTCCGCCGCAACAGCTATTATCGGAGATGCCTGCGCGCAGGTGTTGATCTGTTTTTGCCCCTCCCCGCCCCGATGCGTTGATTTGATCGTCCCGGCGCGACGAGTGCCCGGACTGTTTCAGGACAGCCGATGCCCGACATGACGTCCGACCCGATAAGATGGCGCATACTGGCCGTGTTGCTCACGGTCATCTTCATGTCGCTGGTCGGCGTGAGCATCATCAACGTGGCCCTGCCGTCCATTCAACACAGCCTGGGCGCTTCCCAGTCCGATCTGCAATGGGTGCTGTCGGGCTATGCGCTGACATTCGGCGTCGTCCTGGTGGCCGCCGGCCGCGCCGGAGACGTCATGGGCCGCGGCGGCATCTTCATCGTCGGCGTCGGCATTTTCACGGCATCGTCGGTGGCGGCGGGCCTCGCCCCCGATGCCATGTGGCTCAATGTGGCGCGGTTCGTGCAAGGCGTCGGCTCTGGGCTGCTGAACCCGCAAGGGATCGGCATGATCCAACAGTATTTCCGCGGCGCCGAGCGGGGGCGCGCCTTCGGTTATCTCGGAAGCACGGTCGGCGTCTCGGTTGCCGTCGGTCCCGTCCTTGGCGGCCTCCTGATCGAGTTCGGCGGCTTCGAGCTCGGCTGGCGGCTCACATTCCTGGTGAATGCTCCGATCGGCCTGGTCGCCATCGCCCTCGGACTGCTCTGGTTTCCCAAGCCGTTGATCAGATTGCCGAAGCTGACGCCCGGTGGATCCGGCGACGCAAGGCCCCGTCTGCCTTCGCTGGACCCGATCGGCTCCGGGCTGCTGGGCCTGGCGGTGCTCGCCATCCTGTTCCCGTTCGTCGAATCCCACACATCGCCGCTCACCTGGCTGCTGTTTCCGCTCGGCATCCTCCTGATCTATGTCTGGGTGAAGTGGGAGCGGCGTTACGCGCGCATGGGCCGCAGCCCCATGGTCGATCTGAACATCTTCGCCACCAGCAGCTTTACCAACGGCACCATCATCATGTCGCTGTACTTCCTCGGCATGACCAGCGTCTGGGTGCTGGTTGCGCTATACGCGCAGGAAGGCAACGGCATGACGGCGCTCGAATCCGGCCTCTTCGGCATTCCGGCGGCCCTGCTTTCGGCGTATGCTGCACATTGGGCCGGGAAACGGGTGGTGCGATATGGCCGCAAGATCGTCATTGCCGGGCTGATCCTGGGCATGCTCGGCCTCGGATCGAGCATCGTCGTGGTCCTGCTGCACGACCAGGGCCATTTCAGCCTATGGTGGCTCCTGCTGTCGCTGTCATTCGTAGGGCTGGCGCAGGGATCCGTCATCAGCCCGAACCAGACGCTGACGCTGGCGGACGTGCCGCTGGCCTATGCCGGGAGTTCGGGCGCCATCATGCAGTCCGGCCAGCGGATCGGGACCTCGGTCGGCATTGCGATGATCACGGGGGCGGTCTTTGCCTCTCTTTCGGTATCGTCGTGGTCGACGGCGGTGATCGTCGGCTTCGGCCTGATCGCCGTCGTGTTGCTCCTGGCACTCGGTGTCGCCGTCAAGGACCTGCGGGACCGCGGCAAGGCAGCCCGGCACCCGACGGGTTGAAACAGTCAGGCACGCCGGCCTGGCGTCCATCGATCAAGAAGAGGACACGTCCATGGAACTTTCCGGCATTCATCATCTCACCGCCGTGACGGCCGACGCGCCGCGCAACCTCCGCTTCTACACGCAGACCCTCGGCCTGCGTCTGGTCAAGAAGACGGTGAACCAGGACGACACCAGCGCCTACCACCTGTTCTACGCCGACGGCGAGGGCAGCCCCGGAACGGACATGACCTTCTTCGAATGGCCGGTGGAACGCGAGCGCCGCGGCACGCGCAGCATCACGCGGACGGGGTTCCGCGTCGCCGGTGAAGAGAGCCTGCGATGGTGGAAGAACCGCCTCGACGAGGAAGGCGTTACGCATGGCGACATCACCGAGCGCAACGGCCGCCCGACGCTCGATTTCGAGGACTTCGAGGGACAGAGGCTCAGCCTGGTCGATGACGGCGGCCAGGGCGACGCCCATCCCTGGTCGCGAAGCCCGATCCCCCCGGAACACCAGATCCGCGGCCTCGGTCCGATCACGATCAGCGTGCCCGACCATGAGGCCACCGATCTCGTCCTCACCCGCGCGCTCAATATGAGGCGGATCGGCGACTATGCCGCCTCCGGCGACGATGCGACACGGACCTATGTCTACGAGATGGGCAAGGGCGGACCTGCCGCCGAGCTCCATGTCACCGTCGAGCCGAACCTGTCCGCCGCCCAGCAGGGCGCGGGCGGCGTGCACCATGTCGCGTTCCGCATTCCGGATGCCGACTACGAGTCCTGGACCGAGCACCTCAGGGAGCTCCGGCTGCCCCAGAGCGGCCCTGTCGACCGCTTCTACTTCCGCAGCCTCTATTTCAGGGAGCCCAACGGCATCCTGTTCGAGATCGCGACCGACGGGCCGGGCTTTGCGGCGGACGAACCCGCCGAGACGATGGGCGAGCGCCTCGCCCTGCCGCCGTTCCTCGAACCCCGGCGCGAGGAGATCGAGCGGGGACTGAAGCC
>CAYYZC010000002.1:0-17612 GCA_964475605.1 uncultured Chelativorans sp.
AGACCTGGCACCCGCTCGGCCCGACCGCCGTCATCACGGCGTTCAACTTTCCGGTGGCCGTCTGGTCGTGGAATGCCGCGCTCGCGCTCGTCTGCGGCGATCCGGTGATCTGGAAGCCGTCGGAGAAGACGCCGCTGACCGCATTGGCATGCATGAAGATCCTCGATCGGGCGCTGAAGCGTTTCGGCTCCGACGCGCCGGAAGGGCTGGTCCAGCTCGTGCTCGGCGGCCCCGAAATCGGCGAGGCGTTGGTGGCCTCGCGCGACATGGCGGTGGTCTCGGCGACGGGCTCGACCCGCATGGGACGGATCGTAGGGCCGAAAGTGGCGGAGCGCTTCGGCCGGTCCATACTGGAGCTCGGCGGCAACAACGCCATGATCGTGGCGCCCTCGGCCGACCTCGACATGGTGGTGCGCGCCGTCGTCTTCTCGGCGGTCGGCACCGCCGGTCAGCGCTGCACCTCACTGCGCCGGCTGATCGTGCATGAAAGCATCCGCGAGGAGCTGCTGGAGCGTCTGGTGAAAGTCTATTCCGGCCTCCCCGTCGGCGATCCGCGCAAGGACGGCACGCTCGTCGGCCCGCTGATCGACCCGGCCGCGCGCGAGCGCATGCAGGCCGCGCTGGAACGCGCCCGCGCCGATGGCGGCCGCGTCCATGGCGGGCAGCCCGTGCATGACGGGGTGCCGGAGGGCGGCGCCTATGTCGCGCCGGCCGTGGTGGAGATGCCGAGGCAGACCGACGTCGTGCGTGAGGAGACCTTCGCGCCGATCCTCTACGTGGTCGGCTACGACAGGCTGGAAGAGGCCATCGAGCTGCAGAACGACGTGCCCCAGGGGCTGTCGGCGTGCATCTTCACGCTGAACCTGCGCGAGGCGGAGAAATTCGTTTCCGCCGCCGGCGCCGATTGTGGCATCATCAACGTCAATATCGGGCCGTCCGGCGCCGAGATCGGCGGCGCGTTCGGTGGCGAAAAGGAAACCGGCGGCGGCCGCGAAAGCGGCTCGGACGCATGGAGGTCCTACATGCGCCGTGCCACCAACACGATCAACTACTCCGACCGGCTCCCGCTGGCGCAAGGGGTGCGCTTTGACATCTGAGGATGTGGGAAACCTCTGGCGCGCCACCTGCCGCGAACAAGTCGCCGCCCCGCCGCTCGACGGCGAACGGTCGGCGGACCTGGTCGTCATCGGCGGCGGCTTCACCGGCGGTTCGGCCGCCCTGCGGGCCGCCGAACTGGGCGCGAAGGTCATCCTGCTCGAGGCGCGGGAAATCGGCCATGGCGGTTCCGGCCGCAATGTCGGGCTGGTCAATGCCGGTCTCTGGCTGCCGCCCGACGATATCGAAGCCGCGATGGGAAAGGAAGCCGGCGAAGATCTGACGCGGATCCTCTCCGAGGGGCCGCAACTGGTGTTCACCCTCATCGAAAAGCATAGCATCGCATGCGAGGCGGTTCGCAACGGCACGCTGCATCTCGCCGCCTCCGCCGCCGGCCTGAAGGATCTGCGCGAGCGCCATCGGCAGATGACGGCGCGCGGTGCGCCCGTCACCCTTCTTTCGGCCGACGAAACGCAGCGGCGCACGGGCAGCGGCGTCTTCCACGGCGCCCTGCATGATGCCCGCGCGGGCACGGTGCAGCCGCTCGCCTATTGCCGCGGGCTGGCGCGCGCCGCGGCGGCCGCCGGCGCCGCCCTGCACCAGCACAGCCCCGCCGTCGACGTCGAACGGTCCGGCGAATCCTGGATCGTGCGAACGCCGATGGGCCGGGTCCGCGCCGGCGCGCTGCTTCTGGCGACGAACGCCTATCATTCCGGCAGCACGGGCCTCTCCGCCACGCAGACCGTGCCGGTGCACTATTTCCAGATGGCGACCGAACCGCTGCCGGACGAGAAGCGCGCCGCCATCCTGCCGGAACAGGAAGGCTGCTGGGACACCGCCATGGTGATGTCGTCCTTCCGCACCGACGCCATGGGGCGGCTGATCGTCGGCGCGGTGGGAAGCCTCGGCCATGCCGCTTCCGGCCTGCACCGCGCCTGGGCCACGCGCTATCTGGCCCATCTGTTTCCGTCGCTTTCGGGAACGCAGCTCAGCTATGCCTGGCACGGACGCATCGCGATGACGAACGATCACATCCCGCGCATCCAGAAGCTGGGGCGCGGCGCGCTGGCCTGCTTCGGCTATTCCGGACGCGGGATCGCACCCGGCACCACATTCGGAACCAAAGCCGCCGAGGCGCTGCTTGGTGACGACGAGACGGTGCTGCCGATCCGCCCGGTCGCCGCCCATCACGAACGCGGACGAAAGACCCGCGCCCTCTATTACGAATCCGGATCGCTCGCCACCCACGCGACCGCGCTCAGATTCTAGGATCCTCCTAGCGATAGTCCCGATCCGGAAACGGAACCCGGGTCACGGTTTCGCGCAGCATGGCGATCAGGTTCTTCTCCGCCCGGTTGAGGCGGCTTCGCGGATTGGTCACGATATGAATGTCGATCGCTGGCGGATCGTCATAGGGCGGCAGGCGCCACAATAGGCCGGCCTGCTCGTCCTTGCGCGCCACATGCAGCGGCAAGGCGCCGATGCCGAGGCCGGCGAGGATCATGCGCCGCACCTCCTCCAGATTGGACGAGACGCCGACGATCCTTTCCTCCAGCTCCGCCTGCGCGCGCACGAGAGCGACCGGCCGCAACGCGTCGGTGAGCCGGTCGGTCTTGAAGGAGACCGAGGTTTCGCCGCGCAGGTCGGAAAGCGACAATCCCGCGCGCCCGAAGAGCCGGTGGCGCGGTCCGCAGTAGAAACCGAAATACTCCCGGAACAGGCGCAGATAGTCGAGATGCGGCTGCTTCTCGTGGACGAGGCAGATGGCGAGGCTCGCCTGGCGCTGGCGTACGGCCTGGATCGCATCCTGGCTGGTGATCACGTCGATGGAGAGGGTGGCGAGGCGATGCCGCTGGTGGAACTGCGACAACACCTCGTCCAGCACCGGAGAGACCACGTGGCTGGCCATGGCGAGCGTCACATGGCCGGAGACCTCCTCGTCCATGTCGCGGATCAGCGTGCCGAGCCGCGAGATGCTGCCGAAGATCTCGATCGCCTCGTCATAGAGGAGGAGACCGGCGGGGGTCACCTCGAAACGGGCGGGTCCACGCAGGATCAGCCGCTTCGACAGGTGCCCCTCGAGCCGGCGAAGCGCGTTCGAGACAGTCGGCTGCTTGAGGCGCAGCGCGTTGGCGGCGGCGGTGATGCCGCCCTGTTCGACGATCACCAGGAAGGTGCGGATCAGGTTCCAGTCGAGGTTCCAGACCATGCGCCCCGATGCGGAGGGCGGGGTGGCGAGACGGTCTCTCATGGCAGGCATTCCCTCAAACTATATCAAACATTGTTGTTATGTATTTGAAGAATGATCGGGTTCCGAGTCAAATGGCCGTTGCTCCAGAGGAAAGAGCCGGCACCAACCGGCCAGCCAGAACGGATCGGAGACAATGGGAGACCAAGCCGGCTCGGCACGCCCCTGGATATTGCTGTCGCCAGCACTTGCGGCGGTCGCCTTCCTGCTCGTCGTGCCGGTGTTTTTCGTCCTCGTCTATTCGTTCTGGCTGCGCTCATCGGTCGGCGCGGAGATTCCCGGCTTCTATCTCGACAACTGGCGCGAGGTGCTGAGCGATGCCTTCTATCGGGGCATCCTCTTGTCGACGCTGCGCATCGCCGCCGTCACGACCGTGCTATGCGCCGTGCTCGGCTACGTGCCGGCCTATTTCATCGCCGTGTCGAAGACGCGCCACAAGACGCTGCTCCTGCTGCTGCTGATCCTGCCTTTCTGGATCAGCTACATCATCCGCACCATGTCGTGGATCAACATCCTCGGGGTCAGCGGCGCGCTCAACCAGATACTGATGGCGCTCGGCATCGTCTCGCAGCCGGTGCAGATGCTCTACAACGAGGCCACCGTGATCCTCGGGCTGGTGCATTTCCTGCTGCCGTTCATGGTGCTCAACGTCTATGTCAGCCTCGACGCGATCGACCCCAACCTGGCCGACGCCTCGCGCTCGCTCGGCGCGACCGGCCTTCAGACGTTCCGCGAGGTGACGCTGCCGCTGTCGCTGCCCGGCCTGGCCGCCGGCGGCCTGCTGTGCTTCGTGCTGGCCGCCGGCACCTACATCACGCCGCTGGTGCTGGGCGGGCCGCGCGACGCCATGTTCGCCAACCTCGTCTTCGAGGCGATCATCACCCAGCTCAACTGGCCTCTGGGCTCCGCACTTTCCATCGTCCTGCTGCTGGTGCTGGGTTCGATCGTCGCCGTCTACAACCGCCTGGTCGGGATCGGCCAGATCGCCAAGTCGTTCGGGTAGCGCGATGTCCGGCTGGTTCTTCATCAGGCTCTACACCATCGCCGTCTACCTGTTCATGTTCCTTCCCGTCGCCGTGGTGGTCCTGCTGTCGTTCAATTCCAGCCAGTTCGGCTCCTTCCCCCTGGAAGGGTTGAGCCTGCGCTGGTTCGTCGAACTCTGGAACAACGACGCCATCGTCCGCGCCTTCCGCATATCGCTGTTGCTGGGCGCCCTGACGGCCGTCATCTCGACGGTGCTTGGCGTTCTCGCCGCGCTGGCGCTGGTGCGCTACCGGTTCCGCGGCAAGAACGCGATCACCACGCTGCTGATCGCCCCGATCCTGATCCCCGAGGTGGTGCTCGCGGTGGCGCTGCTGCTCTTCCTGCGCTGGCTCAGCCTGCCGCGCAGCTTCGCGCTGCTTCTGCTCGGCCACGTCATCTTCACGCTGCCCTTCGTGCTCCTGGTGGTGCAGGCGCGGCTGGTGGCGATCAGGCGCGAATATGAGGAGGCCGCGCTCAGCCTCGGCGCAGGCCCGGTGCAGACATTCTTCGCCGTGACGCTGCCGCTGCTGATGCCGGCCGTCTTCGCCGGCATGATCTTCGCCTTCACCATCTCGTTCGACGACATCACCGGGACGATGTTCTGGAAACCGGGCGGCGTCGAGACGGTGCCGACGCAGATCTTCGCCATGCTTCGCAACTCGATCTCGCCCGAAATCAACGCGCTCGGCACGGTGATGATCGTCATGACCGTGGCGCTGCCGGTTTTCGGGATGGCGGTGGCCCGCTGGATGGCGGCACGGCGCAGATAACACAGGAGCATCGCCCGCGGCTCCAAGGGAAACGGCGGGCGCAGGCAACCGATGGGAGCAATCTGATGGACAATACGAAACGCTACGAACGACTGCTGGACCGCTATCGCCATGGCGATGTGAGCCGGCGCAACTTCCTCGGGCTGGTCGGCGCCTCAGCCGCCGCCTATGGCGTGATGGGCGGCCCGTTCGCGAAATATGCCCGCGCGGCCAATCCCGACCAGGTCCGCTTCGACGGCTGGGGCGGCATCGTCTCGGAAGCCTTCCGCGAGCATGCCTTCAACCCCTACACGGAAAAGACCGGGATCACCGTCGTCGACGGCACGTTCGGCGGCGCTGACGAGTATCTCGCCCGCGTGCGCGCCAGCCAGGACGGCGAGTTCAACCTGGCCCATCTGTCGGGCGTGTTCGACTATGCGCGCTATCATTCGCTGGAGCTGACCTCGGAAATCAACGAGGACAACATCCCCAATCTCGGCAACGTCATCCCCGCGCTTCAACAGGTGTTCCGCGACATCACCGGCGGCAAGCTCTCGGCCGTACCCTACAATTACGGCACCACCAGCATCGCCTACAACCGCAAGTTCATCTCCGACGACGAAGTGAAGGAGAAGGGCGCCAAGATCATGATCGACGAGGCGCACAAGGGCAAGATCGGCGGCTGGAGCGACTGGAAGACCCGCATCTGGTACGGCGCGCTCCAGACCGACCAGGACCCCAACGGGATCGAGGACATCGAGGCGGTGTGGGACGCCATCCGCGCCAATCGCGACCTCGTCCTCAAATACTGGGCTTCGGGGGCGGAGCTGATGAGCCTGCTGGCCGAAGAGGAGATCTACGTCACCGAAGGCTGGTCGGGACGCATCAAGGCGTTGCAGGACGAAGGCCACGACCTCGGCTACTACGATCCGCCCGGCGGCCTCGGCTGGCAGGAATGCATCTTCATCATCAAGGGCAGCCCGATGGAAGCCTGCGAGGAGCTGGTCAATTTCATGCTCGAACCGGAAGTGGCGATCGCCGTCGCCGAAGGCCAGAACTATCCGCCCTCGCTCGACCCGCAGAAGGTCGAGCTGACCGAGAAGGTCAAGGCGCTGCCCGCCTTCGACCCGAGCGGCACGCTGTCGGGCCTCAACTTCTTCAATGCCGACTACTGGAACGGCCATGAGGAGGAATGGTCCAAGCAGTATTCGCGCGTCGAACGCGGCTACTGACCGGAGAATGAATGCCGCGGGGCACGCTTGCGCCCCGCGGCATCCGAACGGGACAACGAGGTTCGACGTGACCAGTCAAGGCAGCGCAGTTTCCCTCAAGGGCATCGTCAAGCGGTTCGGCAACGTGACCGCCGTCCACCGCTTCGACCTCGACGTCGAGGAGGGCAGCTTCATCACGCTTCTGGGCCCCTCCGGCTGCGGCAAGACGACGACGTTGCGCATGATCGCCGGGCTGCTCGATCCAAGCGAGGGCGAGATCGAGATCAAGGGCCGCAGCGTGACGCGCGTGCCGATCCACAAGCGCAATCTCGGCATCGTCTTCCAGAACTACGCGCTGTTCCCGCACAAGACGATCTTCGACAATGTCGCCTTCGGCCTCAAATACCGCAACGTCGCCCGCCACGAGATCGCCGATCGCGTGAAGAAGGCGCTCGACCTCGTGCAACTGCCCGATGTCGGCGAGCGCCATCCGCGCCAGCTTTCGGGCGGCCAGCAGCAGCGCATCGCGCTCGCCCGCGCCATCGTGGTCGAGCCGGACGTGCTGCTTCTCGACGAGCCGCTGTCGGCGCTCGATGCCAATCTGCGCGAGGACATGCGCGTCGAGCTCAAGCGCATCCAGTCGCAGCTCGGCATCACAACGATCTTCGTCACCCACGATCAGGCCGAGGCGCTGGCCATGTCCGATCGCATCGTCGTCATGAGCGCGGGCCATGTCGAGCAGATCGGCGCGCCGGAAGACGTCTACACCGCGCCGGCCTCGGCCTTCGTGGCGCGGTTCCTCGGCAATTCCAACCTGCTCCCCTGCAAGGTCGGCGCCTGGCACGGCAAGGCGGTCGACGTGGAGGTGGAAGGGCTCGGGCCGATGCGCATTCCCGCCGCGCGCAGCGGCGGCATGCAGCCCGGCGCCGAGGCGCTGGTCGTCCTGCGCGCCGAACGCCTCGACCTTGCCGGTGGCGGACAGGCGGCGGAAGACGCGCTGGTGCTGCCGGGAGAGGTAACTGCGGTCGACTATCAGGGCCAGGCCGCGCGCTATTTCGTCACCGTGAACGGCCGCAGCATGCAGGCCCTCAACCCGATCGGCGAGCGTCCGCACAGGCTCGGCGAAAAGGTGCAGGCGGTCGTGCGCGGCAGCCATTGCGCGCTTGTCCCCGCGGAAGCGCAATCATGAATGTCCACGACACGCCCGCGCCCTCCAACCTGTTCTACCAGTCGCGTCAGCGCCGGCCGCTCGTCGCCGAGGCGCGGGGCATCTATATCTGGGACGCCGACGGGCGCCGCTACATCGATGGCTCCAGCGGCGCGATGGTGGCCAATATCGGCCACGGCAACGAGCGCGTGCTCGCTGCCATGCGCGCACAGATGGACAAGGCGACCTTCGCCTACCGCCTGCATTTCGAGAACGAGCCGGCCGAGCGACTCGCCCGTTTGACCGCGTCGAAGATGCCGGAAGGGCTCGACCGCGTGTTCTTCGTTTCCGGCGGGTCTGAAGCCGTCGAAAGCGCGATCAAGCTCGCGCGTCAGTACGCGCTCGCGGTCGGCGAGCCGGATCGCTGGAAGATCATCTCGCGTTACCCCTCCTATCACGGCTCGACGCTGGGGGCACTGGCGCTGACCGGCATGGAGCTGATGAGCCGGCCGTTCGAGCCGATGCTGCGCCAGATGCCGAAGGTGCCGGCGCCGACCGCCTATCTCGACCGCGACGAGCTGACGATGGAGCAGCGCGGCCTTCGATATGCGGAGATGCTGCGCGAGGAGATCGAGCGGCAGGGGCCGGAAAGCGTGCTCGGCTTCATCATGGAGCCGGTCGGGGGCGCGGCGACCGGCGCGCTGGTGGCGCCGGACGGCTACTATGCCCGTATCGCGGAAATCTGCCGCGAATACGGCATCCTGCTGATCCTCGACGAGGTGATGACGGGAGCGGGGCGCACCGGCGCCTTCCTGGCCGCCGAGCACTGGAACCTCCAGCCCGACATCCTCGCATTGTCCAAGGGGTTCGCCGCCGGCTATGCGCCGCTCGGCGCGATGGTCGCCCATCGCCGCATCGTCGAGCCGGTTCTGGCGGCAGGCGGCTTCATCCACGGCTACACCTATGCCGGCAATCCGCTTGCCTGCGCGGCGGGCCTCGCGGTGCTGGAGGAGATCGACCGGCTTGAGCTCAGCGGCAATGCGCATGAGATGGGCGAGGTTCTGAAAGGCGAGCTTGCCGGGCTGAAGGCGCGCTATCCCTTCATCGGCGACGTGCGCGGCAAGGGGCTTCTGCTCGCCTTCGAGCTGGTCTCCGACGCCGAGACGATGGCGCCGCTGCCGAGCGAGCTCGACGCCCATATCCATCTGGTCGAGGAAGCCTATTCGCGCGGCCTCATCATCTACTCGCGGCGCACGCGCGGCGGGCTCGAAGGCGACCATTTCATGGTCTGTCCGCCGTTGATCGTGAGCAGGGAGCAGATCGGCGAGATCATGGAGGTGCTGGTCGACAGCCTCGACGCCTTCGCCGACCGTTTCGGCCTGCCGCGCGGAAACCGCTGACCATGTCCGACAGCATCATCCTCACCTGCGCGCTCACCGGCTCGATCCATACGCCGACGATGAGCCCGCACCTGCCGGTCAGCGCCGACGAAATGGTCGAACAGGCGCTCGGCGCCGCAGAGGCCGGCGCTTCGGTGCTGCATCTGCACGCCCGCGACCCGCTGACGGGCAGGCCCAGCGCGAGGGTGGACGACTTCATGGCCTTCCTGCCGCGCATCCGCCAGCAGTCGGACGCCGTGGTCAACATCTCCACCGGCGGCTCCTCGCAGATGAGCCTTGCCGAGCGCCTCGCGCCGGCGCTGGCGGCCCAGCCGGAAATGTGCTCGCTCAACATGGGCTCGATGAATTTCGGCATCTTCCCGCTGGCAAGGAAGCACGAGACCTGGAAGCACGGGTGGGAGAAGGGCTTTCTCGAAGCCACCCGCGACGTCGTCTTCAAGAACACCTTCGCCGACATCGAGCATATCCTGACCGAGCTCGGCGAAGGTTGCGGAACGCGCTTCGAGTTCGAATGCTACGATGCCGGGCACGTCCAGACCGTCGCCTACTATCTGAAACAGGGCCTGATCCGGCCGCCCGTGTTCATCCAGTTCGTCCTCGGCATTCTCGGCGGCATCGACGCCAGCCCCGAAAGCCTGATCTTCCTGAAAGCCGCGGCCGATCGGCTGCTCGGCGACAGCTACCGCTTTTCCGTGCTCGCCGCCGGCCGTCACCAGATGCGGCTCGGCACGATGGGTGCGGTCATGGGCGGCAATGTCCGCGTCGGGCTGGAGGACAGCCTGACCGACGGCGCCGGGCGCGACCTTGCGCCGGACAATGCGCATCAGGTCGCGCGCATCCGCCGCATCCTCGAGGATATGGGCTTTGCCGTCGCGCGGCCCGACGAAGCGCGCGCCATGCTCGATCTCAAGGGCGGCGACCGGGTCGCGTTCTGATCCTTCAATTCTTCTCCATCAGGTGAACCCACGATGAAGTTCGTATTCCACGAGGCCCAGCGCCGGCACGATCCCAGGCACTTCCTGTCTTCGGGCGCGCCGCAGCCCAACCCGGAAGTGCCCGAGCGGGTCGATCGGCTGCTTGCCGGCGCGCGCAAGGCGGGGCTGGAAGGGATCGAGCCGCACGACCACGGCCTGGATCCCATCGCGGCGGTGCATTCGCCCGAATATCTGAGCTTCCTGCAAGGGATCTACGAGCGCTGGCAGCGCATCCCCGACGCGTCCGCCGAGGTGGTGCCCAACATCCATCCCGACCGGCGCGACCTGTCCTATCCGGCTTCGGCCGTCGGCCAGGCCGGCTATCACATGGCCGACACGGCCTGTCCGATTTCGGCCGAGACCTGGCGATCGGTCTACTGGAGCGCGCAGACGGCCGCGCAGGCAGCGTTGATGGTGCGCGAAGGGGAGCGCGCAGTCTATGCGCTGAGCCGTCCGCCCGGCCATCACGCCTTCGCCGACCTTGCCGGCGGCTTCTGCTTCCTCAACAATTCGGCCATTGCCGCGCAGATGCTGCGGCAGCACCACCGGCGCGTCGCCATCCTCGATATCGACCTTCACCACGGCAACGGCACGCAAGGCATCTTCTATGCGCGCGCCGACGTGCTGACGGTCTCGATCCATGCCGATCCGGTGCGGTTCTATCCGTTCTTCTGGGGCCATGCCTCCGAGCGCGGCGAAGGTCCGGGCCTCGGCTACAATCTCAATCTGCCGCTGCCGCGAGGATCACGCGACGACGCCTTCCTTGCCGCACTCGATGCGGCGCTCGCCCGGATCGCAGCCTTCGCGCCCGGCGCGGTCGTCGTCGCGCTCGGGCTCGACGCCTTCGAAGGCGACCCATTCGGCGGGCTGGCGGTATCGACCGACGGCTTCCGCCGCATCGGAGAACGCTGCGCCGGTCTCGCGACCCCTGTCATCGTGCAGGAAGGCGGCTATCTTTGCGATGCGCTGGGCGACAACCTGACGGCCTTCCTGTCCGGGTTTCGCGGCGCGGCCGGGCTGTAGGATCGCGGGTTCGCATGGTTTCGACCGACATTCTGATCGTTGGCGCCGGCATTGCCGGTGCCGGGCTCGCTGCAACGATTGCCGGGCGGCGTAACGTAGTGCTGCTGGAGCAGGAGGCGCGGCCGGGCTACCATTCGACAGGACGTTCCGCCGCGATCTTCATTCAGAATTACGGCAACGCGGTCATCCGTGCGCTCAGCGCCGCCAGCCGGCCTCTTTTCGACGCCCCGGAGCCGGAATTCTTCCCCGAACCCTTGCTGTCGCAACGTGGAATCCTGTTCGTGGCCGAGGAACCGGATCTGGCCGACCACGAGGATCTGCTTGGCCAGTCCGAAGGGCTGGTTCCGGCTTCGGCGCACGAGGCGGCCGCCAGGGTGCCGCTGCTCAGAGCTGAAAGGATCGCGGCCGCAGCCTACGAGCACGATGCAAGCGATATCGACGTCAACGCGCTCCATCAGGGCTGGCTCAGGAAGGCGCGAAAGGCGGGCGCCCGGTTGATGACCGATACGGCCTTGCGTCAGGCGCGCCGGATCGGCGACCGTTGGCGGGTCGAGACGACGGCGGGCATTATGGAAGCCGGCACGATCGTGAACGCGGCCGGCGCCTGGGCGGACGCCGTCGCGAGCGCCTGCGGCGTTCCGCCTGCCGGCCTCGTGCCGAAGCGACGGTCCATGGCCGTCATTCCCTGCCCGCCCGGTTACGATTGCCGCGCCTGGCCGCTGGTCGCCAGTTCGGGCGACCGCTGGTATTTCAAGCCGGACGGCGGCCGCCTGCTCGTGTCGCCTGCCGACGAGACGCCTGTCGAGCCGCATGACGCCTTCATCGACGACATGGTGCTTGCCGAAGGCATCGACCGCTACCAGCAGGCAGTGCGCGAAGAGGTCACCCGTCTGGAAACGAGTTGGGCAGGACTTCGCACCTTCGCATCGGACAAAAGCCCGGTCGTCGGTTTCGATGCCACCGGCGAAGGCTTCTTCTGGCTTGCCGGGCAAGGCGGCTATGGGATCCAGACGTCGCCGGCCCTATCGCTCGTTGCGGCGGCACTCGTCCTGGGCGATACGCCGCAACCGGGATCTGGGGTTGATTGTGCCGCCATGGCGCCGGACCGCGCCGGCATCTGAAGGACGCGGCCCCACATCATCCGCCCCGGCGATGATGGGGGATGAACTGCAGCCGCGGCCCGGCATAGAGACCGCTATTCGGCGGCGCTCGCGACCAGGTGATCGACCAGGGCGCGGCCGAAGGACGGCAGGTCGTCGAGACGCTGGACGCAGATCTTGAGCTCGCGCACGGCCCAGGGATTGGAGAGCCGCACGACGCCGATATCGTGGCTCCGGCGCAGCCGCTCGGCGACCGAATCGGGCAGGATGCCGATCCCGACCCCCGCCTCGACCATGCGGCAGAGCGATTCGAAGCCGGAGACCTTGATGCGTACGTCGAAGCTCGCGCCCATGCCGACCAGTATGTTCTCCATGAAGCCGTGGATGGCGCTGCCCTCGTGCAGCGTGACGAAGCCGGAGCCGATCGCCTCGGCGAAATCGATCGCCTCGCGTTCCGCGAGCGGATGGCCGGCCTGGACCGCCAGCACCAGATTGTCCTTGGCGTACGGGATCACCTCCAGCCCGTCGGTGCGGATATTGCCGGCGAGGATGCCGATGTCGACCGTGCCGTCTGCGACCGCGCGCGCGATCTCCGGGCTCAGCCGCTCTTCCAGATCGATGTCGACCTGCGGATGCGAGGCGAGGAACGAGCCCAGTGCGGCCGGCAGGATCTCGGTGATCGCGGTCGTGTTGGCGAAGATGCGGATGCGGCCCTTGAGCCCGCGCGAGAAAGCCTGCAGGTCGCCATGCAGCCGCTCCAGGTCGCGGAACACGCGCCGCGCATGGACGAGCAGCGATTCGCCTGCCGGCGTCAGCGAGACGCCCTGGCTGCGGCGGATGAAGAGCGGCGCGCCGAGCGCCTCCTCGAGGTTCTTCATGCGCGCCGACGCCGCGCCGACGGACAGATGCACGCGCTCCGCCCCGCGGGTCAAATTGGCGGCCTCCGCGATGGCGACGAAGAGGCGCAGGTCGACGAGGTCGTAACGCAGGCTGGCCATCGGGCTCCCTTCGCGGCGGCGTTGTTCGCCGCCGCTGAATGCTGGCTTTGCGAATAACGAATTGCAGCCCGTGGCGCTACATGCACGATGCACCTGGCTCCGATCGCTCGTTTCGCCACGGCCCGATCGGATCACGGAGGAACCGGGAATGAAGGACGACAGCAAGCCGCAATCGGCGAGCGCGACGCTCGCTGCTTTCGCCGCCGGGCTCCGCTTCGAGGATATTCCCGCTCCCGTGGTCGAGCGGGCCGTCGATTTCTTCGTCGACTGGGTCGGCTCCGCGCTTGCCGGACGCGGCACGCGCCCGGTCGAGACGATCGCCGGCTTCGCCCGCGCGATGGGTCCGGAAAGCGGACCGAGCGAAATACTGATCGACCGCAGTTCCTCCTCGCCGCTCTTCGCGGCCCTCGTCAACGGCGCATCCTCCCACATCGCCGAGCAGGACGACGTGCACAACGGGTCGGTCTTCCACCCGGCCGCCGTCGTCTTTCCCGCCGCCCTGGCAATCGCGCAAGCGAACCGGGCGGCGGGCCAGGATTTCATCGCCGCCGTGACCGCCGGTTACGAGGTCGGCATCCGCGTGGGCGAGTTCCTGGGGCGCTCGCACTATCGCGTCTTCCACACCACCGGCACCGCCGGCACGCTCGCGGCCGCGGCTGCCGCCGGCCGGCTGCTCGGCCTGTCGCCCGATACCATGCGCCATGCCTTCGGCTCGGCCGGAACGCAGGCGGCGGGGCTGTGGGAATTCCTGCGCGACGCAGCCGACTCCAAGCCGCTCCACACCGGCAAGGCGGCTGCCAACGGGCTCACCGCCGCATATCTCGCACGCGACGGCTTCACCGGCGCCAAGCGGATCCTCGAAGGAAAGCAGGGCCTCGCCGCCGGCATGTCGAGCGATGCCGATCCGGCCCGCCTCACCGACGGCCTCGGCACGCGCTGGGCGCTGGCCGAGACCTCGTTCAAGTTCCACGCCTCCTGCCGTCACACCCATCCGGCCGCCGACGCGCTGCTCAAGGCGATTGCCGACAACAGCCTGAAGATGGACGAGATCGGCGGCGTCACCGCGCTCGTCCATCAGGGCGCCATCGACGTGCTCGGCCCGGTCGTCGATCCGGCGACGGTGCATCAGGCGAAATTCTCCATGGGCACGACGCTCGGCCTCATCGCGGCTTACGGCAAGGCCGGCATGAACGAGTTCGAGCAGGGATACAGGCGCGCGGACGTCGCCGCCTTCCGGGAGCGCGTGAGCATGGAGCTCGACCCGGAGGTCGACAGCGCCTATCCGGCCCGCTGGATCGGCAAGGTGCGCGTCGAGACGACCGACGGCCGCAGCTTCGAGGCGCGCGTCGACGAGCCGAAGGGCGATCCCGGCAATACGCTGAGCCGCAGCGAGATCGAGGACAAGCTGGCGGGGCTCGCCGCGTTCAGCGGCGGCGCCGATGCGGCCGAGACCGCCGAGATGCTTCCGCGCCTGTGGGAGATCGGCCGCGCCAATGCGATCGGCCCGCTGATGCCGCCCGCCAAATGAGACGGACCAACAGGAACAGCCGATGACCATCAAGGACCTTCCGCAAGGCGACGAGATCGCCCAGATCAGGGAAAGCGTGCGCAGGCTCTGCGACGGCTTTCCGCCGGACTACTGGCGCCGGCTCGACCGCGAGAACGCCTATCCGAGCGAGTTCGTGAAGGCGCTGTCGGATGCCGGCTATCTCTCGGTGCTGATCCCGGAGGAGTATGGCGGCTCGGGCCTGCCGCTCTCCGCCGCCGCGGCGATCCTGGAGGAGGTTCAGCGCGCCGGCGCCAACGGCGCGGCCTGCCACGCGCAGATGTACATCATGGGCGCGCTGCTCAGGCATGGCAGCGAGGCGCAGAAGCAGAAATACCTGCCCGGCATCGCCTCCGGCGAGCTGCGCCTCCAGGCCTTCGGCGTCACCGAGCCGACCAGCGGCACCGACACCACCTCGATCAAGACCTTCGCCAGGCGCGAGGGCGATCATTATGTCGTCAACGGCCAGAAGGTATGGACCTCGCGCGCCGAGCATTCCGACCTGATGCTGCTGCTCGCCCGCACCACGCCCAAGGAGCAGGCGGCCAAGCGCACCGACGGCATGTCGGTCTTCATCGTCGACATGCGCGAGGCGCTTCTCGCCGGCATGACGATCAACCCGATCCGCACCATGATGAACCACTCCACCACGGAGGTGTTCTTCGACAATGTCCGCGTGCCGGCCGGAAACCTGATCGGCGAGGAAGGCAAGGGCTTCCGCTACATCCTGTCGGGCATGAATGCCGAGCGCATCCTGATAGCCGCCGAGTGCATCGGCGACGCCAAATGGTTCATCGACAAGGCTTCGGCCTATGCCGGCGAGCGCCGGGTCTTCGGCCGGCCGATCGGCCAGAACCAGGGCGTGCAGTTCCCGATCGCGCGGGCCTATGCGCAGATGCGCGCCGCCGAGCTGATGGTGCATCAGGCCGCCTCGCTGTTCGAGGCCGGCGAGGATTGCGGCGAGCAGGCGAACATGGCCAAGATGCTGGCGGCGGAAGCCTCCTGGGCGGCGGCCGAGGCCTGCGTCCAGACCCATGGCGGCTTCGCCTTCGCGGAGGAATACGACGTGGAGCGCAAGTTCAGGGAGACGCGGCTCTACCAGGTCGCGCCGATCTCGACCAATCTCATCCTCAGCTACATTTCCGAGCATGTGCTCGGAATGCCCCGCTCCTACTAGCACGCAGGCCCGCCGATGCTGCCCCTGGACGGACTCCTCGTCGTCTCGATCGAGCAGGCGGTCGCCGCGCCGACCTGCACGCTCAGGCTCGCCGATGCCGGCGCCCGCGTCATCAAGATCGAGCGCGCCGCTGGCGAAACCGCCCGCCACTACGACAAGGCCGTGCACGGCACCAGCGCCTATTTCGCCTGGCTCAACCGCGGCAAGGAAAGTGCCGTGCTCGACATCAAGGACGAGGCGGACCGCGCCCTGATCGAGCGGATGGTCGCAGCCGCCGATGTCTTCGTCCAGAATCTCGCGCCGGGCGCCGCCCAGCGCCTCGGCCTCGGTGCGGCGGACGTCGTCGCGCGCCATGAGCGGCTGGTCGCGGTCGACATCGTCGGCTACGGCCAGGACAGCCCGGCGCGCGACATGCGCGCCTATGACATGCTGATCCAGGCCGAGAGCGGCATCTGCTCCGTCACCGGCACCGCCGAGGCGCCGGTCAAGGTCGGCGTCTCCATGGCCGACGTGATGACCGGAATGAACGCCCATGCGGCGATCCTCGAGGCGCTGATCGAGCGCGCCGCCACCGGCCGCGGCCGGGCGATCGAGATCGCCATGTTCGACGCCATGGCCGACATGATGAGCGTGCCGCTGCTGCACCACGACTATGGCGGCCGGGCGACCCCGCGCACCGGCCTCGCCCATGCGGCGATCTACCCCTATGGCAGCATCGCCTGCAGCGACGGCGAGATCGTCATCGTGGTCCAGAACCCGGACGAATGGCGGCGGCTCTGCACCGGCGTGCTGGAGCGGCCGGACCTCGTCGACGATCCGCTCTATCGCGACAATCCGAGCCGCGTCGAGAACCGGCGCGCGCTGGAGGCGATCCTCCTCGGGATCTTCGGCCGCTGGACGCGCGCCGAGGCGATCGCGAGATTGGAGGAAAACAGGCTCGCCTGGTCGAATGTCTCGACCGTCGCCGACCTTTCCGGCCACAACGCATTGCGGCGCATTTCGATCGAGACGCCGGGCGGCCCGTTCGAGGGCGTCGCTTCTCCGGTGCGCCGCGAGATCAAGGGCGGGCCGGTGCCGGCGCTCGGCGCCGACACCGACAGCATCAGGCGGGAATTCGCGGAGGAAGCGGAATGAGCGGGCTCGACATGGACCATCTCAGGCAGTGGATCGGCCGCGAGCAGCGGAATTCGGAGGCGATCACGCCGGCGCTGGTCGAGCGTTTCGAGGCGACGCTCGGCGCATCCGCCTCCCGCATCGAAGATGCTGCCCCGCTTGCCGTCCATTGGTGCCTGGCGCAGCCGGCAGTGCCGCCGGAAGAGCTCGGACCGGACGGTCATCCGGCGCGCGGCGGCTTCCTCCCGCCGGTTCCGTTGCCGCGGCGCATGTGGGCGGGCGGCAGGCTCGCCTTCCATCATCCGCTGCGCGTCGGGGCCCAGGTGACCCGCGTCTCGCGCATCGCCGACATCGTGCACAAGACCGGTCGCAGCGGCGAGCTGGTCTTCGTCGCCGTCGATCACGACATCGAAAGCGAAGGCCGGACGGCGATCAGCGAGCGCCAGGACCTCGTCTATCGCGGCGTCGAGGATGCGCCGGCAAGGCCGGCCGGCACTTCCGACATCAAGCCCGCGCCCGAACCTGCCGCAATCCACGGCGAAAGCGTCGAGGCGACGACCACGCTGCTGTTCCGCTATTCGGCGATCACCTTCAACGGCCATCGCATCCATTACGACGAAGCCTATGCCCGCGACGAGGAGGACTATCCCGGCCTCGTCGTCCACGGTCCGCTCCAGGCCACCCTGCTGATGCACATGGCGTCGCGGCTGAAGGGCCGCCCGCCACGCGAATTCTCCTTCCGCGGCGTGGCGTCGCTGTTTCACGGCAGGACCTTCACCGTCAATGCCGGAGAAGGCACCGACCTCTG
>CAYYZC010000002.1:17712-39466 GCA_964475605.1 uncultured Chelativorans sp.
CGCTGTTTCACGGCAGGACCTTCACCGTCAATGCCGGAGAAGGCACCGACCTCTGGTGCGCCGATGCCGCCGGCAAGGTGACGATGCGCGCCTCCGCCGCGTTCTAGACCCATTCGGCTCCGATCCGGTCGCCGCCCGGCGATCTTGCTGCGGCATGGTTCCTATCTCGCCGACGGCCTTATTCCGCCTGCCCATCTGGCTCATACTTCGCCGGTCGAATATCCCGGAGGAGAGGAGCGGCAGCGACATCCGTCTCGCCGCCTCGAAACGATCCCATGAAGACCTACCGTCTGAGCGGCACGAGCGGCATCGACTGCCTCAATCTCGAACGTACCGATGTTCCGAAGCCCGGCCCCGGCGAGGTGCTGGTGCGCATGCGCGCCGCCTCGCTCAACTATCGCGACTTCATGGTGATCAACGGCCGTTATGCGCGCGGCAAGCCGAAGGACATGCTGGTGCCGCTTTCGGACGGCGCCGGCGAGGTCGCCGGGATCGGCGAGGGCGTCAGCCGGTTCAAGCCGGGCGACCGCGTCGTCGCAGCCTTCATGCAGAGCTGGATCAGCGGCGGCCCGCAGAGCCACTACAATGACAGCGCGCTCGGCGCCTCGATCGACGGGGTGCTGCGCGAATATGCGGTGTTCAGCGAGAACGGGCTGGTGGCGGTCCCCGCCGGCCTGTCGTTCGAGGAGGCGGCGACCTTCCCCTGCGCCGGCGTGACGGCATGGCAGTCCCTGTTCGAGGGCAGCGAGGCGCGCCAGGGCCAGACCCTGCTCGTCCAGGGCAGCGGCGGCGTCTCCGTCTTCGCCCTGCAGCTCGCGGCGGCGACCGGCCTGCGCATCATCGCGACCTCCTCCGGCAGCGCCAAGCTGCGCCGGCTGAAGGAGCTCGGCGCCGCCGAGACCTTCAACTATCGCGACGATCCGGACTGGGAACGGTTCTGTCTGGAGGTCACCGGCGGCAAGGGTGTCGACCATATCGTCCACGTCATCGGCGGCGACGAGGTGGAGCGCTCGATCCGCGCGATGCGCCATGGCGGCTCCATCCATCTCGTCAGCTCGGGCGGCTCGAAGGGGCTGGCGCCGGCGCTGATCACGCGCCGCTCGATCGTGCTGCGCGGCATCCATGTCGGCTCGCGCGAGATGCTGGAGAAGCTGGTCGGTTTCTATGCCGAGCATGCGATCAAGCCGGTGATCGACCGCGTCTTCCCCTTCGAGGAAGCCCGGCAGGCCTACGAATACCTGAAGTCGGCCTCGCATTTCGGCAAGATCGTCATCGCCATTCCATAGCGGAAAGACCGCCTGACCCGCTGGCTTCGCGGCCTATCAGGCGACGCCCTCGCCCGAGGACATCACCTGCTCGCGCAGGGTGAGCCGCATCACCTTGCCGTTGCTGTTGAGAGGCAGCGCCTCGACGAAGCGGATCGCCTTCGGCTTCTTGTAGCTCGTCAGATGGTCGCGGCAGTGCTCGATCAGCTCCGCCTCGCCGGGCGCCGCACCCGGCTTCGTCACGACGAAGGCGGTGACCTGCTCGCCCCATTCGCGGTCGGGCAGGCCGATGACGGCGCATTGATGAACGTCCGGATGCCGGAGCAGCACCGCCTCCACCTCGGCGGGCGAGACGTTGTAGCCGCCGGTGACGATGATCTCCTTGCTGCGTCCAGCCATGTAGATGAAGCCGTTCTCGCCGCGCATGCCGAGATCGCCGGTGCGGAAATAGCCGTCCGGGCGGATGGCGCTGGCCGTCGCTTCCGGGTTCTCCCAATAGGCTGGCAGCACCATCGGTCCGCGGATCATGATCTCGCCGACCTCGCCGTCGGGCACCGGATTGCCGTCCGCATCGGCTATTCTGACCTCGGCCATCGCCACCTCGCGGCCGAGCGGCTGCTGCCAGCCGGCGCGGCCCAGCGCTTCGGGATGGTGGTCCTCCTGCTTCAGCGTGCAGACGATCGCCGCCTCGTTGAGCCCGTAGCCCTGCACCAGCTTCGGCCCGATGATGCTGAGCGCGTCCGACAGCGTCGGCGCGTCGATCGGCGCCCCGCCATAGCTGACCGCCTTCAGCTTGCCGAAATGTTCGGGCGAGACGCCCGGAAGGTCGAGCAGCCGGCGCAGGCCCGTCGGCACGAGCTGGAGCACGTTGCAGCGATCGGCCTTGATTTCGTCGAAGATGAACTGCGGGTCGAACTTGTCGACGACGTTGACGGCGGCGCCCCTGATCAGCGCCGGCAGCAGCCACAGCCCGCCGGCATGCGCATAGGGGCTGGTGCCGAGATAATAGTCGCCCTCGACCAGGTTCCAGCGGTCGAGCAGCGTGCAATGGGCGACCGCCAGCCAGTTGCGGTGGGTCAGGAACACGCCCTTCGGCGCGCCCGTCGTGCCCGAGGTGAAGCGCATGACGCGCCCGGCCGTCGCATCGTCGACCTCGACGCAGATCGCCTCGGCGGAAGCGTCGGCGATCAGCGCCGCATAGTCGATCCCGCCGGGACCGTCGACCGAGACGGTCGGGATGTCCGGCTTGCCGCCGGATTTCGCCAGCCGCTCAAGCACCTCCTCGTTGGCGACCAGCAGACTGGAGCCCACCGCGCCGATCATGCGCAGGATCTCCTTGTCGTGCAGCCTGGGGCTGATCGGCACCGACATGGCGCCCGCCTTGACGACGGCATAGTCGGTCTCGATCCATTCGATGCTGTTCGGCAGGGCGACCGCGACCCGCTCGCCGCTCTTGATGCCGAGGCCGACGAGCGCATGGGCGAGCCGGTTGGTGCGCTCCTCCAGCTCGTTGAAACTCAGCGAGCGCGGCCCTTCGACCACTGCGACGCGGTCGCCGAAGAATCGCGCCGCACGAGCGACGTAGGAACCGATATTCATGAAAGTGCTCCGCTCAAGGCACGCCCCGTCTGGAGAACAGGACGCAGAGGAAACCGGACAGGACGGAAGCCGCCGACAAGGTCAGCAGGCCCGGCGTCCATGAGGAGGTGAAATCGGCAAGCAGCCCGAATGCCATCGGCCCCATGCTGGTGCCGATCGAATTGGCGAGCGCGCCGAAGCTGGTCGAGACGCCGACCCGGCTGGCGCCGCCGATCTCGGCGATCACCGCGTAATAGAGGCCGGACCAGGAGTTGACCAAGCCGAAGCCGATCGCGATCAGCGCCAGAACGCCGGTCTCGGTGGCGACCGACAGCAGCAGCGGCAGGAAGACGACGGCGATCGAGCCGATGCCGATATAGAGGCCGAGGAAGGTGCGCCTGCCCTTCGAGCCGAAGCGGTCCGAGATGACGCCGACGACGGGCCGTGAAAACACCGATATGATCTGGGCGATGGCGAGGTAGAAGCCGGCGACCACTGGGCTGACGCCGGAATCGGCCAGCATCGGAATGAAGAAGTTGAGCAGCGCGATGGTCAGCGCGCCATGGGTGATGCCGATGAAGCCGACCAGCAGCGGCCCGAGCCTGCGCGCCGGCTCCAGCACATGGATCAGCTTCGGCGGCTCGACCGATATTTCCGGCACCCCGGACTTCTTTGCCGGCTCCCGATAGATGAGCAGCGAAACGAGCAGGATGACGACGCTGAAGATGGCGGCCGCGATGAAGCCGGCGCGCCAGCCATAGGCGGCGCAGACGAGCGGCAGGATCGCTGCGTTGAGCGCCGAGCCGGCCGGGATGCCGCTCTGCTTGACGCCGACGGCGAGCCCCAGCTCGCGGGGCGGAAACCACTGGAACGTCCCCTTCTGCGTCAGCGGGTTGAGGAAGCTCAGCCCGACGCCGAGGATCACCGCCAGGAAGAGCAGCATCTCGAAGCCGCCGGCAAGCGAGGAGAGCAGCAGGCACCCGAGCAGGAAGGCGCCGCAGACCAGCGTCGAGATGCGCACGCCCCAGAGATCGACGAAATAGCCCGACAGCAGATTGAAGAGCAGCGCGCCGAAGAACGGCGCCCCGCCCAGCATGCCGATCTGCGATGCGGTCAGGCCGATATCGGCGGCGATGAACGAGGTCGTGGCGGGGTAGAGGAAGTTCCCCACCCCGCTCAGGCACATCATCAGGAAGAAGACGAGCAGGATCGCCCACCGGAAACGATCCGCGGCTCCGGTCCATTGCGGCTGGTTCACGTCAGTCGGCGACCACTTCGAAGCGCAGCAGCGAGACCTCGTCGGTGACCTGATCGAAGGCGGCGCGCACGCGCTGGCCGATCTCGATCTCCTCCCATTTGCGGTTGGCGACGTTGGCGATGAACATCGGTCCCTCGTCGAGCTCCACCATCACGACATTGTACGGGATGTCGTCGGCGAACCCCTTGTCGTAGAGGTGGTGGAAGCGGCAGCGCGACCAGATCGTGCCCGTGCCGGACGCGTCCTTCCAGACCACCTTCTTCGACAGGCAGTTGGGGCAGATCGGCGACGGCGGGAACCACCAGTGGCCGCACTCCTCGCAGGTCTGCATGTGCAGCTTGCCGCGCCTGGCGCCCTCCCAGAAGGGCTCGTTCCAGCGGTCGATGGCGGGAAGAGGCTTGTTGTAGGCCATGGCTGTCACCTCCGGTAGATCACGGACGAGGCGATCGCGGCCGAGCACATATACTGGATGTGCGAGGCGTCCTTGATCTGCCGTTCATTGCATTGATGGCGAAGCTGGCGCACCGCCTCGGCATTGAGCGCCCAGCCCTGCATGTAGCTTTCCGACAGGTGCCCGCCATTGGTGTTGACCGGCAGCTCGCCGTCATGCGCGATGCGCCCGCCCTGGATGAAGTCGGGCGCCTCGCCCTCCTTGCAGAAGCCGTAGCCCTCCAGCGTGTAGAAGACGTTGGGCGCGAAATTGTCGTAGATCATCAGGCCGGAAAGGTCGTCCCGCTCGATGCCGGCCATCGGATAGATGCGGTCGCGGATACTCGCCATGGCGCCACGCCAGTAATCCTTGGGCGGCGTCGAGACGGTCTCCATCTTGGTAGCCGTCGCCACGCCGGAGACGTAGACCGGCGTCTGCTTGAGGTCCCTGGCACGGTCGGCCGTGGTGAGGATCATCACCACCGCGCCGTCGTTGATCAGGCAGTAGTCGAACAGCCTCAGCGGCTCGACGATGTAGCGCGCCGCCATATAGTCGTCGAGCGTCAGCGGCTTCTTCATCACCGCGTCCGGATTCATCTGCGCATGCTTGCGGAAGGTCATGGAGACCGTCGCCAGCTTCTCCGGCGGCACGTTGTAGGTCTGGCGGTAGCGCTCATAGAGCAGCGCGTGCTCGGCGCCCGGCGAGGACATGCCGAACGGCGCCCACAGCCCGGCACCGCCGCCGTAATAGTCGCGCACGCTGCGGCCGTTGTTGCCATAGACCAGCGCGACATATTTCGCCTGGCCGGCCAGCAGCGCGGCGACGCCGTTCTGGATCGCGACGCCGCACATGCGGCCGTGCCGAAGCAGCGGCACCGTGTAGTCCGGATTGATGCCGAGCACTTCGGCGGCGCGCGTATAGAGGCCCAGCCGGTGCGTCACCAGCCCGTCGATCTGGTCCTTTTGAAGCCCCGCATCGTCGAGCGCAGCCTTGAAGGCGATCGCCATCTGGGAATAGTCGTCATATTCGGGGAAACTGCCGAACGGGCTGTTGGCGACCCCGACGACCGCGATCTTGTCGCGTATGGCGCTGTAGTCTGTCATTCTGCTGCTCTCCTCAAATCCTCCCGGCCGGGCCGCGATGCGAGCGCATCGAGCAGCGGCGCCGGACCGGCGGCCTTCTCCAGCCCCTCCATCACGGCGAGCACGCGGGCTGCGCCCGCCTCGCCGAGAGCCGGAGTGGCGAAGCCGACGAATTTTTCGATCACCGCCTCGGCCGGCGTCACGCCGGGCTCGCCCATCGGCCGGTCGCGCTCTGCCGTGAAGCGCTTGCCGTCGCGCGTCCTGATCTCGACCGAGACCGGCCATTCGAGCGGGTAGCGCCGCTCATAGGCTTCGTTGAGCGAATGCGTCACCCGGCCCATCAGCGCCTGGATGTCGGGCCTGAAGAGCTGCTCGTCGGTGAAGACGTCGCCGGCGACGAGATCGCGCCCGGTGAGCGCCTGGGCGATGGCGAAAGGCGTCGACAGCCGCGCCTGGTCGCCCGCCGCCGGCCGGTCGATATTCATGCGCAGCGCTTCGCCATAGGTCTCGACATGGACGGTCTCGACGTCCTCGGCGCCGAGCCCGTGCCGCTTGCGCAGCTCGATGACGCCGTCGACCGCCGCATGCCAGTGGCGGCAGCCGCTGTGGAACTTGAAGCCGACCTCGGATATCTCGAACTCGGCGCCGAGCCCGGCGCAGACGAGATCCGCATGGATTTCGTCGCTGACGGCGCGGAAGAAGCCTTCGGGCCCTTCCAGGAAGGCCGGCGCGCCGGCCATGCCGTCGGCGGCGAGCTCGGCCGCCATGATGCCGGCCTGGGTGCTGCGCCCGACCGCGAGCTTGCCGGCCGCGTAGGAGCGGAACAACGCTTCCTGCATCCCGGCGCCGAGATCGCCGGCGATCCCGAGCGCCGCCGCCGTTTGCCCGGCGTCGAGGCGCATCAGGCGCGCCGCGGCGGCTGCCGCGCCGAAGGGCGCCGTCATCGCGGTGATATGGAAGCCGCGCTTGGCGAGGCCCGGCATGACGGCACGGCCGATGCGCACCATCACCTCGTAGCCGGCGACGATCGCCGCGATCATGTCGGCCCCGCTCGACCCGCTCTTCGGCGCCACGGCGAGGACCGCCGGCACGACGGCGCAGGCCGGATGCGACATGGAACGCACCGCCGTGTCGTCGAGCGAGGTCGACTGGCCGAGATAGGAGTTCATCAGCGCCGCCGCCGAGGGCGACAGGCGTTCGGAGCGGCCGAGAACCAGGCTGTCGCCGCCATTGCCTTCGGCCTGCAGCCAGCGGACGAGCTGGTCGGCGCCGTCGCGCGTCGACCGGGTTCCGAACGTATCGGCCCGCAGCGCCACACCGCAATAGTCGAGGAAGCAGAGCTTCGCCTTGCTGCGCACCGCTTCCGGCAACACCTCTGCCTCGGTCGATGCGGCCCATGCGCCGAGCTGCGCAAGCAGCGTCATCCGCCCTGCTCCTCGAGTTCGATCACGGGCAGGGTGACGTCGTCGCCCACCTGCTCGAAGCCGATCCGCACCGGCCGGCCGAGCGCCGGCTTCTCGTCCGGCGACGCCCTGAGCGGCGCGACGAAGCGCACGCCCTCCTCCAGGTCGACCTGTGCGATCGTGTAGGGGATCTTGTCCTCGAAGGCGGGGTGGAAGGCGCGGTGATAGGTGCACCAGCTGCTGATCGTGCCGGCGCCGCTCATCTTCTTCCACTCGGCTTCCTCGCCGAGGCATTTCGGGCAGAGATCGGCCGGAACCGGGCGGATATGCCCGCAATTCGCGCAGCATTGCAGCCTGAGCTCGCGGCGCCCGGCCGCTTCCCAGAAAGGCCGGTTCTCGTCGGTCACCACCGGCATCGGGCGTTCAGCGCTCATCACCTACCTCCGCAGGATGAGCGCGTCGCCGACGCACCCGCCCCATTGCAGCACTTCCGCGCCTTCGACCTGCCGCTCTCCGCATTCGCCGCGAAGCTGCCGCACCATCTCGACGACGCAGTTGGCGCCGGACACATGCGCTTCGGAATGCACGCCGCCGCTCGTATTGACCGGCAGCCGGCCGCCGAGCTCGATGCCGCCATCCTCGACGAAGTGGCCGGCCTCGCCCGCGCCGCAGAAGCCGAAGCGCTCGAGCGCGAACAGGATCAGCACGGTGAACGGATCGAACGTGTAGAAGCCGTCGATGTCGTCCTGCGTGACGCCCGCCATGCGGTAGACGGTCTGGTCGCGCTGCGCGATGAACTCGCCGGACGGCTGGTAGAACGCGCCCAGCCCCGGCCGCGAGAAGACGAACTCCTTCGGCCCGACCGACATGCCCTGGAAGCCGGCGATCAGCGCCGGCGCCTTGCGGCCGTCGGCGGCCCGCTCGGCGCGCGTCACGATGATGCAGCAGGCGCCTTCCGTGTTGGGGCCGACATCGAGCAGCCGCAGCGGCTCGACCAGCAGCGGCGAGGCGAGATAGTCGTCGAGCGTGATACGCTTGGGCATCGTCGCATTCGGATTGAGCGAGGCATGCTTGCGCAGCGCGACGCTGAGCGCTCCCTGCTGCCGGTCGGTGAGGCCGTAGAGCTCGCGATAGCGCCGCGTCGCCAGCGCCGCGCCGGCCATCGTCGTCAGTATGCCGTAATGCGGCATCTCGCCATGCGGCCCGCCGCGGCTGCGCTTGGCCTCGTTGTGACGGTTGGACTGGCCCTGGGGCTTGAGGTAGCCGGAGACGACGAAGACGGCGACTGCATTCGCCATGCCGGAGGCGACCGCCATCGCCGCATGCTGGACCGCGGTCGCCATCAACCGCGAATGGGTCCAGGTCTGGGTGGTGAAGGCGGAATCGATGCCGAGCCCGTTGACGAGATCGTCGACATCGATGCCGGAGGGCTGGCCGAGAACGTTGATGACGCCGTCGATCTCCTCGCGCTTCATCCCGGCATCGTCGAGCGCCATCTTGAAGGCGTCCGCCGCAAGCAGCAGGTTGGAGCGCATCGGCTTGCGCGTGAACGCGCTGGTGCCGACGCCGATGATCGCGGTCTTGTCTCTGATCGGAAATGCGCCTGTCATGGTCTCAGGTGCAGGAGATGATCGCCGACAGGCGGCAAAGCTTGGACATTAACCCTCCCAGTCGCGCACCCGCGCCGGGCGGCAGCGATCGTTCTTCCGTCACGAAGTCCGGACTTTTCGAGGCAAGACTAGACCCGGGCGGGAATGCAGCCAAACGTCTAAATAGAGATATGGTCTATGCCGTCGCGAGATGGCGGGGCGCCGCCCGGCCTATCGCCTTGGCGCGCGCGGCCGCGGCACCAGCTTGAAATAGTCCTTCGGCAGCTCGCCGCTTTCGGAGAAGTCGCGGATCGCGTCCTTGATGCTGGTGATCATCGCGCGCATCGCCGCCGTCACCGGCCGGTCGTTGCGCGTCACGATGGAGATGTCGGTGCGGATGCCCGGGTCCTTCAGCGGCGCCACCCGCACGTCGCCGCGGATCATGGCGGAGTGGATGGCGGTGTAGGCGATCACCGTGCAGCCGGCGCCTTCATGGACGAGCGCGCTGATGATGCCGATATTGTCGGCTTCCAGCACGACATTGGGCGTGAAGCCGCGCGCCGCCGCCTCGCGGTCGATCAGGATGCGCTGCGCATGGCCGGCGCTGGTGAGGATCAGCGGCAGATGCGCGAGATCGTCGACCTCGTAGACGTCCTTTTCCGGGATGCCGAGCCGGCGCGTCGCCTCCAGCGAGGGCAGCACCACGACCATCTGCCCGATCACCAAGGGCTCGGTGATGAGGTTGGGCCCTGACCAGGGGCTGTGCATGACGGCGAGGTCGATCCGATCCTCGTTGAGCCAGTCGCCGATGAAGCCGCTCATGCCGGAGCGCACATGGACGCGGACTTCCGGATAGCGCGCCGTATAGGCGGCGAGCACGCGCGGCATCAGCAGCTCGCCGGTGAACGGCAGCACGCCGATGCGCAGGCTGCCCTTCGGCACGTCGGCATATTCGAGCACGTCCTCGCGCACGTTGCGCAATTGCTCGAGCACCGAGACGGCACGCTCCAGGAACAGCGCGCCCGCTTCGGTGAGCTGCAGGCGGCGGTTGCTGCGCATGATCAGCGCCACGCCCATCTCGTCCTCCAGGCTCTGGATCTGCCGGCTGACGGCGGATTGAGCGACATGGAGGTGATCGGCGGCGCGGGAGAAGGACTGAAGCTGCGCGACCGCGACGAAATATCTAAGCTGACGAAGCTCCATCGAAACCTGCCCCCGGCAGGATCAGCCGGAACCGCCAGGAAAATGGCAAACTATCCGGTCATTTGCAAACGTGGCGACGGCCGGGCGGTCAGGGGCTCACCGGATGGGGGACGGGCCTGCCGTCGAAGAAGGCTTCGAGGTTCTGCAGGACCATGTCCTGTGCCGCGTCATGGGCCTCGAACGAGTTGCCGCCGATATGCGGGCTGAAGATGGTGCGCGGCGCCTTCGCCAGTGCCTCGTTGATCGCCGGCTCGCCCTCGAAGACGTCGAGCGCGGCACCCGCGATCGCGCCGTCCTCGAGCGCCCTTGCAAGCGCGTCCTCGTCGATCATCGAGCCGCGCGAGACGTTGACCAGATAGCCCCTGGGGCCGAGCGCGGCGAGCACCTCGGCGCTGACGGCGCCGCGGTTCGCCTCGCCGGCCCGGGTGGAGACGACGAGGATGTCGGACCATTCCGCCAGCGACAGGAGATCGCCGTGATAGGCATGGCCGACACCCTCGCGGGGAGCACGGCTGTGATAGCCGACCTCCATCTCGAAGGCCTCGCAGCGCACGGCGACCCGCCGCCCGATCTCGCCGTAGCCGTAGATGCCGACCTTGCGTCCGGTCAGGCCGGGGCCAGCGGAGCGCGGCGCCTTCACCCAGCGCCCGTCGCGGGCATAGCGGTCGCCCTCGACGAGGTCGCGCACGATTGCGATCATCAGGCCGAGCGTCAGGTCGGCAACTGCGGAAGCGTTGGCGCCGGGGCTGTTGCAGATCGCGATCCCGCGCGCCGCGGCGGCTTCGAGATCGATCCCCTCATAGCCGCTCGCATAGCAGGCGATCAGTCGCAGATTGGGCAGGCGGTCCATCGCCGCCGCATTGGTGCGGATCGCGCCATAGGTCACCAGCGCGCGCACGCGCCCGCATATCTCGCCTTCGGGCAGGTTCTCCGGCCAACCCGGAAACGGGCCGCACAGCTCGTATCTCGTCTCGAGCTTCTCGCGCAGCCGGCGCGGCATGGCCGAGGTCAACAGCACCAGTTCTTTCATCGGATCACTCAACTGCGCGGTGCCAACGTCCAGCTTCCCGGCTCATGCTTCCCCTTGAGACCGCGCGCGTCGAGCACGTCCCTCGTATGCTCGCCGGGGAATGGCGGTGCGGTGACCTCGCCCGGCGTCCTCTCGAAATGCCAGGGCAGGCCGCCGACGGCCAGCTCGCCCCACGGCGCCTTGTCGAGCGGCACGATCATGCCGTTGTCGGCGAAATGGGCGTGGTGGCGCTGCTGCTCGTAATCCATGAACAGCGATGCCGGAACGCCGGCCGCGTTGAGCTTCTTGTATGCCCAGGCAGAGGCCATCCCTGCGAAGGCTTCCTCCAGGA
The DNA here is from genome assembly GCA_964475605.1 of uncultured Chelativorans sp. Lineage (GTDB taxonomy): Bacteria > Pseudomonadota > Alphaproteobacteria > Rhizobiales > Rhizobiaceae > CAYYZC01. The sequence goes on from CAYYZC010000002.1 coordinate 28,882, forward strand.
TCGGGATCAGCGCCGTCCTCTCGCGGACGCGGTCGCGATTGGTGGCGAAGCGCGGATCGGCAACCAGCCCGTCGAGGCCGAGCGCCTGGCACAGCGCCCGCCATTCGGCCTCGCTGCCCGCGCTCACCGCCACGTGGCGGCCGTCGCCGCAGCGGAACGCCTGGTCGGGCACGCAATAGGAGATGCCGCTGCCATTGCGCTTCGGCTCCATGCCGGAAGCGGCGAACTCGGCGAAGCGCACGCGCTGCAGCGCCAGGCCGGCCTGCAGCATCGAGGTCTCGACGCGCTGCCCCTCGCCGGTCTGCTCGCGAACCCACAGGCCAGTCAGCACCGCCTGGGCGACGATGATCGCCGTCGTCAGGTCGTGATGGGCGTAATAGCGCATCAGCTCGCCGTCGCTGCCCGGCTCGCCGTTGAGCGCGCCGTAACCGCAGAAGGCCTGCGCGTGCTGGTCCGTGCAGCCGATATCCTTCATCGGGCCCCTGCGGCCGAATCCGGTGACGGAGCAGTAGACGATCTTCGGATTGCGCTGCCTGACGGTCTCGTAGTCGATACCGAGCCGCTCGACCACGCCGGGGCGGAAATTCTCGATCATCACGTCGCACTCGGCGGCGAGCTCGAGCGCAGCGGCGCGATCGCCCTCGTCCTTGAGATCGAGGATCACGCCCTGCTTGTTGAGGTTCATCGTGGCATAGGTCGTGCCGACCCCGTTCTGCCACGGCTTGACGTAATGGATCAGGTCGCCCGCCGGCGGCTCGATCTTGATCACCTCGCAGCCGAGCTGGCCGAGCAGCATGCCGGCCCAGGGTCCGACCGCCGCCTGGCTGATGTCGACGACGCGGATTCCCCGCAAAGGTCCGCCACTCATTTCTGCCTCCATGCCGGCACCCGCCTCAAGCCGTCGCACGGCCCGGTTCGCGGCCGCCCAGTTCCTGCATCACGATTTCGGTGTGCTGTCCGAGACGCGGCGCCGGCCGATGCTCTTCCGCCGCGTCGGGCAGCCCGACCTGGAAGGGGCTCGCCACCTGCCGCATCGTTCCGCTTCCCGGCAGCGGCACCGAGGTGAAGGCGCCGACGCTTTCGGCCTGCGGATGGACGCTGACCGAGGCCATGGTGTTGTGCGGCACCGAGGTGCCGCCGACGCCCGCCGCCGCTTCGAGCACGACGCTGGACGGCAACGTGCTCAGCACCTCCTCGTAGTCGGCCTTGGTGTCGCCGACGAGGTCGCCCGTATAGATCGTGCCGCGCCAGTCCTCGAAGCGCGGATCGTCCGGGAGATGGCCGAGCCCGACCTGCTCGCAGAACTCGACCCACAGCTTGCGGCCGCGCCGGAACTCGAGCGTCACCTTGCCGTCGGCGGTGTGATAGCCGGTATCCGGCGGCCAGAGGATGTTGAGCAGGTGGAAGCCGATCCAGTCGTCGGGCTTGTTCATCGCCGCCGTCAGGATGGTCGCATAGGTCATCAACGAGCCGAGCAGCGAAAGGTCGACCGCCTGCCCGCCGCCATCGCGCGCGCGATGGATGAGGGCGGCCATCGCCGCCTGGTAGGCGAACAGGCCGGTGCCGATCTCGGCGAGCTCGGCGCCATGACGCACCGGCGCGGCCGTCGGCGTTCCGAGCAGCTTCCAGTAGCCGGACATCGCCTGGGCGGTCAGCTCGGAGCCCGGCTGGCCGGCGAGCGGCCCGGCCTGGCCGTTGGCCGAGATGCGCACATGGACGAGGTCAGGATTGATGTCGCAGGGCTCGGCACCGAGGATCGACGCCCAGTCCCTGGTCAGCGGCCGCATATGCTCGATCAGCACGTCGGCGCGGCCGATCAGCGTCCGCAGCGTCTCCCCTGCATCCGCCGCCTCGGGATCGACGACGATGCTCTCCTTGTTGCGGTTGAGCGCCAGGAAGGCGGCGCTGTTGCCCTCGATGAAGGCGCCGCCCCAGCCGCGACTGCGATCGCCCTCCGGCGTCTCGACCTTGACGACGCGGGCGCCGAGATCGGCGAACTGCAGGCCGCAGACCGGCCCGGCGATGCCGTCGGCGGCCTCGAGGATGACGAGGTTCTTCATGGCACCAGCACCACGCGTCCGGCCGCCCTGCGCTCTTCGAGCATGACATGCGCCTCGCGCGCCTCGGCAACCGGCATCACCTCGGCGATAACCGGCGTGAACTGGCCGCGCCGCGTCAGCTCGACCATGTCCTGCAGTTCCTGCCAATGCGTGCTCTTGGAGCCGATCAGGCTGATGTTCTTGAAGATGAGCAGCGCCGGGTTGAAGCTGATCTTGTCGCCCGTCACCTGCCCGATGACGATGAACTTGCCGTAGGGCGCCATCACCTTGAGCGCCGACCTGAAGATCGGCGCGCCGACATTGTCGAGCACGGCGTCGACGCCGTAGCCGGCGGTGACGCGCCGCACCTCGTCGGTGAAGTCGTTGTCGGGCGCCACCACGACATGGTTGGCGCCGGCCTGCTTGAGCATGTCGACCTTGTGCTCGGAGGTCGTCGTGGCGATGACCTCGGCGCCGAACAGCCGCGCCAGCTTGACCGAATGCATGCCGAGCCCGCCGCCGGCCCCGGTGACCAGCACCGTGTCGCCGGGCTTGACCTTGGCCTCCTCGCGCACCGCGTGGAGCACCGTGCCGGCCGAGCAGGCGAGCACGCTGGCATGCTCGTAGGAGACCTCGTCGGGCAGCTTGACCAGCGCCTTCTCGCCGACGGCGACATATTCGCCATAACCGCCGGTGGTGCCGTCATGGCCGATGAAGACATTGTTCAGGCAGGACGATTCCTGGCCGCGCCGGCAGTAGCGGCAATGGCCGCAGGGATCGCGCTGCAGCGAGGCGACGCGGTCGCCGACCTTGAGCGACTGCACGCCCTCGCCGACCTCGACCACCTCGCCCGCCACTTCGTGGCCATGGACCATCGGGAACACGACGCCGTGCTTCATCACGCCCGAGCGCTCGAGCAGATCGTGGCCGCAGACGCCGCAGGCCTTGACCCTGATCACGACCTGGCCGTGCCGGGCCTTGGGGTCCGGCAGCTCGGCCATGCGCAGCACGTCCGGCCCCCCGAACTCGGTCTGGATGATGGCGCGCATGAGTTTCCTCCCTGAATTCTCGCTGGGACGTCTATTTCGCCTGGGCGTTCATCACGATGCGCGACACGCCGACGACGCGGTCGAGGATCAGCACCGCGCCGATCGAGACCAGGATCATCACCGAGGAGACCGCGATGACCAGCGGGTCATATGTCTGGTCGAGATAGGTGAAGATGGCGACCGGCAGCGTCGGATTGCGCGTCGAGCCGATGAACAGCGACAGGCCGACATCGTCGAACGACATGATGGCGGCGAAGGTGAAGGCGCCGAGCAGGCCCGCGGTCATGTTCGGCAGGGTGATGCCGATGAAGGCCTTGAGCGGCGAGGCGCCCATCGACATGGCGGCGAGCTCCAGCCGCCGGTCGATGCCGGCTAGGCTCGCCGTCAGCAGCCGCACCGCATAGGGCACGGTGATCACCATATGGCCGGCGATGATCGTCATCACGCTCGGCCTGATGAAGAGGGCGCTGTAGAAGTGCAGCAGCGTGATGCCCATCACCAGCGCCGGGATCATCAGCGGCGAGACCAGGAAGCCCTGGATGAAGCCGCGGCCCGGGAAGTCGTAGCGGGCGAGCCCGACGGCGGCCATTGCGCCGAGGATCAGCGCCAGCGTCGCCGCCGACAGCGCCGTCACGATGCTGGTGACGAAGGCATTGACGAACTGCGAGTGCTGGGCGGCCGCCAGATAGTGCTTGACGCTGAAGCCCTGCGGCGGGAACGAGATATAGTCGCTGCTGCTGAAGGAGGTGAGCACCACCAGCACGATCGGCGCGATGATGAACACCGCCATCAGGAAGACGAAGACGTTGAGTGCGATATCAGACGGACGCACGGCGGAACACCTCCCTGTAGCGGCTTCTTTCCAGCAGCAGGGTCGTTATCAGCACGACCGACAGCACGATCGCCAGCAGCAGGAAGGCGACGGCCGCGCCGAGCGGATAATTGAGCGTCGTCGTGGTCTGCTGATAGGCAAGCAGCGACAGCACCCTGAGGCTGGTGCCGCCGAGCAGCGCCGGCAGCACGAAGACGCCGCTCGACAGGCTGAAGACGATGATGCAGCCCGAAAGCACGCCGGGCAGCGATAGCGGGAACAGCACCGTCCGGAAGGTCGTCACCGGCGTCGCGCCGAGCGAGTTCGACGCCTTCAGCAGGTTGAGGTCGATCGTCTGCAGCGAAGCGAGAATCGACAGCACCATGAAGGGCAGGAAGACCTGGACATAGCCGATCAGCACCGCCCATTCGGTATAGAGGATGGTGAACTCGCCGAAGCCGAGATTGATCGACAGATTGCTGATCATGCCGTTGCGGCCGAGGATCAGCATCCAGCCGAGCGTGCGCACCACCACGTTCATCAGCAGCGGCGCCAGGATGATCACGGTGAGCACCGCGCCCATGCGCCCGAGCCGGAAGGCCAGCGCGTAGGCGAGCGGGTAGCCGAGGATCAGCGTCATGACGGTCGCCGAGATCGACAGCCTGAACGTCCTGATCAACGCCTCGATATAGGAGGGATTGGTGAACAGCGTCTCATATTGCTGCAGCGTCAATCCCGGCTGGATCATGCCGTATTGCGACGTGTGCAGCGACATCCAGGCGCCGTAGACCAGCGGCGATATGAACAGCACCAGGAAGACGACGACAGCCGGCAGCGTCAGGAGGAAGCCGATCCTCTGGTTGTTCATGGCCGGCTCCGCAGCACATAGGCCTCCGCGGCATCCCAGTCGATCCAGATCGTCTGGCCGGGCTCGACCGGCTGCCGGCCGCTGATGATCTGCGCATGCAGCGAATGGCCGCCCACCTCGCAGTAGCAGTCGATCATCGAGCCGGTGAAGGCGATCGCGGTGACCTTCGCCTCGACCTCGTTCCCGGCGCCCGTCGGGGCGGTCGAGACCTTCAGCCGCTCGGGCCGGATCATGAACTCGCATGGCTGGCCGACGCCGTCGGCAAGCTCGGGGCTCGCCGCCCGCACCACCTTGTCGGCGGTGCGCAGGCGGATCGAGGCGAAGCCGTCGGCATAGCTCTCCAGCGTGCCGTCCATGAAGTTGGCCGAACCGACGAAGTCGGCGACGAAGCGGCTCGCAGGCCGGTTGTAGACCATCTCCGGCACGGCGATCTGCTCGATCCGGCCCTTGTTCATGACCGCGATCTCGTCGGCGAGCACCATCGCCTCGGCCTGGTCGTGGGTGACGAAGATCGTCGTCACCCCGGTCGCGCGCTGGATCTCCTTCAGCTCGAGCCGCATCGTGTCGCGCAGCTTGGCGTCGAGATTGGAAAGCGGCTCGTCGAGCAGCAGAATGTCGGGCCTGAAGACGACGGCGCGCGCCAGCGCCACGCGCTGCTGCTGGCCGCCCGACAATTCGCGCGGATAGCGTGCGCCGAGATGGCCGAGCTGCACCAGCTCCAGCGCGCGGGGAACCTCGCTGGCGATCGTTTCGGCCGGCATCTTCCGCTGCCTCAACCCGTAGGCGACGTTGTCGAACACGGTCAGATGCGGAAACAGCGCATAGTTCTGGAACACCATGCCGGTGTTGCGCTTGTAGGGCGCGATGCCGACCACGGACTTGCCGCTGACCAGCACCTCGCCCGCGTCGGGGCGCTGGAAGCCGGCGACGATGTTCAGCGTCGTCGTCTTCCCGCAGCCCGACGGGCCAAGCAGAGCGAGGCACTTCCCTGATGGGATCGTGAAGTCCACCCCGTCCACCGCCGTGAAATCTCCAAAGCGGCGGACGAGCCCCCTAACCTGTACTTCCATCAGGAACGCACTCCAACTAGGCCGAGATCAGTTCTGGAAAACACTGTTCCAGTGATTGGTGAGCTCCTGGAGGTTGGGCACGACGTTCTCCCAGTGGAGCGCCATCATCGACTTGACGGCGTCGCCATAGGCCAGCCCCTTCGCCTGGGCCTCCTCGCTCAGTTCGGTATCGACGTTGACCGGGCCCACCTCGGCATGAAGCGCGAGCTCCGCCTGGACGTCCGGCGACAGCACATAGTTCATGAGCTCGAGCGCCAGGTCCCTGTTCGGGCTTCCCTTCGGGATGTCGAGATGGACGAGCCAGGCGCCGGCGCCCTCGCTCGGAGCGACGAACTTCAGCGGCGCACCCTGCGAAGCGAGCAGATTGGTGCGCGAATCTGAGTTCGGCGCCATCCAGACGTCCTTCTGCAGCAGCATGTTGTCGAGCTCTGCCGGGGTGAAGGGGAAGCGCGCGACGTTGGGGCGCAGTTTCTCCAGCGCGGCGAATGCCTCGTCCTGGCCGCCCTCGATCTGCGCGACGACGTCGAAGAAGGCCTGCGCATAGGCGTTGGCGAAATCGTAGACGGCGATGCGGTCCTTGTATTCCGGCTTCCAGAGATCCTTCCAGGATTCCGGCTCCGGCACGCCCGCCTCTTCCAGCGCTTCCGTGTTGACGGAAAGGCCGAAGGCCAGCACGCCCCAGCCGACATATTTGTCGCGGTCGATGGCGAAGGAATGCAGGTTGGCCATGTTGGGCACGAGCTCAGGCGTGATCTCTTCCCAGATGCCGGCTTCCGCGCCCATGAAATGGGCCGACGGGCTCATATGGACGATGTCCCATTCGGGCTCCTGGCCGGCGCGGGCGAGCAGCCGCGTGACGCCCTGCACGGCGGTGGAGTTGGTCACGGCGAACGTGACGTTATGCTCTTCCTTGAAGCCCTCGATGGCCTCCATGAAGCCGGAGCCGAGCGTTCCGCCGAACACCAGGATGCGCAGTTCCGTCGGCTTGTCCTGCGCGACGGCGGGCGTGGCGGCCATGGTCGCCGGAACCAGCATCGTGGCGGCGGACAGGACCAGGACTCGCCTACTGATGGATGTGATCGTCATTCCTTACTCCTCCATATATGCGGTCATTTTCGCTGGTTGACTGGCAAGGCTCGGCGCGCCCGCGACGATGCCGCGGGCGCCTGCGGCGCTCACCCCCGCCGGTCGATCCCGACCGGCCCGGCGAGCCGTATGCCCATATCGAATTTTGACGAAGCGGATCGTTTCCAGCCGGAACGATCCGTCATGCTGCGGCCCTCCATTCGCCGATCGCGCTCGGCGTCCTCCGTCGAGAGGGTTGCCCTGCAGGCGCCGCCTCTTCTGACGCGTGGAGGATAGACAGAGCGGCCGGAACACATAACTGCCAAATGCAGATAGGGAATATGCCGCGTCGAGATATGCATCTTCCTCGTGCTTTGCACCGGTGCCGGGATGGCGTCCATGTCTTGCGCGGCTCCTATATTGCGGCTCGTCCTTGCCGTCCGGGAACAAATCGGCCCGGAGTCTCTTCTCCGGCTATGGCCGCAAGAGGGCATGAATGGACGCCATAACCTCGCCTCCGACAATCCTGATCACCGGCAGCAGCGGCTTTCTCGGCCAGGCCATCGCCAAAGGCCTCGCCGACAGCTACCGCGTCATCGGCCTCGACCTGAAGAAACCGAGCCGGCCTGCCGTCGATATCGAGACGATCGAGATCGATCTCACCTCGGAGGAAAGCGTCGAGGCGGCGGTCGCCGAGGCTGGCCGGCGCAGCGGCGGGCGCTTCGCCTCCGTCATCCATCTTGCCGCCTATTACGACACCACCGGCGAGGACAATCCGAAATACGGCCAGGTGACGGTCGGGGGCACGCGGCGCCTGCTCAAGGCGCTGCGCCCGATGGACACGGAGCAGTTCGTCTTCTCCAGCACCATGCTCGTCCACGCGCCGAGCCCCGACAAGGGGGTGCGGATCGACGAGGAAGCGCCGCTCGACCCGCCTTGGGCCTATCCGCAGTCCAAGGCCGATACGGAGAGGCTGATCGCCGAGGAGCGCGGCGGCATCCCGACCGTCGTCCTGCGGCTCGCCGGCATCTATGACGAGGATTGCCGCGCCGCCTTCATCGCCCAGCAGATCGCCCGCATCTTCGAGCAGCTGCCGACCGCCTATCTGTTCACCGGCGACATCGGCAGCGGCCAGCCCTATCTGCATTGCGCCGACCTCGTCGAGGTGATCCGGCGCACCGTCGATCGCCGCGCCGAATTGCCGGAGGAGACCGTGCTGCTCCTCGGCGAGGAGGAGACGCTCTCCTATGACGAGATGCAGAAGCGCCTCGGCAGGCTGATCCACGGCAGGCAATGGCGCACGCTCGCCCTGCCCAAGAGCGTGACCCGGCTCGGCGCCTGGATGCAGGACGAGGTGCTCGGCGAGGACACCTATATCAAGTCCTGGATGGTCGAGAATTCCGACGACCATTACGAGCTCGACATCTCGCGTGCCCGAAGCCTCCTCGGCTGGGAGCCGAAGCACAGCCTCGCCGAAACCTTGCCGGAGATGATCCGCCGGCTGAAGCAGGACCCGACCGACTGGTACGAAAGGAACAGGCTCGATCCGGAAGTGGTCGCCGCCTCGGGACCGGAGATCGAGCAGGCGGCCGACCGCCTCCGGCAGCCGCTCGAGCGCAGCCGCGAGGAGGTCGACGCTGCGGTCGAGCGCCACCGCATGTGGACGCTGTGGGCGCCGATGGCCAATGTCGGGCTCGGCTTCTGGCTCATCTCCTCGCCCTTCCTGATCGGCCTGTTCGATGTCGTGACGGCCCCCGCCCCGCCCGCACTCGGCCATGAGATCGCGGACCCGCTGATCCGCAACGGGCGGCTTGCGGCGAGCGAGGTCGTCTCCGGAATGGCGATCGTCTCGCTGTCGCTGCTCGGCATGGCGGAACGGCGCCGCTGGCTGCAATGGGCGGTGGCGGCGATCGGCACCTGGGTGATGTTCGCCCCGCTCGTCTTCTGGACGACCAGCCCCGCCGCCTACGGGCTCGACACGCTGATCGGCATGCTGGTCGTCGCTCTCGCCGTGATGATCCCGCCGACGCCCGGCATCAGCCGCCGCGCGCTCGCAGCCGACGACGACCGCCCGCTCGGCTGGAGCTATTCCCCCTCCTCCTTCACCCAGCGCATCCCGATCGTGGCGCTCGCCTTCGTCGGGCTCTTCGTCTCGCGCTATCTGGCCGCCTACCAGATGGGCCATGTCGACGGGCTGTGGGACCCGTTCTTCGGACCCGGCGCCGCGCCGGTCGGAAACGGCAGCGAGGCGGTGGTGACCTCCTGGGTCTCCAAGGGCTTTCCGATCGCCGATGCCGGGCTCGGCGCCTTCGCCTATGCGCTCGACATCCTCGCCGGCGCCATAGGCGACCGCCGCCGCTGGCGGACCATGCCGTGGATGGTGCTGCTCTTCGGCCTGCTGATCATCCCGCTCGGCGTGGTCAGCGTCTCCTTCATCATCATCCAGCCGCCGCTGATCGGCGCGCTGTGCACGCTCTGCATCATCCAGGCGGCGGTCACCGTCATCCTGATCCCCTATTCGATCGACGAGGTGCTGGCGACGATCCAGTATCTCTGGCAGGCTAGGCGGGCCGGCGAGCCGTTCTGGCGCACCTTCTGGATGGGCGGGCCGGCGCTGTCGGAGAACCAGACGCCGGAGCCCGATCTCAGCCGGCCTCCCGGCACCGTCCTTTGGGATTTCGTCGTCGGCGGCGTCACCTATCCCTGGAACCTCGTCGCGAGCACGGCGCTCGGGGCCTTGCTGATGACGACGCCGCTCATCTTCGGCACCGAGGCGCCGCTCTATTTCAGCGATCACGTAGCCGGCTGCGTCGTCATCATGGTCGCGGTCACCGCGATGGGCGAGGTGGTGCGGCCGGTGCGCTTGCTCAATGTCGCGTCCGGCGCCTGGATCGCCGCCTCCCCCTTCCTGCTCGACGGCGCGTCGACGGCCGGAATGGCGGCGAATGCGGCGATCGGGCTGGCGCTGATCGCGCTCAGCCTGCCGCGCGGGACGCGCAGCAAGGAGACCTACGGCTCCTGGGACCGCGCCATCGTCTGAAGGTGCCTTTCTAGGCTGTTTCGACGTCCGCCTGCAGGGCGGCGATATGCGGCGAGGCCGCGGCCAGCGCGGCCTTCTCCATCGCCCGGTAGCGTTCGACGACGGCCTGGCCGGTCTGCGTCAGTTGCGCCCCGCCGCCGCGCCGGCCGCCGGTCTGCGCGGCGACCACCGGCTTGCCGAAGATGCGGTTCATCTCCTCGACCAGGTCCCAGGCGCGCTTGTAGGACATGTTCATCCGCCGCGCCGCTGCCGAGATCGAGCCCGACGCGGCGATCTGCTCGAGCAGATTGATCTTGCCCGGACCGATCCGCCCCTCGGGATCGAGATCGATGCGCAGGCTGAGCGACGGCATGGCCCTGTTCCCGTTTCGCTGCGATGAAACCGCCACGATCCTAAGCCGCTGGCGGGGCGTGGCAAGTGGTCCCGCGCGCTATCGCAGGGCAATCGCATATGACCTCGCGGGGTCGGATGGTTGGGTCGTCATCCTCGGGCTTGTCCCGAGGATCTGCTCCGGCTGGCGGAATTTCGACCATGCGAATCCCGGAGAATACCGATATTCCCGGCTAGCGGCGGCCATGCGGCAGATCCTCGGGACGAGCCCGAGGATGACGGCGCGAGGTGGATTGGCGCACGCTCCATATGC
>CAYYZC010000003.1:0-6320 GCA_964475605.1 uncultured Chelativorans sp.
GACCATCTGGCCATCCATCCCTTCGGCCAGGTCCCGACCTATGAGGAAGGCTCTCTCTCGCTGTTCGAGACCGGCTCGATCGTCTTCCATCTTGCCGAGCGGCATGCGGGCCTGCTGCCGAGGGATCGCGATGCCCGAGCGTGGGCGATCACGTGGATGTTCGCCGCACTCAACACCGTCGAGCCGCCGATCCTCGAACTGGCGTCGGCAAGCATATTCGAAGGCGACAAGCCCTGGAGCGAGGAGCGCCTGCCGTTGGTGAAGGACCGCGTTCGCGCGCGGATGGACCAACTCTCCGCCTGCCTGGGCGATGCCGACTGGCTCGATGATGCGTTCAGCGCGGGCGATCTGTTGATGGTATCGGTGCTGCTGCGCCTGAGAGCGTCAGGCATTCTGGACGAATATCGAAACCTGGCTGCCTATGTCGCCCGCGGGGAAGCCCGGCCCGCCTATGTTCGGGCTTTCGCCGCGCAATTTGCGATCAATGCCCCATCGACCGGCTGAAACATCGTCATCCCGCATGCAACGGCACAGGTGCGTGCGACTTCACCTTCTCCATGGTGACGCTGGTGCGGAAGCTTTTCACGTTGCCGCCTTCAAAGAAGAGCAACCTCGTTAGCGCCGTGTACTCGTCCATATCCTTTACGTTCATGATCAGGATGAAGTCGGCCTCGCCCGTTACGTAGTAGCAATGCAGCACCTGCGGACATGCGCCGAACCGCCGTTTCATGTCATCGAGCAGGTCGAGCCGCTCGCTTTCGGACGTCACCTCGACGACGATCGTCAGTGGCCGTCCGACCGCATACTCATCGACGACCGCCATATCCTTGCGAATGACGCCGCTGGCACGTAGCCGCTGGAGCCTTCGCGCCACGGCAGGAGCGGAAAGACCTACGCGGTCTGAAATCTCTCTCTGCGGGATCTGGTTGTCCTCCTGAACAAGCTGCAGGATTTTCAGATCGAAGTCGTCGATCGATGGCTGGCTTGATCGCGCCATGGAGAGAGATTCCCTTCCCGATGGCGCAGGATATGCAAACTTCTTGCAAAAATCATCTGGAATGAGAGCGCCAATAACGGGCGAGGAGCAATATTCTCTCCACACCACGAGAGAAGCGACATGCAATTCATTGCCAACTCACTGCCGAATTTCGGGAAGCATCTGTCCGAGACGGAACGGGCGAGCGTGGGAAAGGAGGCGCCAGCCAAGGCACGGCCCTTCCTTGCTCTGTGGGGCGATGCCCCTGAAACTCCCCTCGTCCCGTTGCCCGAGATCGCATCCGGGGTTGGCGTCAGGGACGTGCTTCTGAAGAACGAGGGGCTCCGTCTCGGCAAGGGCAGCTTCAAGTCGCTCGGCGGCGCCTATGCGGTGATGGTCCTCTTCAAGCGGCAACTGGAGCAGCATCTCGGTCAGGAAGTCGCGGTCGCCCAGCTTGTTTCACCGACTGCGCGCACGTTCGCGGGGCGGGTAACGGTCTGCTGCGCAACGGATGGCAATCATGGCAAGTCGGTAGCGGCGGGAGCGCGCCGTCTCGGTTGCCGATCGGTCATCTTCATTCACGGCGGCGTGTCGCAATCACGCGCCGAGGCGATCGGCGCGGACGAGATCGTCCGGATCGACGGCTCCTACGACGACTCCGTGGAAGCGGCAAAACGCGCAGCGGAGGAGCGAGGCTGGCTGCTCGTGGCCGACACGTCCTGGCCCGGATATGAGGAAGTACCCGGCCTCGTCGCGCAAGGCTATACCATCCTTGCAGAGGAAGCGATCCGGCAGATCGATCTCCTGGGTTCCGGTGCACCGACACACGTATTCCTCCAGGCCGGCGTAGGCGGCTTCGCGGCAAGCATCGCGGGATACCTGACGGACGTCGCAGAGGGCGATGCGCCCAGAATCGCCATCGTGGAGCCGGAGCGTGCGGCCTGCCTCTTTGAGAGCGTGAAGTCCGGGAAGCTGACCAGCGTCGAGCCAACCGAACCGACGCTCATGGCGATGCTCGAATGCTTTACGCCGTCGCTTTCCGCCTGGCGGATGCTGGAGAAAGTCGCCGACGTGTTTCTCACCATCGGCGAAGAGGATGCCAAGGACGCCATGCGCCGGCTTGCCGACCGCCCGACAGAACCGATCGTTGCCGGGGAAAGCGGTGCGGCGGGGCTTGGCGGCCTGCTCGCAGCCGCCGGGGACGAGGCCTTGCGCGAGGCGTTGCAACTCGACGCCGAGAGCCGGGTGCTGCTGATCAATACCGAAACGGCAACGGATCCGGGTTCTTTCGCTCGGATTGTCGGGCGCTCGCCCGACGATGTGCTGGCTGCCCGGCGCCGTGCGGTCGCAAGCGCATGACGAACCCGCATCTGGACAAGGAGATCGAGAAAATGGCCCCTGCGAACAATCCTCCCAAACGCGGCTTCGACCCGGCGGAGTTCGAACGACGCGTGGCGCGTGCGCAGGAGATCATGCATCGTCAGCGCCTGGATGCCGTTTTCGTGACGACGCCGCCGAACGTGCGTTACTTCACTGGGTTCGATTCGCAGTTCTGGGAGAGCCCCACCCGTCCGTGGTTCGTGGTCGTGCCGCTCGAGGGGCGTCCCATCGCCGTGATACCGGAAATCGGTGCGCCGGAAATGGCCCTTACATGGGTCGAGGACATCCGCACCTGGCCCGCGCCGGTTCCGTCCGACGACGGCATCTCGCTGCTGCGTTCGACGCTGGAAGGCCTTCCCTCGCGTTTCGGCAGGATCGGCGCCGAGCTGGGTCGCGAGATGACGCTGCGGATGCCGGTGGTGGATTTCCTCGCTCTGCGGGAAAGCCTGGGCCGCGAAGTCGTCGACGGATCTCCTGCCATCTGGGAAATGCGCATGGTGAAGACGGCGGCGGAAGTCGCCCATATCGAGCATATCTGCCAGATTGCGAGCGAGGCCTACGAAGCTCTCCCGTCACAGCTCTCCATAGGTGAAAACGAACGCGAGGCGGTGCGCAAGCTGCGGATCGACATCGCTCGCCGCGGCGCCGACTCGACACCCTTCATGCCTGCGATCTCGGGGCCGGGCGGAGTGCCGCAGATCGTCTGCGGGCCGCACGACCGGATCCTGGAGGAGGGCGATATCCTCTTCATCGACACCGGCTCTACCTACGATGGCTATTTCTGCGATTTCGACCGCAACTATGCGGTCGGACGCATCTCCGGCGAGGCCGCACGGGTTCACGAAGCGCTCTGGCTGGCGACGGAAGCGGGCATCGCTGCCGCCGTTCCCGGTGCGACGACCGACGATATCTGGCGCGCCATGAACCGCATCATCGAAGATGCCGGAGCGATCGGAAACAATGTCGGACGCCTTGGTCACGGCCTCGGCCTGCAACTGACCGAACCGCCGTCGCACCGCCCGGGGGACGGCACGACCATCGTCGAGAACATGGTGCTGACGATCGAGCCAGGCATGGAATACGCGCCCGGCAAGATGATCGTTCACGAAGAGAACATCGTCGTCACTGCGGACGGCCCGCGCCTGCTTACCAGGCGGGCGCCCCGCGAGATGCCCGTCATTCGCTGATTCCGTCAGCGTCAACCGCGGAGCCGGCCTCCTCCGGCCTCGCCAACCACAGGGGAACTGCCATGACGAAAACGATCAACCCTCCCGTCCTGCGAACGCTCGCTGCCTCGGCGATCCTTGCCGCCGTCTCTCTCGGTTCTGTCGGTCATATTCACGCTGCCGAGATCCAGACGATCGAAAGCGGAACGCTCCTGATCGGATCGGATCAGGTCTACCCGCCCTATGACTATATCGAAGACGGTGTCACCAAGGGGCTGGACGCCGATGTCATGGCGCTTATCGCGCCGAAGCTCGGACTGGATGTCCGGTTCATCGACACACGCTTCGCCAACCTCATCGCCGGCCTCCAGGCCAATCGCTACGACCTGATCGCGTCTGCGCTCTATGTCACGCCCGCCCGTGCAGAGGTTGTCGACTACATTCCCTATGCGAAGACCGGCGGGTCGCTGATGGTGCGCAGCGACGACACCTTCGCGCCGAAACAACCTGAAGATCTGTGCGGCAAGCGTGTCGGCAACCTGAAGGGCGCGGCATGGGTGCCGGAGCTGCAGAAGACATCCGACGCGCATTGCGGGTCGGATCCGATGAGCATCCGGGAATTCACCACGTCGGCGGAAGCCGCGCAGGCGCTGCTGTCGCGCGGCGTCGACGTCGTCTTCGACGACGCGGGGGTTTCCCAGGCGGCGGTGATCGCATCCGGAGAACGGCTGAAGATCACGTCGGAAGAGATCCTGTTTCCCGTCGTGGTCGGTATCGCCGTGAAGAAGGGCAATTCTGAACTGCAGGCGGCCATCAGCGCGGAACTGGATGCCCTGGTCGAATCCGGAGAGCACGGCGAGGTGCTCGCCAAATACAATCTCCAGATGCCGACCGCCGAAGAGTTCGAGGCGGCGCTTTCCGGCTCCGAATAAATGCCCCGGGACGGCCGGCCACGCGCCGGCCGTCCTTGTCCCTAGATCCAGCGGCCGGGAGGGCGAAAGCCTTGATATTCGACTGGAATTACACGTTCGGGCTGCTGTGGAGCAAGGATTTCTGGTGGGCGACGCTCACCGTCGTGCAGTTGAGCCTTGCCAGTTGGTTCATCAGCGTGGTGCTGGGGTTTCTCGTGGCGCTCGCGCGTCAGTCGGGCAACGTCGCGTTGCGGAATGCGGCGGCGGGCTACATCTGGTTCTTCCGCAGCCTTCCCCTGCTCGTGCTGCTCATATTCGTCTACAATCTCCCACAGGCATTTCCGTCGACCGGCCCGGTCCTGTCGCAACCCTTCATCGCCGGGCTGATCGCCCTCGTTCTGAGCGAGACCGCCTATATCGCCGAGATTCACAGGGGTGCGCTGCTGTCGATCGGAAAAGGACAGTATGAAGCAGGCCATGTCCTCGGCCTTTCCCGCTTTTCGCTGCAAAGGCAGATCGTCATCCCGCAGGCGCTGCGCGTCGCGCTCCCCGCTCTCGGGAACGAGTACATCTCCATCGTCAAGCTGACGTCGCTCGTCTCGGTGATCTCGCTGGCCGAGATCCTGCTCGTCGGCCAGCGCTACTACACGCAGAACTTCAAGGTCATGGAGACGATGCTCGCCGTCGCCTTCTACTATGTCTTCGTGGTCACCGTGTTCGACAGCCTGCTGAAGCGGCTCGAACGACAGCTCGACTATTCCACGAAGAGGACCGACCTGTCCGATGGAAGCATGCCGGCATTCATCCTTGCGGAGCAGCCCGATGGTCAGGGAGCAAGCGGCGAACCTGCGATCGAGCTCGAAAGCGGAGGCAAGCGTTTCGGGTCGATGGAGGTGTTCAGTCACCTCGACCTCACCGTCAAGCCGGGCGAGGTCGTATCGGTGATCGGACCGTCAGGCTCTGGCAAGACCACATTGATCCGCTGTCTGAACGGGCTGGAGACGCTCGACAGGGGCATCGTGCGCATGGACGGCAAGCCGGTGCTGTCGGGAAGCGACGAGCCCTCCGGCACCGTCCCCTCCAGCGCCAGGAAAGCGCTGCTGAATGTCGGAATGGTGTTCCAGAGCTTCAATCTCTTCCCGCACAGGACCGTCCTTCAGAACGTCATGCTCGGTCCCGAATATCACCGGCGCGGGCCGCGCCAGCAGATCGAGGACAAGGCGCGGGCGATCCTCGGGCAGGTGGGGATGCTTGCGCATGAGCGGAAATACCCGCACCAGCTATCCGGGGGACAGCAGCAGCGCGTGGCGATCGCCCGCGCGCTCGCGATGGAGCCATCCATCATGCTCTTCGACGAACCGACGTCGGCCCTCGATCCTGAAACGGTCGGCGAGGTGCTGCGGATCATCGCGGACCTTGCCCGCTCGGGCCGTACAATGATCATCGTCACGCATGAGATGAAGTTTGCGCTCGACGTTTCGGATCGTGTGATCTTCATGGAGAAGGGCAGGATCCAGTTCGACGGGCCGCCTGCAAGCCTGCGCGAGCGGCTGCGCGAGGGTGACCGCCTTGCTGAATTCGTGCGCCTTTAGGCATGGCAACGCTGATGACGACAATCCGGCATGAGCGACTTCTGAGGGATATCGATGCGCTCGGCAATATAGGCCGGGACGACGATGGACGGCTCACGAGACTTGCGGCCAGCCGGGCCGACAGACTGGGGCGCGACGCTTTTGCGAACTGGGCCAGCCAAGCCGGCCTGGAGGTGAAGGTGGACCGCATCGGCAACATGTTCGCCATGTGGTCCGGGCAGCATGAGCCCTCTCGCGAACCGCTGCTGATCGGGTCGCATATCGACACCGTGGTCGATGCAGGCATGCTGGACGG
>CAYYZC010000003.1:6420-10091 GCA_964475605.1 uncultured Chelativorans sp.
CGCTGCTGATCGGGTCGCATATCGACACCGTGGTCGATGCAGGCATGCTGGACGGGTGCTATGGCGTGCTTGCCGGACTGGAGGTCGTCCGCACGCTCAAGGAGTCCAATTTCCAGCCGAAACGGCCGGTGGTTGTCGCCGCGTTCACCAACGAAGAGGGTGTGCGTTTCGCGCCGGACATGATGGGATCAGCCGTCTTCGCCGGCTCGCTTGATCTCGAAGCAGCCCTTGCATCGACCGACAGTGACGGGGCGACCCTCGGCGAGGAACTGGATCGAATCGGCTACTCCGGACCGCTGGAGCCGGGGTTCCTCCGCCCGCACGCCTATATCGAGCTCCATATCGAACAGGGGCCTGTCCTCGAACGGGAAGGAGTCGCCATCGGCGTCGTCGAGAGCCTGCAGGGGATTTCATGGCAGCGCGTCACGATCACCGGCGAAGCCAATCACGCAGGTACGACCCCGATGGGCATGCGCCGCGACGCGGGGCATGCTGCTTCCCGGGTCGTTTGCTTTCTCCATGATCTTGCAAGCTGGGGGCCGGGATCCCTGGTGGCAACGGTAGGCCAGTTGAAGCTTTCCCCAGATGCGATCAACGTCATCCCGGGTTCCACCACGCTTACGGTGGACATGCGCAGCCCTGACGAGCGTCAGCTCGAGGCGGCGGAGACGGCACTTTCGTCATTCCTGAAGGAGATCGCAGATGAAAACGATCTCGACATCCGCGTGACGAAGCTCGCCAGAACGCCCACCGTCCGGTTCGACAAGATGATTGCCGATATCATTGCCGAAGCCGCATCGGACCTTGGTCTTTCCTCGCTCAGGATGACGTCCGGCGCGGGCCACGACGCGCAGATGATTTCGGCTATCGCACCCACGGCCATGATCTTCGTTCCCAGCATCGGTGGGATCAGTCACAACCCGCGCGAGGCAAGCAGCGAAACCGATCTGGTGGCTGGCGCGAATGTCTTGCTGGAAGTTGTCCGAAGAATGGTTGGCTGAAGGGAGCTGGCAATGCCGGCGAAGCGCTTGCGATACCACTTTCCGTAGAACGATCCCTTCGCCATGTCCCGCGGCGTCCTTCTACAAGACGCCCTTGCTTGCGGACTTGCGCAGCTCGGCGAGCATGGCCTGGTCATTGTAGCGGTCGAGGGTAAGTAGAGAGGCATAATGTGGCCGCGCCGCGTCGGCGACCCAGGCCGCACAAACGGCCCCGGTTGCGGTCGTTGCCATGGTTCCGAACCCCGACAGGGCACCGGCCATAAATGCGCCCGGCGTCTGCATCGGACCGATCAGGGGCCAGTTCTCGGGAGTCATGGCGTAGTAGCCGCCATAGTGATGTGCGCCGCGAGGCAGGCGCCCGATATAGGTCTTCAGCGCGGGGTTGAGGCGACTGGCGCCGCGTATCACGAGGTCTGGAAAGTTAGGGTCGATGGGAGCCTCGCCGCCGGGATCGCTGGCTGCGGTGTTGTATGCCCAGCCGAGCTTGATCCATCGGCCGTTGTCGCCTCCATCCGGCCTACGATGAACACCGCCCGGCATCGGTCGCAGCAGCGCGGCTGTTTCCGGGTCCGAAGCCAGTTCCGCCCGCTCCTCATCCGTCCAGGCGAGTTCCTGTTCATCCAGATCGATGGTGAATGGAAGGGTGCGTGGGATCGCGCCCTCGAGGTCTTCGAACGCGATCTTCTGCTGGTAGACGCAAGAGACGGGCAGATCTTCGCCCAGCATGGCGGCGATTTGCGTGAAGAACGGCCCGGCAGCGTTCACCACCCGCTCGGCGCGCAAGGTTGCGCGACCGTCCCGACCCTCCAGGCTCAGGATGAAGGGTGGCCCCGCCTCGATGGCGATGACCTTGTCCCGCCGGAGACGACCACCGGCAGCACGAATCGCGTCCAGCATGAACTGGCCAAGCTGCTGGCCGCTGATGTCGCCGGCCCGCCGGATGTGCAGGATGGCGGCGACGTCCGGGGCAAGGCTTGGGAAGTGCTGCTTGATCAGCGAGCTGTCCATGAGCACGTCGACACCGTCGGGCGCGGTTTCCCAGTCTGCCGACAATGCAGGCCGATAAGTTGCGGCAGTCCCGCTCTCGTGAAGACGGATCCGGGCGGCCGCGCGCTCGCCATATCCATGATACAGCTCCGAAATCAGATCCTCAGGTGTTTCGCGCCGCGTGACCAACGCATATCCGCGGCGGGTCATGTTGATGCGGTTGCCGCTCGCCCGTGCGATCTCCTCGAGCAGGTCGATGGCATGGTCGGTGTAGGCGGTCATCGCCGGATGAGGCCACCAGTTGCGGTAGTTCTCACCGGATTGGGCCGATGTCATCGCCATCGGATCGCCGGGATCGAGCAGCACGACGTTCTTTGCGCCGTGCCGGGTGACCAGGTAATAAGCTACCGCTATGCCGATGTTTCCAGCGCCGATAATGGCGATATCGGTCGCTTCCGAGGGGCCTGCCATTTCGTCGTCCCTTCCGCCCGCCCGGCACGCCGAACAGGGTTGATTTCCTCAGTTATGTATCCAATTCTCATGGATCGGATATAATTTCAAGAGTCGCGATCCGGCGTTACACTGAAGTGCGGCTTAGAACTCGTGAGACAGGTCCCTATGGAAGAGCTGAAGGAATTTCGCGGCCGGGGTGCCGCGGGCAGCACGACGGACGCGCTTGCCGAGGCACTCAGAGCCGAGATAGCCGACGGCCGGCTGACGCCGGGCGCGGCGTTGCGGCAAGACGAGCTTGCAGCGCGATTTGGAACTAGCCGTATTCCGATCCGGGAAGCACTCCGGACGTTGCAGGCGGAGGGTCTCGTCACCTATTCCCCCAATCGCGGTGCGGTCGTTGCCGTCGTCTCAGCCCGTGAAATCCAGGAGATGCTGGAAGTCCGCATCGCGCTGGAATGTCACGCGATCCAGTTGGCGGTCCCGCTCACTGCCGGCTCCGACATCGATCGGATGCGGCGCATTCTGGAAGCTTACGACGTCGCTCCGGATCCCTCCGCATGGTCGACGATGAACTGGCAGTTCCACTGGGCCCTTTACGCTCCGAGCGACTGCCGGCGGCTGCTGGAGGCGATCGAGCAGAACTGGAAGCGCTTCAGCAGTGCTGCCCGGGTCCAGATCTCGACGCTTGCCGGCAGGGAGCGGCCACAAAGAGAGCACCACCAACTGCTCGAGCTGGTCGAAAATGGTGATGCCGGCGGTGCTGCCGCACTTCTGGCGGCTCATATTCGCGATACGCAACGCTCCATCCGGGCGAAGATGCGATAGCTTCCGGCCTTACCCGCCAAGCTTCTGAGACAAAGGCAGTTCGCACACGCGCGTCTGTCGCGCGGCAACAGCGTATTCGAGGGTATGTCTCGACCACCAACGACCCGTCGAAACACGGAGATCAACTCCGAAAGCGACGGCTCATTTTCCCAGACATCGGCTTGTGCGGGGCAGGTTTCCCGCGTGCGAAATGCCTTCGATGCGCAAAATGATCGGAACTCACTTGTATAAAGTTTATCACTATCGTATCCAATCTGTGGGAATTGACGACAATAGAGGTCCGGAGGAAGGACGCGGCAGCGAATGAGCGAGGCGTCGGACGGTCGCCGGTTCTTTGCCGGCAGACATGTCGATCCGGATTGTCGCCGGTTCACCAGGCAAAGGGAGCTAAGCTATGAAGGTAAT
>CAYYZC010000003.1:10191-32347 GCA_964475605.1 uncultured Chelativorans sp.
CGATCCGGATTGTCGCCGGTTCACCAGGCAAAGGGAGCTAAGCTATGAAGGTAATGCTGCATTCCATGCTGATTGCCGCGGCGGCGATGATCGCCATGCCGGGACATGCGCAGTCGCAGGGTACGTTGGAGAAGATCAAGGAGACCGGCGAGATCCGTCTGGGTCATCGAGACGTGTCGGTTCCGTTCTCATATCTCGACGACAACCAGAAGCCGATCGGTTTCGCGATGGACCTGTGCGCACGCATCGCAGACGCCGTCAAAACCAGGCTGGAACTCCCGTCGATCGAGACGACGCTTCAGCCGATTCAGCTCAGCAATCAGATCCCGCTTATCCAGAATGGCACGATAGACATCGTCTGCGGTCCGGCGACCAATACCCTCGAACGACAGAAGGTCGTGGATTTCAGCAACACGATCTTTGTCTCCAGCATCCGGGCGGTCGTTGCCAAGGACTCGCGCGTGAATTCCTTCGAGGACCTGGATGGCAAGCAGGTATCGTTGACCGCCAGCTCGACATCGATTCCGCTCCTGGCGGAGCGCGCTCAGGAAAAGAACTTCACCACGGTCAATGTCCTGAATCCGGACCACGCCGGTTCATTCCTCGCACTCACGACGGGGCGCACCGAAGCGTTCGTCATGGACGATATCCTGCTCGCCAGCCTGATCGCCAACAGCCCGGATCCGAGCGCATGGCGTATCATCGACGACAGTTTGCGCACGGAGCCTTACGGCCTGATCATCCGCCAGGACGATCCTGAATTTAAGGAGCTTGTTGACGCCACGCTCGTGGGGATGATGGAGAGTGGGGAATTCCAGACGCTTTACGAAGAGTGGTTCATGAGCCCCATCCCGCCGAACGACGTCAACCTGAACTTTCCCATGACGCCGCCGCTGCAGGAGGCTGTCGCCAATCCCAACGACAAGGGCGTGTGATCCAACGCGTCTTCTGACCCAAGGCCGAGGTTCCGCGTGAACTATCCCTGGAACTGGTCGGTATTCTGGCAACTCTCGCCCGACGGGCGGGGGACGTATCTCGATACCCTCGTCGTGGGCCTCGGCTGGACGCTTGCGGTCGCGCTCACGGCCTGGGTGCTCGCCCTGGCCCTCGGCTTGCTGATCGGCGTCATGAACACGCTACCCAGTCGAACGGCCAACAGGTTCGCCGCCGCCTGGGTGGATCTCTTTCGGAACATACCTCTGCTCGTTCAGATATTCCTCTGGTACTTCGTCTTTCCCGAGGTCCTCCCGGAGGAACTCGGCACTTCGCTGAAGCATCTGCCGCCGCCCTGGGCCGCCTTCATACCGGCGACGCTGGGCCTCGCGCTGTTCACGTCCGCCCGGGTGGCAGAGCAGGTACGCGCGGGGATCCAATCCCTTCCCAAGGGGCAGCGCCAGGCTGGAACGGCGCTCGGTCTCACCCTGCCGCAGACCTATCGTTACGTGATGCTTCCGGTGGCGCTGCGCATCATCGTGCCGCCGCTCACGTCGGAGTTCATGAACACCATCAAAAACAGCTCCGTGGCCCTGACCGTCGGCGTCTTCGAACTGACGGCAGCGGCCCGCTCGATGCAGGAGTTCAGCTTCCAGGTCTTCGAGGCGTTCACCGCAGCGACGATCATCTACATCGCCATCAATCTGTGCGTGGTCGCCGGCATGCGGCTGATCGAGACGAAGATCGCGGTGCCCGGGCTCTTCGGTCGGACGAAAGTGGGCTGAATGGGCTCGTTCGATTTCACGATCATATACCGGTCCCTGGGTTATCTTTTCCTGGACGGCATGCGGTTCACCTTGACGCTGACGGTGCTGGCGGCGCTGGGAGGCGTGGTGCTCGGCACGTTCCTGGCATTGGCGCGGCTGTCCTCGATCAAGCCTCTTTCCTGGTTTGCAGCAGGCTACATCAACCTGCTGCGGTCCATCCCGCTGCTGCTCGTGATCTTCTGGTTCTACTTCCTGGTGCCCTATCTGGGTGCATGGCTCACCGGCGCGTCCCGTCCGATTGTCGTGGGCGCCTTCTGGTCCGCCGTCGTGACCTTCACGCTGTTCGAAGCGGCCTATTTCGCCGAGATCGTCCGTGCCGGCATACGATCGGTATCACCCGGACAGATGAGCGCGGCCTATGCCCTTGGCATGAATTACCGACAGGCCATGGTCAACGTCATCTTGCCGCAGGCGTTTCGAAACATGCTGCCCGTCCTCCTGAACCAGACCATCGTCCTCTTTCAGGATACCTCCCTGGTCTACGTTCTTTCGATGACCGATTTTCTCGGCGCGGCGACCAATATCGCCCAACGCGATGGCCGCCTTGTCGAAATGTATGTGTTCGCGGCTCTCGTATATTTCCTGATCAGCTATGCGCTGTCCAGGCTGGTGAAACGGCTGCAGGCGCGGACCGCCCTTGCGAGGTAGCAGCATGATCGAGATCAAGGACGTTTCCAAATGGTACGGCCCGTTTCAGGTGCTGATCGACTGCTCCACTTCGATCGGCAAGGGTGAGGTGGTCGTCGTTTGCGGCCCGTCCGGTTCGGGCAAATCGACGCTGATCCAGACGGTCAACGCGCTCGAGCCGTTCCAGAAGGGAGACATCGTCGTCGACGGCATTTCGCTGTCCGACCCGAAAACGAACCTGCCGAAGCTTCGCGCTCGCGTCGGCATGGTGTTCCAGCACTTCGAGCTGTTCCCGCACCTCTCGGTGGCAGAGAACCTGACGCTCGCTCAGGTCAAGGTTCTGGGGCGCTCCAAGCAGGATGCACTCACGCGCGGCATGAAGATGCTCGACCGCGTCGGCCTGACGAGCCACAAGGAGAAGTTCCCGGCCCAGCTCTCGGGTGGCCAGCAACAGCGCGTCGCGATCGCTCGCGCGCTCAGCATGGATCCCGTCGTCATGCTGTTCGACGAGCCGACCTCGGCACTCGATCCGGAAATGGTGGGAGAGGTGCTCGACGTCATGGTCAAGCTCGCCGAGGAAGGTATGACGATGATGGTCGTCACCCATGAGATGGGCTTTGCCCGAAAGGTCAGCGACCGGGTCATCTTCATGGATGCCGGCAGGATCGTGGAAGACTGCCCGAGCGACGACTTCTTCGAACGTCCGGACGGACGCTCGCCCCGCGCCAAGGAATTCCTTTCCAAGCTGCTTGCGCATTGACCGGTCCGGAGGCGGGCTCGAGCCTCGCGGTCCTCTCAGCCGGCCTCGGGTGCGCAAATTCTGATCCCGGCATGCGTGAAGGGCGCCTTCTTCGAGATGTTGAGCCGGATGAGCAGCGGCGTTATCGCCTCGATCGTGCGGGCACTGCTCGCCGGGCCGCAGTCATAGACGGTGACGCCGAGCTTTTCGACGAGCTCCTGCACCTTCTCTTTCGCAGCGCCGTCATTGCCGCAGATCAGGATGTCGCAATTGATCCCGTGGGAAATGTCCTTGAGGGTTGCGGCCGAGACATTGTGCAGCGCGCCGACGACCGGGATCTCCGGACCGAGCAGCGCTTGCGCGGCTTCCGCCGCCGACCCTTCCGGCGGCGCCTCATAGAGGCGCGGATTGCCGGCCGCGAGCGGCACTGCGGCATCGATCAGGATCTTGCCGGCCAGCAGCGGCTTGACCGCCTCCAGCGTCTCGCCATGCGCGGCGAACGGAACCGCGAGAATGGCGATCTCCCTGGCCGCTTCCACGGCGGCGGCATTCCCCATGCCGCTGATGGTGCCGCTGGCCGTGTCCTTCGGCAGCCGGGTGGAGAGCTCCGCGGCGACCTCGGCGGCCTTCGCCGCGTCGCGCGAGCCGATCGCCACGTCGAGACCGGAATGGGCGAGCCTGAGGGCGATGCCTTGTCCGAAGGCGCCGGTGCCGCCGAGTACCGCGATCGTCATAGAAACAACTCCTGTTCCGTGGGTCTGAGGACGTCGGTGGCACGCGCCGCCTCGTCGACCGTCCATTCCGCGCCGCGCAGCACGACGAAAGGCGTGCCGCCATCCTTCTTCATCAGCAGGCAGGCCGCTGCCGCCAACTCGTCGGCAAATGCCGGCAGAGTTGCCTGCAAGGCGCGGCCATAGGCGTCGACGCGGCCCTTCCAACTGACGATGGCCGGAACGCCGGCGACGCCTATGGCGACATTGACGAGGCCGTGACGCCACGGGCGGCCGAAGGTGTCGGTGACGATGACGCCGATGGGGGCGGGACAGGCTTCCTCCAGCTTCGCCCGCAGGCGCCGCGCGCTGTCGTCAGCATCTTCGGGCAGCAGCAGCGCCATGCCGTCGGCCTGCGGCCCGAGATTGGATTCGTCGATGCCGGCATTGGCGCAGATCCAGCCCCGGCGATGGCGGGCGATGATCAGCCCTTCTGGAGGAAACCGCACGGCTCGCAGGATTTCGCTCGATTCCAGGAGAATCGCTTCGACCTTGCGCGCGTCCTTGCCGGTCGCGGCGGCAAGCTCCAGGGCGCGGGGAGAGGGCGTGAGATCGGCCAGCCGGATCAGCCGGCCTTCGCTCTTAGAGACCACCTTCTGGGCCACCGCGACGATGTCGCCCGCCTGCAGCTTCTTGCCGGCGCGCCGGCTCGCATCGAGCAGCAGGGCGGCAAGGTCGTCGTCCTCGCGTACCTCCGGAACGCCGGGCAGCGTGAACAGGCGAAGCTCGCTCAAGCGCCGACCTCCGGGCTGGCGAGCAGGCGCTTCACCGTCGCTGCGGAGCGCGCGAGGTCGGCGGGCGTGTCCAGATCACGCGACAGGAACGGCAGCAGGACGCGCGTAAAGGAGGCGCCGACGCGTTCCGCCTCGCGCTCATGCGCGCGCGTCGAGCCAGGACCGAAGCGGAACCGGATGCGATCGGGCGGCGAGACCAGCAGCGCATTGCTGCCGCCATCCGTCGATTCGGCGATCACGACAGCATTGGATGCACCGAGCTCCAGCAAGGTGGCGATCTCTTCCAGTCGCAGTTCGGGGATGTCGGCATGAATGACGAGCAGGGACGTCGCACCGAGCCGCCCGGCCCAGCGACCGGCAATGTCGGCGGCGGCGTTGATGCCGCCGCCCGGAGCGTCCGAAAGCGCTTCGGTGCCGTGTTCCTTCGCATTGCTGCGCACAGCCTCGGAAGGGGAGACGACCGCCAGGGGATAGTCTGGAAACGCTTCTCGAAAGAAGGTCAGCGTCCGTTCGAACAGCGCCAGCGCCAGCCTTGCGCGCTCCGCCTCGTCGAGCACCGCGCGCAGCCGGCTCTTGCCGTGCGCCGGATCCTTCATCAGCACGGCGATGGCGACGGTCATGAGGCTTCTGCCCTGGCGCGCCAGCTCTGCGCCGCGCACCAGTCGACGATCGTGCGCGCCAGCCGCTCGGCGGCCTCCGGACCGGGCATCAGGATGTCGGTCGTCAAGGTGGCGATGCCCGAACCGTGCAGGCCGGCGATTTCGGCCGCGTCGCGGCTGTCGGCCACGAAGCCGTCGATCAGGCCGTCATAGCGCCGGGCGACGCCGTAAGCGCCGCCCGGCTGGCGGAGGTCGGCGAGCAGGCGGACCAGCGGCCCCTTCACGGCCTCGCCCCCGATCAGCGGCGAGACGGCGATGCGCGGCCCCCCGGCGGCTGAGAGCGCGGCACGCAATCCGGGCATCGCCAGCATCGGCTCGATCGAAAGCAGCGGGTTGCTGGGCGCAAGGACGATGAGGTCGGCATCGCCGATCGCCGCCGTCACCTCGGCGCCGGGTGCTGCCGATGCCGCGCCGCGATAGTCGAGCGCATGGACGCGCGGTTCGCATCGGGCGCCGACGAACCAGCTCTGGAAGTCCTGCCATCCGCCGTCGGTGAGCAGCCTGGTGCGCACCGGCGCATCGGTCGCGGGCAGGATGTCGGCTGCGACGCCGAAAGAGCGGGCCGCCTGGCGTGTCACCTCGGTCAGCCGATCGCCCTCGGCCAGCCGCCAGCTTCGCCAGATGTGCAGGCCGAGATCGGCGTCGCCGAGCTTCATCCAGGTCGGCGCGCCGAGATCGGCGAGCACGCCGAGCGCCCGGGTTGCGTCGTCGGCGACGCCCCAGCCCATCTTGCGGTCGATGCGGCCCGACAGCGTGTAGAGCACGGTGTCTATGTCGGGCGAGACATGCAGGCCATAGAAGGTCTCGTCGTCGCCGACATTGACCACGACGCTCAGCCTGCCCGGCTCCGCCATCCGCGCGAAGCCTTCGGCCATCCGTGCGCCGCCGACGCCGCCCGCCAGAAGGACGATGTTGCGCATCCGCCGCGTCACGGGCCGGCCCGCTCCAGCGCCTTGTGGCGCTTCATGAAGGCGGTCGGATCGGCGTCGTCCGCGCGCGGCACCAACGGCTGCAGCTCGTCGGGGTCATGATCGTCGAACCGCTCGACGATGCCGTAGAGCGTGTTGCGGCGCGCCGGGACCCGGCCGGCCGCGCGGATGATGCGGACCATCTCGGCCGGCGTCACCTCCTGGCCGTGGCGCGCCCCTGCCGCCCGTGAGATGCTCTCGTTCATGAGCGTGCCGCCGAGGTCGTTGGCGCCGCATGCGAGCATGGTCTGCGCCATCTCCGGACCGAGCTTCACCCATGAGACCTGGATGTTGTCGATCCAGCCCTTCAGCATGAGCCGCGCGACCGCGTGCATCGCGAGGTTCTCCTCCTCGACGGGCCCCGGACGCGCCGACGGATGGTCCCGGTAGAGCCGCGTCTTCTCGTGGATGAAGCCGAGGGGGACGAACTCGGTGAAACCGCCGGTGTCCTTCTGGATGGCCCGGATACGGTCGATGTGCGCCGCCCAGTGGCGCGGGCCGTCGATATGGCCGTACATGATGGTGGCGGTCGAGCGCAGGCCGATCGAATGCGCTGCGCGGACGATCTCCTCCCATTTGTCGGCGGAGAGCTTGTTGCGAGTGAGCTGCCGGCGGATCTCGGTGTCGAGGATCTCGGCGGCGGTGCCGGGGATGCTGCCGAGCCCGGCGGTCTGCAGCTCGATCAGGAAATCACGCTCCGGCATGCGGCGCTTCGCGGCGCCGTACCAGATCTCGAAGGGCGAGAAGGCGTGGACATGGATGCCGGAAACGCGCGTCTTCACCGCCTCGACGATCCTGCGGTAGTGGTCGCCGTCGAGTTCGGGATGCAGGCCGCCCTGGATGCAGACCTCGGAGGCGCCGCGCCGCCACGCTTCCTCGGCGCGATCGGCGATGGTGTCCAGCGGCAGCAATTCGGCGCCGGGCGCGTCCTTGCGCACGCCGAAATTGCAGAATTGGCACGCCATGTAGCAGACATTCGTGAAGTTGATGTTGCGCGTGGTTACGAACGTCACCTCGTCGCCGACGGTCTGCTGCCTGACCAGATCGGCAGCGGCGAGCACGGCCTGAAGATCGTCGCCGCGCGCCGAGAAAAGCGCCTCGGCGTCGTCGCGGCCGACCTCGCCGCCCGCCAGCGCATGGTCCAGCAGCCTGCGCACCGGCGTCGAGGCGCGAGCCAGCAGCGTCTCGACCGGTGGTCTGGCGCCTGCGGCGGGACATGTATGCGGGTGGCTCATCTTCGGCCTCAATGCACCCGCTGCTCGGCCGAATAGCCGTCGCCGCCGACGAGCCGGACAAGTGCCGCACGCGGCTTGCCCTCGACCAGCTCCAGATGGCGCGGATAGACGGTCAGCCGCTCGGCGAGCCGGCAGCCCTTCGCCGTCGTTCGCCTTCCGAGCTCGACCAGCGCCGGCCAGGCCCGTTCGGGATTGATATGATCGGCCGTCAGCGGCGAGACGCCGCCCCAATCGTTGATGCCGGCGTCGATATAGTCCTCGAAACGCTCCTCGAGGTTGGGCGGCGCCTGCAGGCTGATGGAGGGGTCCAGAACCAGCCTTGCGAGGGCGAGCGTGCGGATCATGTCGTCGCGCGTCGGCTCGCTCCAGCCGGCCATGGCGGTGCCGCGCTTGGCGCGGAAATTCTGGACGATCACCTCCTGCACGTTGCCGTATTGCCGGTTCAGCGCGTCGATCGCGACGAGGCTGTCGACGCGCTCCTCCCAGGTCTCGCCGATGCCGATCAATATGCCGGTGGTGAAGGGCACGCCCTGGCGCCCGGCGGCGTGCAGCGCCTCCAGCCGCCGCTTCGGCGACTTGTCGGGACAGGCATGATGCGCCATGCCCGGCCTCATCAACCGGCTGCTCGTCGTCTCGAGCATCATGCCCATGCTGCCGCAGAGCGGTTTCAGCCGCGCCACCTCGTCTTCCGTCAGCGCGCCGGCGTTGACGTGGGGAACAAGCCCGGTGTTCCGCAGGACCAGCTCGCAAGCCTCGGCGAGATAGTCGAGCGTGCTCGCATGGCCCAGCGCGGCAAGTGCGGCCCGAGCCTGCGCGTAGCGGCGCTCCGGCCGTTCTCCGAGCGAGAACAGCGCCTCCTTGCAGCCGAGCTCCTCGCCACGCCGGGCGATCTCCAGCACCTGATCCGGGGTCAGATAGCCGGCCGCCGGGTCGCCCGGCGCCTTGACGAAGATGCAATAGCCGCAACTGTTGCGGCACATATTCGTCAGGGGGATGAAAACCTTGCGCGAATAGGTGATGCGTCTTCCCCAGCGGCTGTCGCGCAGCGCCGCGGCCTCCGCGCAAGCGGCCTCCGTCTCTGCGGCGGACGCTCTGCCGAGCCGATATGCGGTTTCGATCGAGATCGTCATCCGCCCGCCTTTCCCGTCGCTCCGCCGCTCTTCCGGGCGAGAGCGATGGCGACGAGGCTGGTGACCGCGACGCTGACGAAGACCAGCGCCGCCCGGCCGGTATCCATGAAATAGCCGAAGATCACCGGCGAGACGATGCCGCCGATGTTGAAGCCCGTCATCACGAAGCCGAACACCTTGCCGAAACCGCCGGGCGGCGTGGCGCTCCTGACGATCATGTCGCGCGAGGGCATGGTGGCGCCGAAGAACAGTCCGGCACAGACCATCATCGCGATCACCACCGCTGCGCCGAGATCGATCGTCGCGATCGCGATCGCTGCGGCGGCGGTGACGGCAAGCCCGATCGCGGCGACCATCTCGTGGCGTTCGGTGCGCGAGGCGAGGGCGCCGCCGATGAGCACGCCGACCGAGCAGAACAGCAGAAAGCCGGCCAGTCCGGCATTGGCGGATGTCGGCGACATGTCGTGAAGGGCGCCGAGCGCCACGACGGAGTAGTTCTGCATGCCCGCATGGGCGATCGCGAGGAGCACGAAGAAAATGAGGTTGCGGATGATCGGCTCTGTCATCAGCAGGCGCTTGGGCGGCGTCGCGGGCGCGGCAGGCGCCACCGGCGGAGCCGCCGCTGTCGCAGGCGCCTGGCCGTCGAGCATCTGCCGTCGGCTGAGCAGCAGCGCCGCGACCGCGATGCCGAGCAGCGCCGAACAGATCAGCGCGCCGCGCCATCCGACGGTGATCTGGAGCGTGAGCAGGACGGGCGGGGCGACCGCGGCGCCGAGCAATCCGGCGAAGGTGTGGACGGAAAACGCCTGGCCGATGCGTGCCGGGGAGATGTGCTGCGACAGCAGCGCGTAGTCGGCGGGGTGGTAGGCGGCGTTGGCGATGCCGGCGATACCGAATGCCGCCACGAGCATCCAGAAGGAGGGCGCAAGCCCGGCGACCGCGATCGAGGCCGCGCCGAGCAGCAGCCCGCCGATCAGCACCATGGAAGCGCTGGTGCGGTCGACCAGATAGCCGGCCGGCGTCTGGAAGACCATCGAGGTCAGGTTGAAGCAGAGCAGCGCGAAGCCGATCTCGGTGAAGCTCACCTGATATTCGTCACGGATGAACAGGAACAGCGGCGGCAGAAGCAGGATGAAGTAGTGGCTCGTGAAATGTGCTGCGCTGACAAGTGCGGTGACGTGGGCGTCGCGCCACTTCTCGGCCGTTGCGTTCATCGGCATGACGCTGGTCATGCTTCCGGCGCGCTCCCCAGGCCTTCCATGATTATCTGCCCTATATTGACGTGTGCGGGCTGTTCGAGGGCAAAGATCACGGCCCGCGCCACGTCGTCGGACGACAGGACTCCGGACAGCGCCCCGTAGAACGCCTCCGCCTTGGCGCGGTCGCCGCCCCAGCGCCGCTCCGCGAACTGCGTGCGCACGCTGCCGGGCAGCACCTCGCTGAAGCGGATGCCGCTGTCGCGATAGTCGAGCCGCAAGGCATCCGTGAGGCCATGCATGCCGAACTTGCTCGCAACATAGACCGCCTCGGTCTTCATCGCGTGGATGCCGGCACGCGATCCGATATTGACGACATGGCCGCGGCCGCGCGACAGCATCAGCGGGATAAGCGCGTGGCACAGGCGAATGACGCCGTTGAGATTGGTCTCGACGATTTGCAGCCAGTCCTCCACCTCGCCTTCGTCGAAGCGCACCCGGCCGCCGATGTCGTGACCTGCGGAATTGATCAGGATCTCGATTTCGCGCAGTTCCGGCGGCAGCCGCTCCGCCACGGAGGCAACCGAGGCAGCGTCGTTCACATCGAGCTCGAGCACGTGGCCGGGCGTGGTCAGGGCGGCTACGCTCCGCTCCAGCGACTCGCGTCGCCGCGCGGCGCAGATCACCCGGCAGCCGCGTTCCGCCAACTGCCTGGCGACGGCTTCGCCGATCCCGCTGCTGGCGCCCGTCACCAGCGCTACTGCTCCCGGCCGCATGATCGGCTCGTCCATCATCGTTCTCCCGCGACACTGCTCATCCGGCGCTCTTCCCCGGCGCCGGCGCGATCGTCGCGCTGCGCGGCCTCGGACGTCATCCACCAGTCGCGCAGCACGCTGCGCTGCAGCTTAGGCCCGTGCGCGGCCGTGTGATAGGGCAGGGCGTCGACAAACCGGAAATGGCGCGGAATCTTGAAGTTGGCGATCTTGCCGCGGCAGAATTCGTGCAGTTCCTCCGCCGTCGCCGTCGCGCCCGGACGCAGCTTCACGAAGGCGACGGCGACTTCGCCGAGGCGGTCCTCCGGAACGCCCGCGACCGCCGCGTCCTCCACCGCCGCATGCGTTTCGAGAAACGCCTCGACTTCCTGCGGGGCGACGTTGAAGCCGCCGATCTTCAGCGTGTCCTTGAGCCTGCCCAGATAGAAGGCCGTCCCGTCGGCGTGCCGCACTCCAAGGTCGCCGGTGTGGAACCAGCCGTCGCGGATCACCTCGGCGGTCGTCCCGGGGTCCTTGTAGTACTCCTTGAGCACGGTGCGTCCGCGGATGACGATCTCGCCGGATTCGCCGTGCGGTTGCTCGGCGCCGGTCTGCGCGTCGATCACCTTCAGCTCGATCCCCGGTGCGACATGCCCGCCGGGCCGGATCTGCACCTCGTAGGGATCGTCGAGGCGGTTCCGCAGCACCATCGGATTGACCTCGGTCATGCCGTAGGCATGGATGAAGCGCCCGATGCCGAGCGCCTCGCGCATCTCCGCCACCAGCACCTCGTCGACGCCGGTGACGAAGGCGATCGTGCCGCGGCGCTCATGTCCTTCCGCCTTGCGGGCGCGCGCGATCGCAGACAGCTCGCGGACCTGGACATCCAGCGCGTGGATGAAATCGCAGCGCTCCTCCACGACCAGATCGAACGCCTCCTCGGCGCGGAAGGCGTCCTGGAAGACGAGACAGGCGGCCCGCCCGAAGGTGGAGACGATCTTGTTCAGTCCGGAGGCGCCGAAGAACGGAAACAGCGTCAGGGCCGGCTCGCCCGGCGCCAGCTCGAGCAACTCGCCGCAGTCGAGCGTGTGCGGCACGAAGGCGGCATGGGTGCGCGGCACGCCCTTCGGCAGCGACGTCGTGCCGGAGGTATAGAGCAGCATCGCCACGGCGTCGGCATCGGAGCTTGCCGGGGGCACGCCCAGCCTGCCGATCCTGCGGCGGCCCGTCTCCAGCAGATCGGCATGCTCGACCGTGCCGAGAGCGATCCTGCCGCGCACGGCAACGATCTGCCGCAGCGAGGGAAGCTTCTCGAAGCCGCCGTCGCGGCTTTCCCCCGCGACCTCGGCGATGAGGGCGCCGTAGTCGCGATTCTGGTAGACGCCCATGCCGGCCAGAACGCGCGCCTGCGTGTGGTCCAGAACGTGCCCGATCTCGCGCGTGCCGTAGCGCGGATTGAGCGGCACGAAGATTGCGCCCATCCGCGTGACGGCGAGAAGGTAGACGAGCCATTCGGCGAAGTTCGACAACAGAACGGCGACACGCTCGCCGGGCCTGACCCCGAGCTCTTCCAGACCCGCCTGCAATGCGTGCACCTCGCCTGCAAGCTCGCGATAGGTAAGGCGCTGCCGCGCTGCCGGCCCGTGCGACGCATCGCTTGCGACGATCGCCGGCATATCAGCGAAGTCCTCCGCGAGGCGATCGACGAGAACGCCCAGGGTCGGACAGTCGAGCTTCATTCGACCGTCTCCTCCCGGCGATAGACATAGGCGCTGTCCTGCGCCTGGAATTCCGGCAGGCGGACCAGCCGCTGGCGTTCCTGCCAGGTGACCATGCGGTCCTTCGCGCGGCTCGTGCCGCCGTCGCGGGCGAGCGCCTCCAGCACGTCCTTCATGCCCTGGATCGCCGCGCGCATCGCGCTGTTGGCGTAGTAGACCACCCGGAAGCCCATCTCGCTCAGCGTCTCGAGCGGAAGCTCGGGCGTCTTGCCGCCTTCGACGATGTTGGCGACCTGCGGCACACCGATCAGCTTCGGGATCCGGCCCATCTGCTCGAAGGTCTCCGGCGCCTCGACAAAGGTCATGTCGGCCCCGAGCTCGGCGTAGAGCTGGGCCCGCTCGATGGCGTCCTCGACGCCGTTCACGGCGAGCGCGTCGGTGCGCGCGATGATCACCAGGTCGGGGTCGCGGCGGGTGTCGAGAGCGGCCTTCAGCTTGGCGGCCATCTCCTCGGCCGGGATCACCATCTTGCCGTCGAAATGGCCGCAGCGCTTGGGGAACAGCTGGTCCTCGAGCATGATCGCCGAGGCGCCCGCCCGCTCCAGCTCGCGCACCGTGCGCACGACGTTGAGCGCGTTGCCGAAGCCGGTGTCGGCGTCGGCGACGACCGGGATCTCGACGGCGTCGGCGATCCGCGTCATCTGCTGCACGATTTCAGTCAGCGTGGTCAGGCCGAGGTCGGGGACGCCGAATTCCATGTTCGCGAAGCCGGCGCCGCTGAAGATCGTCATCTCGAAGCCGGCTTCCTCGATGATGCGCGCGGTGAGCGCGTTGGGCGCGCCGGGGGAGAGCACGGCGCGTGGCTGGGCAATGAGTTGCCGCATCCTTTTTCTTGGGCTCATTGTTTGGAGACTCCGTTGCGTAGCAGGTTGCGGGCGATCTGGTTCTTCTGGATCTCGCTCGTGCCTTCGCCGATCCGGAAGGCACGGGCGTCGCGATAGATCATCTCGATGGGCGATTCGGCGACGATGCCGGCCCCGCCCATGATCTGCAATGCCTTGTCGGCGACCATCGCCAGCATCTCCGAGGCGCCGAGCTTGGCCATCGAGACGGCGGTGCGGGCATCGCCGGGGCCGTCCATCGTGCGGGCGGCGGCATAGACCAGCGCGCGCGCCTGCTCGAGCGCGAGCGCCATTTCGGCAAACATCCACTGGATGCCCTGATAGCCGGCGATGGGCTGGCCGAACTGCACGCGCTGCTGGGCATAGGTCAGCGCGTAATCGAAGGCGCGCTGCGCCATCCCGACGCAATGGGCCGCGACGCCGATGCGGGCCTCGTTGATATTGCTCATGGCGAGCCGCAGTCCCTGGCCGATCTCCCCGAGCAAATTGGCCTCGGGCACGAAGGCGTCCTCGAACACGAGCTCCGCGAAGGGATAGCCATGCCAGCTCATCTTGCGGCTGACACGCCCGACGCGAAAACCCTCGCTGCCTTTCTCGACGAGCAAGGCGAGGAACGGCGGGCGTTCGCTGCCGTCGTCGTAGCGGGCGATCAGGATGACGAAGTCGGCGTCGGCGCCGTTGGTGATGAAATGCTTGGTGCCGTTGACGCGGAAGCCGCCCTCGGTCGCGCGCGCCGTCGTCTTGAGCGCGCCGGCATCGGAGCCGGCCTGCGGCTCGGTAAGCGCGAAGGCCCAGCTCTTGTCGCCCTTCATGGCCGGTTCGAGGAAGCGCGCGCGCTGGTCGTCGTTGCAGGCCAGCAATGCATGCGGAACCCGCGCGACGACGTCGGCCAGCGCGACGCTGACCTGGCCGAGCTGCTCGCGGATCATGACCTGCGCCAGGGCGGGCAGCCCGGGACCGCCCGCGGCCTCCGGCATGTTGTAGGCGAAGAGGCCGAGCTCGACCGCCTTCCTGCGCAGCGACCGGCGCAGCTCGGGCGGAAAGTCGTTCGCCTCCTCGACCGCGCGCTCGTGCGGGATCAGTTCGTTCTGCACGAAGCGGCGGGCCAGCCGTTGCAGCTCGCCAAGTTCGCTGGTGATGCCGTGATCGAGCACCCTTCTATCCCTTCCTGATCGGCGCGAAGACCGGCGCCCACATGTCCGGGTCGGCGGTCGGTTCGAAACGGACCGCGACCTCCTGGCCGCAAGACAGGCCGTCCGGGTTGCAGTCGACGATATTGCTCAGCAGCCGCACCCCCTCGTCGAGCTCGACGATTGCCACCGCATAGGGCACCTCATCGGCCATGTCCGGGTTCACGGCGCGCTCCACCACGCTGTAGCTGAAGATGCGGCCGCGACCGCTCACCTCTCGCCATTCGGCCTCGCCGCCGCATTTCGAGCATCGCGCGCGCGGCGGCCATTCATAGGTGCCGCAATGCGGGCAGTGCGGTATCGCGAGCCTGCTCTGGCGGGCATGGAGCCAGAACTGCGTGGCGTCGCGTCCGGGGCGCGGGGCAGGGTGCTTCATGCCGCCGCCCTCAAAAGCTGGACGGCATGGGTGGCGAAAACGCCGCCCATGCCGTGCGCGAGCGCGACCCGCGCGCCGTCGACCTGCCGCTCGCCGGCCGTGCCGCGAAGCTGGATGACGGCCTCGACGAGATTGCCGAAACCGCCGCCGCGCGCCGGATGGCCGTGCGAAAGCAGGCCTCCGTGCGGATTGACCGGCAGCCTTCCGTCGAGCTCGAACTCGCCGGCGAGGAAGCCCGGCCCGGCCCGGCCCTTGGCCGCGAAGCCGAGGTCCTCGAGATTGACCAGCATGGCGATGGTGTAGCAGTCGTAGACGAGCGCCACGTCGATGGCGTCGCGCGTGATGCCGGCGGCGGCCAGTGCCGCATCGAAGGCGCGACCGGCAGTGAAGGCGGTGAGCGACGGCGCTGCCGACAGATGCATGTGACCGGTCGCATAGCCGGTGCCGATCACCTCGACGGGCGGGTGGCCGCCTCCCTTCGCCCTTTCCCTCGAAGTCATGACGATCGCGCCGCCGCCGTCGGAGACCGGGGCGCAGTCGAGCCGCCGCAGCGGCGTTGCGATCATCGGGCTTGCCGCATGGTCCTCCGCCGTCATCGGGGCGCGCATATGGGCGTTGGGGTGGCGCTGCGCGGAGCGCCGTTCCTGCACCGCCACGGCCGCGAAATGCTCGTCCGTGGTGCCGAACTCTTCCATGTGCCGGCGCGCGACGAGGCCGAACATCGACGGCACGCTCGGGGAGAAAGGAACCTCGACATCCGGATGGACAGGCCCAACCTCGGCAAGCGCCTTGACGTAGCTCTTGCGGCTGACCGAGCCGAGCGGCATGTCGGCGGCGACGATCAAGGCCGTGCCGACCGTGCCGGCAGCGATCATGCGGGCGGCATAGTCGACCATCGCCATAGGCCCGCCGCCGCCGGCCTCGAAGGTGAGGGTCACGGGCGGGGCGATGCGCAGATATTCTGCAAGCCCGCCGGCATGGATCAGATAGGGGTCGGAGCGCGGCGAGACGGTGAGCAGGCAGTCTATCCCGTCGAGGTCGACGCCGGCGTCGGCGCAGGCGGCACGGACGAGATCCTCGTGCAGGACGAGCGGGCTCGCCGCCGGCGAGCGGCCCTGGGGCAGTTCGCCGATGCCGGCGATCACCGCGTTCATCACACCTGCTCTCTCGCGGGACGGACCGCCACTGACGCGATCCCGGCAGCGCCGTCGCAAAGCACGGCCTGCGCCTCGATCTCCGCCAGCGCAGGATCGTCCGCATAGAGGTCGGCCAAAGCCTGCGCGATGTCGGCAAGCGCGGCCGCCTTGTCGTCGGCGACCTCCTCGACGGCGCTGCGCAGCTCGCTCGCCGTCGCCGGCAGGGCGCGCACGCTGCGCCTGCCGCGCAGATCGTCGCGGACGACCAGCAGCGGGCCGAAATCGCTGTCCTGGATCACCGACACCACGAATGTCCCGCCTGCGGCGCCGCCAGTCGTGAGCTTCAGTCCCCGTCGCGCCAGCAGCGCGCCGGCCTGCCCGGCAGCCAGCGGGGCGTCGCCCGGCTCCCTGCGCGGCAGTTCGGTCCAGTTTCGCTTCTCGCGGGCGGTCGCCCAGCGGCCGGCGTCGTGGATGGCTCCGAGCGCCCTGGCGCAGAGCTCCGGCTCCTGGACGATGATCACGCCGTCCCGCTGGAGCTGTTCCTCGATCTCCGGCTTCGGCGGTACGCCCGTGCAGACCACCACCGTCTTGCCGCAGCGGCGCGCGAAGTCGCCGATCTCGGCATGGTAGCGGTCGACGATCGGGCGACCGAAGACGATCCATGTGTCGACCGCCTCATCCGTCTCGATCGCCTCGAGCGTTCCCTTGAGTATCTCCGGCCGCGCGATGATGTCGGCGGTCAGGTCGACCGGGTTCTGCGCCGAACCGTATTGCGGCAGCGCCGTGGCGATCCGCTCCTGAACCGGAGCCGGCAGGATCGGCAGCGACAGGCCGGCGCGGGCCATGTAGTCGGCGATGACCGAGCAGGCCCCTCCGGAGGCGGACAGGAGGCCGATCCGGCCGCCCGTTCGCGGTCCCCCGGCCGCAAGGAGCTTCACCGTCTGCGTCAGTTGCGGCAGCGAGTCGACCTGCACCACGCCGAGCTGGCGCAGGACCGCGTCGTAGACGTCTGCGGTGGTCGACTGCTTGCAGGTATGGGCCATCGTGGAACGTCGGCTTTCGGGGCTGGCGCCGGCCTTCAGCACCACTACGTTCTTGCCCGCGATGCGCGCCTTTTCGGCGGCCGCCATGAAGCGCCGTCCGTCCATGACGCCTTCCATGAAGCAGGCGATCGTATGCAACTCGGGATCGCCGCTCAGATGGTCGAGGAAATCCGCCGTCTCGGTCACCGCCTCGTTGCCGGTGG
Source organism: uncultured Chelativorans sp. (assembly GCA_964475605.1). Lineage (GTDB taxonomy): Bacteria > Pseudomonadota > Alphaproteobacteria > Rhizobiales > Rhizobiaceae > CAYYZC01. The sequence continues at coordinate 27,330 of CAYYZC010000003.1, forward strand.
CGATCCACAGGTCGACGCCGACATTGTCGAGCTGCAGCGAGGAGAAGATCAGCCCGCCCACCGACCCGCTATGGGTGACGATCGCGACGCCGCCGCGCTGGCCGGTGTCGCGCGCATACCAGTCGGCGAAGACCAGGGGCATGCGGCGGCGGAAATTGACCAGGCCGATCAGGTTCGGCCCGAGGATGCGCAGGCCGGTCTGCCGGCAGAGCTCCTGAATCCGGTCGCGGCGCTGCTGGCCCTCGCCGCGATCCATGCCCTCGCCATAGCCGCCGGTGGTCAGGATGGCGAAGGGTACGCCGCGCCGGCCGGCGGCTTCCAATGCCTGGTAGGCGGCGTCCACCGGCAGCACCAGGACCGCCACGTCGACCGTCTCGGGAAGATCGTCTATCGAGGCGTAGCAGCGCGTTTCGCCGATCGCGTCGTAGCGTGGATTGACCGGATAGACGCGCCCCTCATAGCCGCTGCGCAGCAGGAAATCGAGCATCATGCCCGAGGCCTTGTTGGGAACGGGCGAGGCGCCGACGATGGCGATCGACTGTGCGTTAAGAAGGCGATCGAGGCTCAACTCACTGCTTCCGTATGCGGTTCGGCCATCGTCTCGATCGCCAGTTCGACCATCTCGTTGGTGCAGGTGCCGGGGAAGAACAGGATCGGCAGGTCGACCCCGGCGTCCTGCAGCTCGGCCACCTTGCCGCGGCATTCCGCCGGCGTGCCGGCAATGGCGATCTCGTCCAGCATCGCGTCGCTCACCGCGGCCCTGGCCATATCGTGCTCCTTGCGTTCCCACGCCGCGCGCACCGCCTCGACCTCGGTCTCGAAGCCGTGGCGGGCGACGAAGCCCCGGTAGTGCGGTCCCATCGCGCCGAGATAGAAGGCAAGGTGGCGCCGAGCGGCGTCGCGGGCCTCGTCGGCGTTCTCGGAGACCGCCGTCATCACCAGCGGAGCGATGGTGACGGCATCCTCGGCGCGACCGGCCGCCTTCGCCTGGCTGCGGATGGTGGCGACGGCGTCCTGCAGGCCGCGGCGCGGCAGCAGGTAGGGCAGCCAGCCGTCGCCGACCTCGCCGACCAGTTTCAGGCTCTCCGGCGACAGCGCCGCCAGGTAGATCGGCGGCGCGGGATTGCGCGGCTCGATCCGGACCCGGTAGCCCTTCACCGCCACGGTCTTGCCCTCGTAGTTCATCTCGGTGCCGGTCGTCGCCTGGCGGATGATGTTGATGGAATCGCGCATCCGCGTGATCGGCTTGTCGAAGCTCATGCCGTGGAAGCCCTCGACCAGCGCCTTGGTGCTGGCGCCGAGCCCGAGCAGGAAGCGGCCGGCATAGAGGTCGTTCATGGTGATCGCCGTCATCGCCAGCAGCGAGGGCGTGCGGCTGAAGACGTTGATGATCGAGGTGCCGAGGCCGACCTTTTCGGTGTTGGCGCCGACGTGACTGAGCAGGCTGATGGCGTCGAGGCCCCAGCTTTCGGCGATCCAGATGGATTCGAACCCGCGCACCTCGCAGATCCTGGAATAGTCGGCGAGCCGGTCGAGCGAATAGCGATCATATTCGGGCCGCAGCGATACGGCGACCCTGCGCTTGGGGGAGGTCTTCATGGTGTCGGGGCCGTGATCTTGCCGAGAATGTCCCGGGCGATGGTGTTCTTGAGGATTTCGACGGTGCCGCCGGTGATCTGCGAGACCTTGGCGTCCATCATGTAGCGGGCGAAGGGGAACTCGGAGAAGCAGCCATGGCTGCCGGTGATCTGCAGCGCAGTGGTCGCCGCTTCCATCGCCGTCGTGCAGGCGAGCAGCTTGGCCTTGGCGGAGTCGATCGTGCTGCGGCCGAGCGCCTCGTATTCCCACGCCGCCTTGTACATCAGCCAGCGCGCGCCATCGAGGCGGGTCACCAGCTCGGCGAGCTGCCAGCGGATGCCCTGGAAGTCGGTGACGACGTTGTCGCCGATCCGCCTTTGCCGGGCGTAGGCGATGGCGTCCTTCAGGGCACCCTCGGCGATGCCGATGCATTTGGCAGCGTTGCCGATGCGCGACAGGTCGAAGCTCTTGAAGAAGACGTCGTAGGCGCCGCCTTCGCGGCCGAGCAGGTTTTCGGCCGGCACCTTGCAGTCGTCGAAGTGGATGACCGACATCGGCAGCGCGCGCATGCCGACGATGCCGCGCCCGTGGCCGGCCCGGAAGCCGGGGAAGGAGGTGTCGACGAGGAAGGCGGTGATGCCGCCTTCCGTCCTGGCGAAGATGATGCAGACCTGGACGTGCTCGGGGATGTGGACCTCGGTCTTGGAGCCGTTCAGGACCCAGCCGTCGCCGTCACGGACGGCGACGGTCTGGATGTCGCCGAGCTTCGAACCGGCTTCCGATTCCGTGATCCCGGTAATCGAGAAGCTGCGACCGGAGGTGAGGAGCGGAAGATAGCGCTGCTTCTGCTCCTCGGTGCCGTAGGCCAGCAATGCCATGTTGGTCTGCTGCAGCACGTTGATCGCGCCGGCCAGGCTGGCGTCGGCCCGCGCGATCTCCTCGACGATGATCGCGTGCTCGGTCGCGGCGCGTTCCATGCCGCCATACGCGCCGGGGATGACGGCGCCCGGCCAGCGATGCTTGCCGATCTCGAGCCACAGATCATGGTCCCAGCGTGAATCGCGGCTCCGCTCCTCGGCGCTAGGCGCGACGTTCGCGGCGACGAAATCGCGCACGGCGTCGCGCAGTGCGAGTTGCTCCGCGCTCAGTTCGAAGTTCATCGGACAGTCTCCCCGGGTCCTGCGCCTAGTTGCCGGCTTCCCGGGCCTTGGCCGCGACCGCTTCGCGGTCGAAGTCGTTGGCGGCCTCGATGAACTGCGAGGTGTAGTAGTTCTCCCAGGACATCGATTCATTCAGGGTTCCGGATTCGACCAGCGCGTCGCGCACGCGTTCCACCTGCTCCTGCGATGCGATGCCCCATTCGCCCGCGTCGGAGGTGGCGGCCGACAACTGCACGTTCTGCGCAACGACCGCGGCGGCGTCCTTGATGGCCTGCTCGCGCGAGACGCCCTGCGGCAAGGTGCGCGGGTACTGTTCGAAATGACCCGCCACCACGGCCTCCGGGTTCTCCTGGGCGAAGATGATGCCCTTGGCCATGCCGCGCAGGATGCCCTCGACCACTTCCGGCTCCTCTTCGATCAGCTTGTCGCTGGCATGGACGCAATGGACGAACGAGTTCTCGCTGAGCGCCGGATCGTCGTCGAAGCGCCGGAACTCGAGCCCGAACTGCGTTTCCAGCAGGGCATAATGGCCGTGCCATTCGATGAGCGCGTCGATCTGGCCGCTCTGAAGCGCCTGCACCGCGGCAGCGCCGGTGCCGACCGCGATCGCCCCGCCGAGATCCTCGATCGTCATGTCATGCGATTTCAGCAGCAGGTCGGTCCAGACGCGGACCGAGCCGGTGAGCGCCTGCAGGCCGACATTCTTGCCCTTGAAATCCTCGATGGTCTCGATCGGGCTGTCGGGCAGCACGACCGGATAGACATGCATCCGGTCATACACGTTGGCGACGCATTTGATGTTCACGCCTTCTTCGCGCAGCCGCATCATGTCGGGCGTGCCGGTGAATACGATGTCGGCCTGGCCCTGTGCGAGAAGCTGCAAGGCCGGACCGGCGCCCTGATAGCCGGTGACCTCGACGTCGAGCCCTTCCTCCTGCCAGTAGCCGCCGGTTTTGCCCGCCGTCAGCCACGGCGCCGTGCTCGGGTCGACGACGGCGACGCCATAGGCGATCCTGACCTTGCGATCCTGGGCTGCGGCGATACCCGTCAGCATCGTGACACCGAGAGCGGCGGCGCAAATGGAACTCATTATTTTCAGAGACTTACGCATTTTCCTTCCTCCCTTTACTAAACGACACGGACTCGTCGATCCCGTTTGATCACTAGGTGCGGATGTTCACCGCCTGCCAAAAGGCGGCGCGCTTCCCGAGATAGCCGATGATCGTGTGGCCGGTGACGCCGACCACCCCGAGCATCACCAGGATGGCGAAGACGCCGGCGGTATCGAGCTGGAACTGAAGCTGGATGATCGTGTATCCGAGGCCGGCCGAAGCGCCCACGAACTCGCCGACGATGGCGCCCAGCAGCGCGAAGATGAAGCTGACGTCGAGGCCGGCGACGAGGAACGGGATCGCGGCGGGAAGCTTGAGGTAGCGCAGCTTCTGCCAGCGGCTCGCCGAAAGGCTGAGGAACAGCTCGTGCATGTCGCGCTCATAGGCGCGCAAGCCGTTCACCGTGCTGATCAGCATCGGGAAGAAGGCGACGAGGGCCGCCATGGCGATCTTGGATTCGATGCCGAAGCCGATCCAGATCAGCAGCAGCGGCGCCATGGCGATCTTCGGGATGCTCTGCAGCGCGACGATCAGGGGATAGATGACCCGCTCGACGAAGCGGACCTCGACGATCAGCGCGCCGAGCGACAGGCCGCCGACCACGGCGATCGCGAAGCCGCACAGCATCTCGAACAGCGTCACCCCGAGATCCTGCAGGAAGGTGCCGTAGACGAGGCCTGTATAAAGCGCGACGGCGACCGCCGACGGCGTCGGGGCGATGTAGCGCGGCACCTCGAAATAGGGGACCAGCACTTCCCATGCGATCAGCAGCGCCGCGTAGAAGAGCAGCATGTTGGTGATGTTGGCGGCCCTGGAGAGCGACTTGCGGTCGATGGAGTCCGACGAGGCCTTCCATTCGCCGGAGCCGAGACGGTTGGCACCTTCGCTAGTGGACATTTTCCGTCTCCAACTCCTCGACCTGGTCGAGGCCGAGCAACGTCTGGATGCGCCGCACGTGCTCCAGGAAGCGCGGGTCCGCGACCACGTTGAGCCGCCGCGGCCGCGGCAGGTTGACCTCGATCGTCTCCAGGATGCGGCCCGGACGCGCCGACATCACCAGCACCCGGTCGGCGAGGAAGATCGCCTCCTGGATGTCGTGGGTGATCAGCACGACCGTCTTCTTTTCGACCGACCAGATGCGCAGCAGCTCGAGATTCATGATCTGCCG
>CAYYZC010000003.1:32447-39386 GCA_964475605.1 uncultured Chelativorans sp.
GCCTTCGGAGGCCGGCGTCAGGCCGGCCATGATCTTGAGCAAGGTCGACTTGCCGCAGCCGCTCGGCCCGACGACCGTGACGAACTCTCCCTCGGAGACGGAGAAGCTGACATCGTCTACGGCATCGACCGGCTCGCTTCCTCTGCGCCGGAACGTCTTCGAGACGTCGCGCAGGGCGATCGCGGTACCCTTATTATCCATGCCCACGCTTTCCTCCCGTGGTTCCGCCGTTTCCCCGGCGGATGGTTGTCCGGCCTCAGTGGCCGGCGAATCTTGCTTGTCGCTTCTCCTTCCAGGCGGCGACGCCCTCCTTCATGTCCGCGGTGCCGCAGATCAGGCCGAACATCCGGCGCTCGTAGTCGAGCCCTTCCGGACGGCTCAGATTGGAAGCGCGCCGCGTCGCCTCGATGATCACGCGCATGGCGAGCGGCGCTCCCGTCGCCATCGCCTCGGCATATTCGGTTGCGGCCGCGAGGAATCCTTCGTCGGGAAGGATGCGGCAGGCGATGCCGAGCGCGAGCGCCTCCTTCGCGTCGAACCGGCGGCCTGTCAGCATCAGGTCGAGCGCGTGCGCTTCGCCGACGATGCGCGGCAGGCGCTGCGTGCCGCCGGAGGCGGGGAAGGCGCCGAGCTTGACCTCCGGCAGGCCGCCGACGAAGTCCTCGCTGACCACCCGCAGCGTGCAGGCCAGCGACAGCTCGATGCCGCCGCCGAGCGTCGGCCCGTGCATGGCGGCGATGACCGGCTTGGTCATCGATTCCACCTGGATGTCGAGCCGGTTGGCCGTCCAGCCGGCTTCCAGCGGGTCGCGCTGCGCCAGCTCGCGGATGTCGGCGCCGGCGCAGAAATTCCGGCCTTCGCCGCTCAGCAGCACGACCTGGATCTCCGGATCGGCCTCGGCCGCGTGAAAAGCCTCGCGCAACTCCTGCCGCAGCGCCTCGCTCAACGCGTTGCGGGCGTCGGGCCGGTTGAGGCGGATATGGCCCACGCCCCGCTCCCGCCAGGTCTTGACCAGCGCGTATGGCGTGGCGACCTGGCTTGCCGTGCTCATTTCACCATCCGAGGCTTGTCATCCGCAGCCGCGGGCTCTTTCGGATCCCAGCCGTCCTGAAAGACGTTGCTGGCGCCGCGGATATGCTGGCGCATGAGGCGCTCGGCTTCCTCGCCGTTGCGATCCTTGAAGGCCTGGACGATCCCCCGGTGCTCTGCCATCGCCTTGGCGGCGCGCTCCGCCGAGCGAGCCCGACGGCACCGATAGAGACACAGCAGGTAGAGCAGGTCGTTGGAGAGCAGCTCGTGCAGCCGGGCATTGCCGCTCGCGCTGGCGATCGCCAGGTGGAAATCGAAGTCGCCGGCCTCGGGCTCATAGATGGCACCGCCGCGCAGGCGTTCCGCCTGCTGTTCGACGAACGCCTCGAGCTCGCCGATCTGGCTTTCCGTGATCAACTCGGCCGCCATCCGCGCCGCCATCCCCTCCAGCGCTTCGCGGATCTGGAAGGTCGCTCTCACGTCGTCGGGACGCAGGTCGATGACGCTGACGCCGGAACGCGGCTTGCGCTCCAGAAGCTTGCGCTCCTCGAGCCTTCGAAACGCCTCCCGCAGCGGTCCGCGGCTGATGCCGAGCACGCGCGACAGCGAGATCTCGTCGAGCCGCGCGCCGGGCTGCAGCTCGCCCTGAATGATCGCGGTCTGGATGTGCTTGAACGCCAGGTCGGCCAGCGTGTGCGACTGGATTTCCGATAGGGTTGACGGTTGACTGTCGACAGTAAGCATAGTTGGATAAGACCATCCGACGGCGGCCCCGTCAAGCCTCCGGGCAAACCGATCGACCCGATCGACCGCGCGGCTGTGGATAGAGATCGCCTGGAGATGCGGGCCGCGGCGGTGAATCGGGAGGAACCGCATGTTCGCCATGGGCAGGGATTCGCTCGGCGCGCGCCGCACCTTGAGGGTGGGCGGCGCCGGGTATGAGTATTTCGACCTGTCGGTCGCCGCCGGGCTGCCCGGCGCGGCCGTGGCGCGCCTGCCGAAGACGCTGAAGATCCTGCTCGAGAACCTGCTGCGGCACGAGGACGGGGACGTCGTCACCGTCGACCAGATCGCGACGCTTGCGGCATGGCCTTCAAGCCGGCGTGCCGAAGGCGAGATCGCCTACCACCCGGCCCGCGTGCTGACGCACGACGCCTCGGGCATCCCGCTGCTCGCCGACCTGTCCGCCATGCGCGACGCCGTGCGCCGGAAAGGGATCGACCCTTCCGCCGTCAATCCGCAGATCCCGGTCGATCTCGTCGCCGACCATTCCGTCTCCGCCGAATTCGCCGGCACGCGCGACGCCTTCGATCTCAACCTGGAGAGCGACTACCGGCGCAACCACGAGCGCTATGCGTTCCTGCGCTGGGCCGAGCAGGCCTGGAGCAATTTCCGCATCGTTCCGCCGGGGGCCGGCATCGTGCACCAGGTGAACCTCGAATATCTCGCGCGACCGGTGCGCACGGCGCGACATGAGGGCGAGACCTGGGCCTTCCCGGATTCGCTCGTCGGCATGGACAGCCACACGCCGATGATCAACGGCCTCGGCGTCATCGGCTGGGGCGTCGGCGGCATCGAGGCGGGCGCGGCGATGCTGGGCGAGCCGCTGTCGCTGCAGATTCCCGAGGTGATCGGTTGCCGCTTCGTCAACGCCCTGCGCCCCGGCACCACCGCCATGGACCTGACGCTTGCGGTCACCGAAGCGCTTCGGGCCAGGAACGTGATCGGCAAGTTCGTCGAATATTTCGGTCCCGGCGTCCCGTCCCTGAGCCTTGCCGATCGGGCCACGATCGCGAACATGGCGCCGGAATACGGTGCCACGATGGGCTATTTCCCGATCGACGGGGAGACGCTGCGCTATCTTGCCGAGACCGGCCGCGAGCCCGCCGATATCGCGCTGGCGGAAGCCTATGCGATCGAGCAGGGGCTGTTCGGCGGCACCGAGGACGCGGCCTATACCGACATCGTGCAGATCGACCTGGCGGAGATCTTCCCGTCCATGGCCGGGCCGCGCCGGCCCCAGGATCGGCGCCCGCTCGCCGCGGTGCCGGCCAGCTTCCGCGACGGTTTCCCACAGGCCGTGGCCGATCGCCCGGATCCTGCCGAGACGGAGCGCCCGCTGCGCCACGGCGACGTGGTGATCGCGGCGATCACCTCCTGCACAAACACCTCCAACCCCGACGGCATGCTGGGTGCGGCGCTTCTGGCCCGCAACGCGGTCGCCCGCGGCCTCGTCGCGAAGCCCTGGGTCAAGACCTCGCTGTCGCCCGGCTCACGCGCCGTCACCGACTACCTGACCGAGGCGGGGCTGATGAAGGCTCTCGAAAGCCTCGGCTTCCACATCGCCGGCTACGGATGCATGACCTGCTCGGGCGGATCCGGTCCGCTCGCGGCCGAGGTCGCCGACGCCGTCGATCGCAACGAGCTTGCCGTGGTGGCCGCGCTGTCGGCGAACCGCAATTTCGAGGGCCGCGTCCACCCGCAGGTACGCGGCGCCTATATCGGTTCGCCGGCGCTGATCGTCGCCTACGCGCTGGCCGGTTCCATCCTCGTCGACCTGACGCGCGACCCGCTGGGGACCGATGCCGACGGCCGCCCGGTGCATCTGCAGGATTTGTGGCCGCAGGCCGACGAGTTGCGCGACGTGGTCGGCAAGGTCGTCAACGGCGATGCTTTCCGCCGCAGCTATGCCGGCATCCTGGAAGGCGACCGGTGGTGGCAGCGCCTGCCCGTCGGGCAAGGCGACACCTATGACTGGGACCCGGCAAGCACGTATCTGCGGCGGCCGCCCTATTTCGACGAAGGCGTCGCCGCGACGCCGCGCGGCGACATTCCCGGCGCACGGCCGTTGCTCCTGCTCGGCGACAGCGTCACGACGGACCATATCAACCCGATGGGCGCCATCCCGAAGCAGGGACCGGCTGCCGATTTCCTCGCCTCGCAGGACGTGCCGGCCGCCGAATACCACTCCTATCTGGAGCGCCGCGCCAATCACGAGGTCATGTTGCGCGGCATCTTCGCCAATATCCGCCTGCGCAACCGGATCGTGCCGGGCGTCGAAGGCGGCTTCACGCGCCACTTCCCGGATGGCGACGTGTTGCCGGTCTACGACGCGGCGATGCGCTATGCGCAAGAGGAGGTGCCGCTCGTCGTCGTCGCCGGCGCGGAATACGGCACCGGCTCGTCACGCGACTGGGCGGCCAAGGGGACGCGGCTGCTCGGCGTCCGCGCAGTCATTGCCGAGAGCTTCGAACGCATTCATCGGTCCAACCTCGTCTGCATGGGCGTGCTGCCGCTGCAACTGCCTGCCGGCACGAGACACGATGCCCTCGGCCTCGACGGCTCGGAAACGTTCGACCTCGAAGGTACCGGCGACGCGCTCTCGCCCGGCAGCACCGTGCGCTGCACGATCCGCCGCGCCGACGGTTCGCGCCGGTCCCTCAACCTCACATGCCGCATGGATACGGCGCGGGAGGTCGCATGGTACCGCGCCGGCGGCATCCTCAACTACGCGATGCAGAAGATCCTCGACCGCCAGTTGCTCGACGCGTGAACGGGCGAGAGCTGCCGGATCGGCCCGGTCGGGCGCGTTTCGGCGGAAGTCTGTGACATTGCGAAGCCGAGGGTCCATAGTTCTCCGGGGTGATCGGTATCCGCGAACTCAGGAGGACTTTCCCCATGGCCAAGTTTGACGTCGGCTACCTCGTCGGCAGCCTTGCTTCCCGATCGATCAACCGCCGGCTGGCATCGGCTCTCGTCAAGCTTGCTCCGCCGGACATGGCGCTTCGGGAAATCCCCATCCGCGATCTGCCGCTCTACAGCTACGACTACGATTCCGACTATCCGGACGTCGCGAAGCGGTTCAAGGGCGCCATAGCCGACGTCGACGCCATCCTGTTCGTCACGCCGGAATACAACCGCTCGATCCCCGGGGCGCTCAAGAACGCGATCGACTGGGCAAGCAGGCCCTACGGGCAGAACGCCTTCACGAGAAAGCCGTCGGCCGTGATCGGGACGTCGCCGGGCGCGATCGGCACCGCCGTCGGGCAGCAGCATCTGCGCAGCGTGCTCGGCTTCTGCAATTCGCCGCAGATGAACGCGCCGGAAGCCTATATCCAGTTCACGCCGGACCTCATCAGCGAGGACGGGCAGGTGACGAAGGAATCCACGGCCGAGTTCCTGAAGGACTTCATGGCCGAGTTCCGCGTCTTCATCGAGCGCGTGCTTACCGTGCTGCCGCGCGAGCGCTGACGGCCGATACGCCTCGTCCGTCGACGATCGGAGGCGGGCGCGGCAAGGTGACGCCCCTTCGTTGACCGCATCGGCGACGCCGCGTAACCATGGCGCTCGGGCGGCGCCTGGACCTGCTTGCGACATCGCGCGGTCCATCCCACAGCTTGCCGGAGGTGGCGTTTGGCAATCATTGCGCAACTCGGCGCCTTGCTCCTCAGCGCCACCATCCTGCTGACCGGGAACGGCCTTCAGACGACGCTGCTGCCGCTTCGGGCGGAAGCGGAGGCCTTCCTTCCCCTGTCGATCGGCATCATGGGGTCGAGCTATTTCGTCGGTTTCGTCGCCGGCTGTCTCACGATCGCTCATCTGGTGCGTCCCGTCGGGCATATACGGGTGTTCTCCGCGATGTGCGCGATCGCATCGGTGATCCCCCTCATCCATATTCTGACGCTGCAGGAATGGACGTGGTGGCTCCTGCGGGCAGGAACCGGCTATTGCATGGCCGCCCTCTTTCTGGTCATCGAGAGCTGGCTCAACGAGCGTACCGACAGCGCCGTCCGCGGAACCGTCTTCTCGGTCTATACGTCCCTGACCTTCGCGGCCATCATCGGCGGGCAGGTCCTGCTGACCCTATACGATCCGCGGGGCTTCGTGCCGTTCGTCGTGGCCTCGATCATCATCTCGCTGGCTGCCGTTCCCGTCGCCCTGAACTCCATCGTCGCCCCGGCGCCGATATCGGGCGTGCGGGTGCAGCCGCTTCGCCTCGTACGCCTGTCGCCGACCGGAGCCTCCGGATGCTTTGCGGTCGGGCTTGTCAACGGCGCGTTCTGGTCACTCGCCCCGCTATTCGTCTCGAGCGCGGGATTCGGCACGAGGGGCGTCGCCATCTTCATCGGCGTTACCGTGCTCGGCGGAGCGCTCTCGCAATGGCCCTTCGGGCGTCTTTCCGACCGCCTCGATCGTCGCGCTGTGATCGCCCTGGTGGCCGGCCTGTCCGCGCTGACGGGCTTGGCCCTCTTTCTGGCCAGCCGGTTCTGGAGCCCGGGCGTTCTTCCCCTCGCATTCGCTTTCGGCGCCTTCACCTTTCCCATCTATGCGCTGTCGGTGGCGCATGTGAACGACCTGATCACGAATGAGAGCTTCGTCGAGGTGTCGGGCGGCCTGCTGTTCCTGAACGGCGCGGGAGCGGTGCTGGGTCCTCTTGCCGGCGCGTTCGCCATGCGCCTTGCGGGTCCCGAAGCGCTCTTTGCGACGACTGCCGCGATCTGCTCGTTGCTGACCGCATTGGCCGTCTTCCGCATGCGCAAGCTGGCACGACCGGCCACGATGCATAGCGCCGACTATGTCGCCGCGACCGATACCGGCATCTCCGCGCCGGTGGCCTACGACCCGCGAAGCGAGGAAATGTCGACCGCGCCCCAGGATGAGGCGCGGTAGCGGTCGCTCTCGTTCCTGTCTCTCTTTTATGCGGATTCTTGATTTATAAATAATAACAATTATATATAACAAGAATATGAGGTTGATATATGTCTATCGGATCACATGCTGCGAAACGCGAAAGCCGTGACGAGCGGGCACATAGAATTGCCAGCGAGATAATCCTTCAGGAACGGCTCGAGCGAGACCGGAAAACCGCCAGATTGCGCGCCAGGAGACTGGCGATGGAAAACTCTTCTA
>CAYYZC010000004.1:0-32453 GCA_964475605.1 uncultured Chelativorans sp.
CCCGTCGGCCGCTCGTGGATGATCGCGGCATAGCCGAAGCAGATGTGGACGGCGGTCTCGCCCTCGACGCCTTCGAGCGCGCGGTTCAGCGCCTTCAGGCCATGGGCGCGCGCCTTCTCCGGCCTTGCCTGCATATAGGGCTCGTCGATCTGGACGATGTCGGCGCCGGCCGCGAACAGGTCCCTGATCTCCTCGTTGACGGCGGCGGCGTAGTCGAGCGCGAGCTCCTCCTCGCTGTCGTAGAAATCGTTCTGCGCCTGCTGCGACATGGTGAAAGGTCCGGGCACCGTCATCTTGATGCGCCGGTCGGTGTTGGCGCGCAGGAACTGGACGTCGCGCACCTCGACGGCATGCTTGCGGCGCACCTTGCCGACGATGCGCGGCACCGGGTTGGGGTGGCCGCTGCGGTCGAGCGCGCTGCCGGGATTGTCGATGTCGACACCTTCGAGCGCGGTGGCGAAGCGGTTGGAGTAGCTCTCGCGCCGCATCTCGCCATCGGTGATGATGTCGAGGCCGGCGCGCTCCTGGTCCCGGATCGCCAGCAGCGTCGCGTCGTCCTGGGCCTGGTCCAGCCATTCGGGATCGACGCGCCACAGCTCCCTGGCACGGACCCGCGGCGGGAAGCGGCCGGCGAGCTTGTTGCGGTCGATCAGCCATTCGGGCTGGGCGTAGGAGCCGACGAGCGAGGTCGGCAGCAAGGGCAATGTGTAAGGCAAGGCGTCTCTCCTCTGTGGCCTGTCCGGAGGCTCGGCGAATTCCAGAGCGTCACGGCGCGCCTTCGGACCTCTGGTCCCTTCTCTCTTACCGGAGCACGGTCGTTTCCCGAAACCGGAAATCGAATCAGGCCGCCCGGAAGAGGTCGCGGTCGATGCCGGCGGCCTCGAACAGATGGTCGCGGCTGGCTTCGAGCTCGCGGCGCAGCTTGGGCAGGTCGAAATCGACGAGCTCGCCCTTCCACTTCCTGATCCGGCCGGCCACCATCACCGTGTCGACATTGCTGCGTTCCATCAGCGTCACCACGGCGCCAGGCACATGGTTCAGCGGCGCCACGTTCAGCGCCGTCGCATCGAGCAGGACGATGTCGGCCTCCTTGCCCGGCGTCAGGCTGCCGACCTTGCGGTCGAGCTTCAGGCCCCTGGCGCCTTCGATCGTGGCGAAGCGGATCACGTCGCGCGAGGTGATCAGGTCGGGCAGGTCCTCCTTGCCGGCCAGAGCCGCCTCGTTGACGAAGGCGCGCTGGAGCGTCAGCGCCGAGCGCATCTGCGTGAAGGGATCGGCCGTCATCGTGCATTCGACATCGGTCGACAGCGAGGGCTGCATGCCGAGGTCGAGCGCCTTCTGGATCGGCGGCATGCCGTGGCGCATGGCCATCTCGATCGGCACGGCGAGCGAGACATGAGCGCCGGCGTCGGCCGCCGCCTGCCAGGCGAAGTCCGACATGCCGGTCATGTGGATGAAGATGTTGTCCGGCCCGAACCGTCCGCTGCGCGCCAGCTCGTCGAAGGTCGAGGCCATGCCGAAGGTGCCGACGACGTGGAGCGCCACCGGCAGGGCGAGGTCGCGGCCGGTCCGCCACGAATTCTCGTAGCCCGGAATGTAGATCTCGCCGCCCATCACCATGGTCAGCAACTGGTCGTCGGAGGAGAAATAGTCCGACCTCAGCCGCGCGGCATCGCCCGGATATCTGGCCTTGTCGCCCCAGCCCTCGAAATAGCCGAACACGGAGCGACGCCCGGCGTCCTTCAGGGCCTGCACCACGGCATCCGAATGCTCGGGCGAATGGTGGATCTGCGAGACGTCCATCACCGTCGTCACGCCGGCGTCGAGCTGGGAGATGGAGCCGAACAGCTCGTTGATGTAGACGTCCTCGGGGCGGTAGGCGAGGCAGAATTTCTGCAGGATATGGTCGTAATAGTTCACCGCGCCATGCGGCTTGCCGTCGTTGATGAGGATCCCGTCGGCAAGGAAGCTGCGCAGCGCCGTCTCGAACTGGTGATGGTGGGTGTCGATGAAGCCGGGCATGACGACCATGCCGGCCGCGTCGATCACCTGCGCGTCGCCGGCATCGAGACCGGGGCCGATCGCCTCGATCCTGCGGCCGGAAACAAGCACGTCGGCCTCGGCGAAATCGCCTGCCGCCGGGTCCATGGTGAGCACATGGCCGCCGCGGATCAGCAGGCGGGCGCCGGGTTCGCCGGAACCCACCGGCAATCCACGCGGGCCGGCGCTGCCGGCACCGGACAGATTGGACACATCCGCGGCCGCCCTGAAGAGCGGGAAACGCGCTTCATCACACATCCAGCACATCGATCGTCCTCCCAGTTGATCGTCGACCGGCCTCCGGCTGGAGGCGCGGCCTATTCCAGCGCCACGCCGCGGCCGCGGCGGAACGCTCTCACGACGGGCCTCTCCCACACGCCGGCTATGGCGAAGACATTGGATTCCACGAAGGCGCGCGCCGTCTTGATGTCGGGCGCCTCGAGCAGGAAGAAGCTGCCGGCCGGCGTCGCCTCGTCGGGCCCCAGCAGCGGTCCTGCGAGCTTTACCGAGACCGACATCGACGCGGCCGCATCGAGGTCGGCTATGTGCCGCTCGTAGTGCTCGGAGCGCTTGCCGGCAGCGCCGTCGCGGTCCGGTACATAGGCTATGTAGAGCATGGCCTCACCTTGCGTTCACGTGAATGCCGCCATCGACCATGATCTTGGCGCCGTTGATGTAGGAGGCGCGGTCGGAGGCCAGGAAAACAATCACGTCGGCGACCTCCTCCACCCGCGCCCAGCGGCCCGAGAGGATGCCATGCTCGCGGCAATATGCCTCCAGGAATTCCGTCTTGCCCTTGCCGGCCGCGCGGCCGGAATTCTCCGCCCAGAACTCCCGCCACTCGGTGGCGATCAGTCCCGGCACGACGGCGTTGACGGTGATGTTCTCGGCCGCCAGGTCCTGGGCGAGATAGCCGGTGCCGTGGTTGAGCGCGGCATTGTTGAGCCCGTGGGTGAGCGCCGGCGACCAGGTCGAGATGCCGGCCGCACCGGTAACGTTGACGATCCGGCCCGTCCCGTCGCGCGGGATCAGGGGAAGGAAGTCCCGGATGACGCGCAGATAGCCGATCATCTTGATCTCCAGATCGGCGCGCCAGTCGTCGTCCTCCCACATGAGCTGCCGTTCCTGGCGCCTGATGGCGCTGCCGGCATTGTTGACCAGCACATGGACCTTGCCGAAGGCGGGATCGTTCTCGACGGTGTCGACCGCCGCCTTGACCGAGGCGCCGTCGGTGATGTCGGCGGCAACAGCCAGCACCGGCACGTTGAAGCGCGCCCTCACCTCGTTTGCCGCGGCCTCCAGCTCGTCGCGGGTGCGCGCCAGCATCACCACTCTCGCGCCTTCCTGCGCGAAGGCGAGCGCGGCACCCTTGCCGATGCCCTTGCTCGCGCCGGTGATCAGCGCGACGCGATCCCTCAGGCCCAGTTCCATCAGTCCGACCTCCCTCGTCTAAGCCGCACCCAGCATCGCCAGCCGGATCTCGTCATGATCGATATCGCCCGACTGCCTGTCGAAGCTGCGAGCGATCTGCCCATGGGCGAGCACATAGGCCCGCGACGCCACGTCGATCGTCTGGAGAAAGCTCTGCTCGGCCATCAGGATGGTCAGGCTGCTTTCCCGCTGAAGGGTGCTGATCGTCTTGAAGACCTGGCGCACCACGATCGGCGCCAGCCCCACCGACGGCTCGTCGACGACGATCATCTTCGGCGAGGCCATCAGCGAGCGCGCCACTGCGAGCAATTGCTGCTGGCCGCCGCTCATCGTGCCGGCAAGCTGCGCCCTGCGCTCCCCGAGAAGCGGAAAGGTGCGGTAGCAATAGGCGAGATTGTCCTTCATCCGGTCGCGGACGGCGGGGTTGCTGCCGGCCAGTCTCAGATTGTCCTCCACGGACAGGCTCGGCACCAGCCTGCGCCCCTCCGGCACCATCGACAGGCCGCGGCGGACGATCTCGTGCGGCGGCAGCGCCGTCAGGTCGAGCGTCGTGCCGTCCCATTCCAGGACGATGCGGCCGCTGGTGGGGCGGATGAAGCCCATGATGCAGTTGAGTAGCGTGCTCTTGCCGTTGCCGTTGGTGCCGAGCAGGGCCACCAGCTCGCCCTCGGTGACCTCGATCGACACGTCGTGCAGGACCGAGACGGCGCCGTAGCCGGCGTTCAGATTCTCAACGATGAGCCTGTTCACCGAAATACACCTTCTGCACCATGGGATCGTGGGCCACCTCGTCCGCCGTTCCGGACGCGATCAGCAGGCCCGTATCGAAGCATACGATGCGCTGCGAGAAACGCATGACCGCATGCATGATGTGCTCGATCATGATCACCGCGACCCCCTGGCCGTTGAGCCGCATCAGGATCGCCAGCACCTCGTCGATCTCGCTGTCGGCGAGGCCGGCCATCGCCTCGTCGGCGATCAGCACCTTCGGATCGGCGGCCAACGCGCGGGCGAGCTCGAGCTTGCGGAGCTCGAGCTGGGACAGATCTTCCGACAGGTGGTCCGCCCGCGCCGACAGGCCGACCGATTCCAGCACCTCCAGCGCGCGTTTCCTCTTGCTGCCCGAATGGTGCGCATAGTCGAGCGGAACCAGCAGGTTTTCCGCCACCGTCATGCCGGCGAAGGGTCGCGGTATCTGGAAGGTGCGGGAAATGCCCAGGCGGGCGCGTCTGAAGGCCGGGAGACCGGTGACGTCCTCGTCCCCGAAGCCCACCTTGCCTCCGTCGGGCTTGAGCACCCCGGTGATGCAGTTGATCAGGGTCGTCTTGCCGGCCCCGTTGGGGCCGATGATGCCGAGCCGCTCCTGCGGCATCAGGTCGAGGTCGACCGGCCCCAGCGCCCGGAACGGGCCGAAGGATTTCTCCACGCCGCGCATGGTCAGGATCGGAGCGGTCATGCGCCGGCCCTCCTCGCCCTGACGATGCCGAGAATGCCGTTGGGCGCGAGGGCGACGAAGGCGATCAGGACGATGCCGACGAACAGGATGTTGAGCTCCGACGAGATGGTCAGCGTGGCGATCTGCTGGGTCGAGGCGAGCAGGAGCGCGCCGATCACCGGACCGAGCCAGCTTCGGGTGCCGCCGATGAGCGGCATGGCGATGGCGTTGAGGCCGATGAGCAGGCTGAAGGCCGTCGCCGGCTCGACGAAGGAAGTATAGAACGGATAGGGCGCGCCGGCCGCCGCCAGCACCGCCCCGCTGACCGCGCAGGCGAGCAGTTTCAGCCGCAGCGTCGGCACGCCGGAGCATTCGGCCGCGTCCTCGCTGGCGCGCACGGCGCGAAGGCCGCGCCCGATCCAGGAAAGCTGCATCCACCGTGCCAGCGACACGCCGGCAACCGCGATCGCCAGCATCAGCAGGAACATGTATTGCGACGGGCCGGCCGCCCATCCGGGCGGCGGCGGGCCGTAGACGACCATGCCGCGGGCGCCGCCAAGCCCATCCACATTGTGGACGATCGTCTCCAGGATGATCACCAGCCCCAGCGTCGCGATGGCGAAATAGACGCCCTGGATGCGCAATGTCAGGTAGCCCATGAACAGGCCGAGGGCGGCACCGACGGCGCAGGCGACGACCAGCCCGCCCCAGAAGGGAATCCCGAAGGCGGTGTAGAGGAAGGCGGTGGCGTAGGCGCCGGCGCCGAAGAAACCGGCGGCGCCGAAATTCAGGTAGCCGGCATAGCCGCCGAGGATGTTCCAGCCGGTGGCGATGACGACATATTGCAGGACCACATAGCCGGCGAAGAAGTAGAACGGGTTCCGTATCACCTGCGGGGCCAGGAACCCCGCGAGCAGGATCGCCGCCATGGCGAGCGAGAAGACCATGCCGCCGCGCGTCATCGGGCCACTCCGAACAGGCCCTGCGGGCGCAGCGCGAGTGCGGCGAGGAGGACCGTGAAGGCCACGCCCGGCGACCAGGCCGGATTCAGGTAGGACGACACGAGCGCTTCGGCCATGCCGAGCATGATCGCGACCACCAGCGTTCCGGGGAGCGATCCCATGCCGGCGAGCACCACGATGGCGAACACGCGCCCGATCTGGAACCGGCCGCCGAACGGGTCGATGGGGCCGACCATGACCAGTGCCGCGCCGCCGATGACCGCCGTGGCGGTCGCCAGGCCGAAAGCGTGGCGCTTGACCGAGGCGGGATTGAGGCCGGCGATCGACAGCGCCCGCTCGTCATGGGCGACGGCACGGATCGCGGTACCGGAGCTGGTGTACATGAAATAGAGCCAGAGCGCGGCGATGGTGACGGGGGCAAGCACCGCCGGCACGAGCAGCCGGTAGGGAATGGTCAGCGGCCCGATCCTCAGGCTGCTGCCGATATAGGACGCGCTCACCGACTGGAGCTGCGAGCCGTAGGCCAGCACGATGACGATCTCGAGCACCAGCGACAGGCCGAAGAACAGCGTCAGGCTCTGCAGAACCTCCGAGCGGCCCTGCCTCTCGAAGAGACGCGCATAGAACATGTAGAGCAGCAGGCCGAGCAGATAGAACGGCACGATCCCGACCAGGGCGGCGGCCAGCGGATCGAGCCCGAGGCGATTGACCTGGACCACGAAATATCCGCCCAGGATGACCAGGGTGGGATGGGCGATGTTGGGGATGTGGAGGATGCCGAAGGTGATCGCCAGGCCGAGCGCGATCGCGGCATAGACGCTGCCGAGAAGCGCGCCGGTGGCGATCGCATTCAGGAAAAGATCTAGCGATGTCATATGGTCTCGGATGGAGGCCGGCCAAAAAGGCCGGCCCCGCAGCGTGACGACGGGCCGCTCAGCTCGTGCGCGCCTTATTGTAGGGATGGACGAGGTCCGCAGTCTTGAGCGAGGACGGATCCAGGATGACCTGGCGGCCGGGCTGGCGGAACTGGTCGAGGTCGCCGCCCTCCACGTCGCGGATCTGCACCATCAGGACCCGGCGCTCGGTCCAGTCGCCGATCTCGTTGAAGGCCGCTGGGCCGACGATGGTGTCGACGGTGTTCTCGTGCAGCCACGCGGCCATCTCGGCATTGTCCAGCGAGCCGGCGCCCGTGATGGCGGCCGCCGCGAGCTGGCCCGCCACATAGTAGAAGGGCGGCACGTAGAAGCCGAGCGGATCGACCCCCTGCTCCTCGGCGATCGGCACGTAGCGCTCGAAGAAGCTGTTGATCTCCGGCGAGAGCATGGTCGGCTCGGGAACGAACAAATGGGAGTTCACCAGCCCGTTGAGCGCCGGACCGAGCGAGCTCAGCAGCGAGCCGTATTGCGGCCCGATCATGGCACCGCCGAAGAGCTGGACGCTGTCGGCGATGCCGATCTCACCCACACCGCGGATGATGGCCGCGCTGTCGGAGGGATAGGAGCCGACGAAGACGGCGTCGGGCTCGGCTGCATTGATGTTGCGCAGGATGGCGGAGAAGTCGGACGTGTTGGGCGGATAGCTCTGGTTGAAGACGATCTCCATCCCGTATTCCTCGGCGACCTCGGCGCCGCCGACGGCCGCGTTCTTGGAGAATTCGAGATCGTTGGCGACGATCGCCAGCCGCTTCACGCCGACCGACTTGGCCAGGTCGAAGAAGCCGCGCGCCCAGTTGGTGCCGGACTCCGGGCCCCATGCCGCGCTGTGGAAAAACTTGTCGTGGCGGGCCTCGTCATTGCCGGCGAGCGGGAACTGGCCGATCAGGAACAGGTCGCGCTGCTTGACGAAGGGCATGACGGGCGCGGTCAGGCTGGCGCCGTAAGGCCCGAACAGGACGTCGCACCCCTCAACGTCGACGAGCGCCGAATAGATCGCCGGGATGTTGGAGGCGCTGCTCTGGTCGTCCATCAGGACGAGCTCGACCTCCCTGCCGAGCAGGCCGCCGGCGGCGTTGACGTCGTCGCGCCAGAGCTCGTAGCCGATCTGGCCGTTCTTGGTGCCGGCAAGCGGGCCGGTCTGCGAGATGCTCGCGCCGAGGCGGATCGGCTTGTCCTGCCCGAAGGTCCGGCCGGTGATCACGGCAGGCATGGCAAGGCCGACGGCCGCAGTCGCCGCAAGCTTGTTGAATTGCCGTCGCGTCGTCATGATCTCTCCTCCCAAAGATTTCGCTAGACGAAAAATTATTCGTTATGCGAGTGTAGCAAGTGACTTGCGATTGTCAACACTGCATGCGAACTCACTGCATGCGGACTCAGGGCGAAAGCCAGCGAGGAGACGTCTTCATGAATGTGAGCGCGGAGCCGGCGACCCGCGACGCCGTCATTGCCGAATTCGTCGAAGCGCTGGCAAGGGGCCTGGCGGTGATCGAGGCGTTCGACGAGGCTCATCCGGAGATGACGCTGACGGAGCTCGCCCGCAAGGTGAACATGTCGCCGGCCACGGTGCGGCGCAATTTGCACACGCTGGAGGCGCTGGGCTATGTGCGGCGCCACAACAAGCATTTCCTGCTGGCGCCGCGCATCCTCACGCTCGGCTCGGCCTATCTGAAGGCGGCGCATGTCGACGAGGCGCTGATGCCGGAATTGCGCCGGATCACCGACCTGTTCGGCGACGCCGCCAGCGTCAGCGTCCTCGACGGCCTCAACGTGCTCTATCTCGCCCATCTGTCGGAGGCGCGGATGTCGCGGCGCAGCGCCAGCGTCGGCGTCACCTATCCCGCCTATGCGACCTCGATGGGGCGGGTCCTGCTGGCCGCGCTGCCGCCCGGCCAGCTCGATGCCTATTTCCGCTCCTACGCGCCGCGGCGGCTGACGGAATCGACGGTCACCGACGAGGCCGGGCTTCGCGCGCTGATGGCCGACGTTCGTGTCAACGGCTATTCCATCACCGTCGACCAGCTCGATTACGGCATCACGGCGCTGGCGGTGCCGATCCGCGACGCGACGGGACGGGTGGTGGCGGCCGTCAACACGTCCGGCTACACGCCGCGGCTGAAGCCGGAAGACCTGCTCGACAGGCGGCTGCCGGAACTGCGGCTGGCGGCCGACCGAATCTCGCAATTGCTGACCCGCTTCCCTGCCCTGCTGCACTCCTTCGCAAGCGGCTGACCGGAGACTTTCAGGCCTCCAATTCGCGCATATGGACGTGGCGGCGGATCCAGCTCCGGAACCGGTCCATATAGTCCTGCAGGAACGCCCTGGTGTCGGCGTCCGTCACCTCGCCATCCTCCGTCACCAGGCCCGGATAGAGATGGATGAAGGCTTCCGGCTGGCCCATCACATGCAAGTCGAGGCAGCCGAGGATGGCGCGCAGATGCTGCTGGGCGGCGGCCGTGCCGATGCGCCCGTAGGAGGCGCCGGCGATCGCCGCGGGCTTGCCGGTCCAGATGCTTTGCGCGCGCGGGCGAGAGGCCCAGTCGAGTGCGTTCTTGAGCATCGCCGGGATCGACCGGTTGTGCTCGGGCGTGATGAAAAGCAGCCCGTCCGCCGCGTCGACCTGACGGCGGAGCCGCTCGACGCTCTCCGGCATGCCGGCGTCGAACACCTCCTGATCGAACAGCGGCAGGTCCCTGATCGTCACCCGGTCGAACTCCATGCCGGCGGCGCCGAGCCGCGTGAGGGCCAGCGCCAGGCGCAGATTGAGCGACGCCGGATGCGCGCTTCCGACAATGACGGCGATCCTCAGCGGCGAGGCCTGCGCGTCCCGTCCGGTGGATTCCCGCATCGGCCCGTCACTCTCCCGGCGCCAGCACGAAATCGAACTGCAGCATCGCGTCGGGCACGCGCTCCAGCTTCAGGTCGCCGGCCTTGTCGGCCTTGTAGGGCTGCACCTTGGCGATCAGCGACTTGCGCACCCCGAAGACGGCGTCGTTGTCTATATATTCTGTGTTCTCGAAGAACACCTCGGTGACGATGCTGCGCATGCCCTCGGCGCGGATCATGTAATGGAGATGGGCGGCTCGCCAGGCATGCCGGTTGCCGGCGCGCAGCAATTCGCCCACCGGACCGTCATAGGGAACCGTATAGGGCTTGGGCAGCACGGTGGTGTAGTAGTAGCGGCCCTTCTCGTCCGCCTCGAAGATGCCGCGCAGGTCGTATTTGTCCTGGTCCTGCTCCTGGATCGGATAGGTCCCCGACCCGTCCGCCTGCCAGGTGTCGAGAACCGCGCCGGGGATCGGATGCCCGAGCGTGTCGCGCACGATGCCGTGGCACAGCACCGACACGCCCTCGCGCGGCCCGGCGAGATCGGCGCCCAGCGCCTTGCGCGGCGCATCCTCCAGGTAGAAGGGGCCGAGATTGCTTCCCTCTGTGGCGCCGCCGCGCGTATTGATCATGTCGACCAGCGCCGAGAAGCCCAGCACATCGGAAAGCAGGATGAACTCCTGGCGCTCCGGCGTGGAGATCTTGCCGCAGTCGTAGAGGAAGGTGAGCAGGCGCATCCATTCCTCATGGGTGAGGCTGGTCTCGCGCGTATAATCGTGCAGGTGCTCGATGAGGGTCTCGAGCAGGAACTTGAAACGGGAGCCTTCCTCGGTACTGAAGCTCTTCTTGACCGCTTCGGTGATGGTGAACTGATTGACGTCTCGCATTGCCGTTCCCTCCTCAGTCTGCGGTCGCCTTCGGATGGCGGACGGCGAGGCCCGTCCATCTTGACATCAGCGTAGAGGGAAGCATACCATCCGGCAAGAGAAAAAAATTTCGCTAAGCGAAATAAGGAGAGATAATGCGGATCGGAAAGCAGGATAGCGCCTTCACGGCGATCGCGACGTCGGATGCCGACAGCATCACCGTGCGCGGGCTCGATCTGTGCGGCGACCTCATCGGCAAGATAGGCTTCACCGACTATTTCTGGCTGCTGGTCACGGGCGAGCAGCCGAGCGAGGTGCAGCGCAAGGTCACCGACGCCTGCCTGGCGGCGATCGCCGAGCACGGGCTGGTGCCGAGCGTCCAGGCGTCGCGCATGACGCTGGCCGCCGCCCCCGAGGCGTGGCAGGGCGCGATGGCGGCCGGCCTGCTCGGCATGGGGTCCGTCGTCGCCGGCAGCTCGGAGATCGCGGGACGCTACCTGGCCGAAATCCTGGCGCAAAGCCGTGAGCCGGGCGCCGATCTGGAGAGCGCGACGCGCGCCAGCCTGGAAGCGCTGAAGGCGTCGCGCGCCAAGGTGCCCGGGCTGGGCCACCCCCAGCATGCCGCCGGCGATCCGCGCGCCAACGTGCTGCTCGCGCTGGCCGACGAATGGGGCGTCTCCGGCGATCACGTAGGCTGCCTGCGCAAGCTCGGCGAGCTGGCGCCCGCGGTCATGAACCGGCCGCTGCCGATCAACGTGTCCGGTGCCATTCCGGCGCTGATGCTCGATGCCGGCTGGCCGCTAGACGCGATCAAGGGAATCCCGCTGCTGGCGCGGGCCGCCGGGCTGGTGGCGCATCTCTTCGAGGAATCGCAGCGCTCGATCGGGTTCATCATGTCGCACAAGGCCGACCAGGCGATCGAGTACGACGGACCGCAGTCGACACAGGCTTCGTGAGGAAGGCCGGATGCCGAAGATACTCAAGGATATCCGCGTCGTGGAGATGGGGACCTACATCACCGGTCCCGCTGCGGCCATGCATCTGGCCGATCTCGGCGCCAACGTCGTCAAGGTCGAGCGGCCGGGAACGGGCGACCCGTTCCGCGCCTTCAAGGGCGGCCTCTACTCGCCGCATTTCCAGACCTACAACCGCAACAAGCGGTCGATCGCGCTCGACACCAGCAAGGCGCCGGACCGCGCCGTCTTCCACGACCTCATCGGGACGGCCGACGTCTTCATCCAGAACTTCCGCCCCGGCGTCGCCCGGCGCCTGGGCGCGGGATCTGAGGAACTGGAGCAGATCAATCCCGGCCTGGTCTATTGCGCCATCACCGGCTTCGGCCAGACCGGCCCGTCGCGCGACCGCCCCGCCTACGACACCGTCGCGCAGGCGGCCAGCGCCTATCTGCGCCTGCTCACCCCGCCGGCCAATCCGCGCGTCATCGGTCCGGCGATCGCCGACGCGGTGACCGGCCACTATGCCGCGCTCGGCATCGTCGCGGCGCTTCTGGAACGGACAAAGACGGGAAAGGGCCGACGCATCGACATCTCGATGCTCGAGGCGATGTGCCATTTCAACCTCGACAGCTTTACGCATTATTTCAGCGTCGGCGAGGTGATGGGGCCGCTGAGCCGTCCCATGGTCTCGCAGTCCTACACCTTCGCCTGCTCGGACGGGAAATGGGTGGCGATCCATCTGTCGTCCCCGCAGAAGTTCTGGGAGGGGCTGGCCGCATCTGTCGGCCTGCCGGAGTTGCTGACGGATGCGCGTTTCGCCGAGCGGCTCGACCGCATCAAGCATCAGCAGGAGCTGATCGACATCATGACGCCGATCTTCGCCACCCGCAGCCGTGCCGAATGGTGCGACATCCTGCTGGAGAACGAGGTCCCGCATTCGCCGGCCTACGATTCCAACGAGGCGCTGGAAGATCCGCAGGCCAGGCATCTGCAGATAGCGGTGGAGGCGGAGCATCCGACGATGGGACCGTTCAAGACGGTGCGCGCGCCCTACAGCTTCGACGGAAAGGCCGACCTCGACATCCTGCCGCCGCCGACCCTGGACGAGCACGGCGCCGAGATCCGCGCCGAGCTGAGCGGGCGGGACCAGGTCTCACCCGCACGATAGGGCCGCCTGTCCGGCCTGCTCAGATCGCCAGATATTCGTTGCGCAGCTCGGCATTCTCCAGCACCGCCGCGGCACTGCCGTCGAAGACGATCTGGCCCATGTCGAGG
Organism: uncultured Chelativorans sp.; assembly: GCA_964475605.1. Lineage (GTDB taxonomy): Bacteria > Pseudomonadota > Alphaproteobacteria > Rhizobiales > Rhizobiaceae > CAYYZC01. The sequence continues at coordinate 12,724 of CAYYZC010000004.1, forward strand.
ATCAGGGCGCGGTTCGCCAGTTCGAGCGCGGCGACGGCGTTCTGCTCGACGATGATGGTGGTGATGCCGAGCTCCTTGATCTGGGCGACGATCTTCTCGATCTCCTTGACGATCACCGGCGCGAGCCCCTCATAGGGCTCGTCGAGAAGCAGCAGCCTGATGTCGCGGGCAAGCGCGCGGGCGACCGCCAGCATCTGCTGCTCGCCGCCGGAGAGCGTGACGCCCTCCTGCTTGCGCCGCTCGGCCAGGCGCGGAAAATACTCGTAGATCTTGTCGAGCGACCAGCCCTTCGGCTCGGCGATCTGCGCAAGCTGCAGGTTCTCCTCCACGCTCAGGCCGGGGATGATGCGGCGGTCCTCCTGCACGAACTGGATGCCGTTGATCGCGGCCTGGAAGTCCTTCATCCCGTGGACGGCGAGGTCGCCGAGCCAGATCTCGCCGCGCTTCAGCTCCGGGTCGCGGGCCCTTGCCAGCGTGCGCAAGGTCGAGGTCTTGCCGGCGCCGTTGCGCCCGAGCAGCGCGACGATGTCGCCCTCGTCGATCTCGAAGCTGACGCCCTGGACGATATAGCTCTCGCCGTAATAGGCATGGATGTCGCGGACGCTGAAGAAGGGCGTGCGGGTCGCCGTCGCCGTTTCCGGCATGGTCATCGCGTTCATCAATGCACTCCTCCCAGATAGGCTTCCTGCACCGCCGGGTCGCCCCGCACGTCCTCCGGCCGTCCATCGGCGATGATGCGCCCCTGCGCCAGCACCGTGATGCGGTCGGCGAGCGAGAAGACGACATGCATGTCGTGCTCGATGATGACCTTGGTCATGCCGCGCTCCTTGAACTTCTTCAGGAGATCGATGGTGGAGTTGGTGTCGTGGCGCGACATGCCGGCGGTCGGCTCGTCGAGGAGCAGCAGGCGGGGATGCTGCGACAGCCCCATGGCGAGCTCGAGGCGGCGCTTGTCGCCGCGCGACAGGCTGGCGGCGACCGTGTCCTTGTAGGCGGCGAGCCCGACATCGGCGAGCCAGTGCTCGGCCTCGTCACGGATCTCCTTCTGGCCGTTGGCGTTCTGCCAGGCATTGATGGTGAAGGCGCCGTCGCGCTTGGCGAAGGCCGGCACCATGACGTTCTGGACTAGGGTGAGCTCGGGAAAGATCTCCGGCGTCTGGAAGACCCGCACGATGCCCATCTGGTTGATCTCGTGCGGGCGCTTGCCGGTGATCACCTCGCCGTCGAAGACGACGGCGCCCGAATCGGGCGCGATCCGCCCGATGCAGACATTGAGCAGCGTCGACTTGCCGGCCCCGTTGGGGCCGATGATGGCGTGGGTCGTCCCCTCGGCGACCTGGAGGTCGATATCGGACAGGGCCTGAAGCCCGCCGAAGCTCTTCTGGACGTCGGCGACGTGAAGGACGGCATTGGTGATCATGGCAGTCCCCCTTTACTCGGCCGGCGCGAGCTGGCCGGAATCGGCTTCCTCGCGCCGCCGCCTGCCGCCGCTTCCGAACCTGGCGCCGATCCGGCGCGCGCCTTCCATCAGTCCGCCGGGCAGGAAAATCACGATCAGCATGAAGATGATGCCGAGCGTGAGATGCCAGCCCTCGCCGACGAAAGGTCCGGTGATCCACACCACGAAGTCTTCCAGCCCGTCGGGCAGGAAGGAGAATATGTCATGCAGCTTGGCATTGTGGAAAGCGGAGAAGATGTTCTCGAAATACTTGATCACCACGGCGCCGATCACCGGGCCGACCAGCGTTCCGACGCCGCCGAGGATGGTCATCAGCACGACCTCGCCCGACGCCGTCCACTGCATGCGCTCGGCACCGGCGAGCGGGTCGGTCGCCGCGAGCAGGCCGCCCGCGAGCCCGGCATACATGCCGGAGATGACGAAGGCCGTCAGCGCATAGGGCTTGGTGTTGAAGCCGGTATAGGCCATGCGCGTCTGGTTGGACTTGATCGCCTTCAGCATCATGCCGAAGGGCGAGCGGTCGATCCGCATCGCGACGAAGAAGCAGATGATGAGCGTCACGGCGCAGAAATAGAACCCTCCGAGCCCGGTCAGCTCCTCGCCGAACAGGCCGGGCGACGGGATGCCGAGCGACTTGATGCCGAGCATGCCGTCGAGCACCCGCGGGTCGTTGAGCGCGAGCTGGAGACCGGTCTCGCCATTGGTGATCGGCGTGAACACCGAATAGGCGAGGTTGTAGGACATCTGCGCGAAGGCGAGGGTCAGGATGGAGAAATAGATGCCGGAGCGACGCAGGCTGATATAGCCGATCGCCACGGCGAACAGGCCGGAGACCAGCATGGCGAAGGCGATCGCCGGAATGACGTTCATGGTCAGCAGCTTGAAGGACCAGACCGCGGCATAGGAGCCGACGCCGAGAAAGGCTGCATGGCCGAAGGAGAGATAGCCGGTCATGCCGAACAGGATGTTGAAGCCGATGGCGAATATCCCGTAGATGGCGAATTTCTGCATCAGGTCGGGATAGGCGGCGCCGAAAGGCGCCAGCCAGAACGGCATGGTCAGGATGACGAGGGCGAACAGGACGAGATAGGCGAGATCGCTGCGCAGGGCGGCCATGTCAGTTCTCCATTACGCCCTTGCGCCCCATCAGGCCGCGCGGCATGACCAGCAGCACGACGACGGCGACGAGGTAGAGGATCACCTGGTCGATACCGGGCAGGATGGCCTTGACCTCGTTGGTCGAGGCGAATGATTGCAATATGCCGAGCAGGAAGCCGGCGAGCACCGCGCCGCTGACCGAGCCCATGCCGCCGACGACGACCACGACGAAGGACAGGACCAGGAAGTCCATGCCGATATGGTAGTTGGGCGGCACGATCGGGGTGTACATCACCCCCGCCAGCCCCGCGACCACGGCGGCAATGCCGAAGACGACGGTGAAGCGGCGCTGGATGTCGATGCCGAGGAAGCCGACGGTCTGACGGTCCTCCATGCCGGCACGCACCACCATGCCGTAGGTGGTGTAGCGCAGGAAGGCTATGACCAGCCCCATGATCAGCAGCGCGAAGCCGAGATAGACCAGCCGCCACCACGGGTAGAAGATGCCGCTGAGGCCGATCCATGCGCCGACATCGGCGCTGCCGGTCAAGGAGTCCGGGGCGCTGACGGGAATGGGATTGGCGCCGAAATTGGCCTTGACGATCTCCTGCAGCACGATCGCCAGCCCGAAGGTGACGAGAATCTGCTCGGCATGCGGCCGGCGGTAGAAGAAGCGGATCAGCCCGCGCTCCATGACGATGCCGATCACCAGCATGACGGGAATGGCGAGCAGGATCGACAGCGGCACCGACCATTGCACGAGGAAGGCGCCGAAATCGCCGAGCCAGGCCTGGACCAGCGGCGTGCGGACCTCCATCGGCGAGCCCCAGGGCGTCAGCCTTTCGGGATCGGTGGTCACCGTCTCGAGCTGGATCAGCCGGCTGAACACGACGGCGCAGAAGGCGCCGATCATGAACAGGGCGCCATGGGCGAAGTTGACGACGCCGAGCGTGCCGAAGACCAGGGTCAGCCCGAGCGCTATCAGCGCATAGGCACCGCCCTTGTCGAGGCCGTTGAGCAGTTGGAGGACGAACTGGTCCATGGGTTTTACGTTCCCGTGCGGAAGATCAGGTTGCGAACCGCGGGAAGGACGGCCGGCACCCGCCGGCCGTCCGGTTTCAGAGCCTCAGCACTTCGTCGAGACGGGGCCGAGCTCGCCGCCGAAGATCTCCGGGTCGTAGGTGACGACGTCGGTCGGCACTTCCTTGACGATCTCCAGCAGGTCGAACTTGTCGGCAGGCTCCTCCTTGCCCTGCACGACCAGCACCGGCTTGAAGCACTGATGATCCGAGCCGCGGTAGAGGGTCGGTCCGTTGCCGAGCCCGTCGAACTCGAGGTCTTCGAGGGCGGCGACCACGCCTTCCGGATTGAAGGTGCCGGCCCGTTCGCAGGCGTCGGCATAGAGCAGCGCCTGGACGTAGCCGGTATGGGCGGCCTGCGAGGGCGGCGTGCCGTATTCCTCGCCGAACGACTTGGTGAAGGCCTGGGTGCCTTCATCGTCGAGCTTCCAGTCCCAGTTGGAGGTGCCGTAGATGCCCTTGATCGCGTCGCCCGCGCCCTGCGCCATGAGCTCGGAGAACAGCGGCACGACGATTTCGAAGTTCCTGCCGTCGATCTGCTTGTCGCGCATCCCGAACTGCACGGCCTGCCGCAGCGAATTGACCATGTCGTTGCCGTAGTGGTTGAGGATCAGCAGGTCGGCGCCTGAATTGAGGATCGGCGTCAGATACTGCGAATAGTCGGGAGTTCCGACCGGTGTGAGCACCGTCTGCACCGTCTCCCAGCCCAAAGCCTCGGTCGCGGCCTTGATCGATTCCTCCTGGGTCCAGCCCCAGGTGTAGTCGGCCGTCAAATGGTAGGCGCGACGGTCGCTGCCATAGGCTTCGCCGATCACCGGCGCGATCGCCTGGCCGGACATGTAGGCGTTGAAGAAGTGGCGGAAACCGTTCTTCTTCTTGTCCTTGCCGGTGGTGTCGTTGGAATGGGTAAGGCCGGCCATGAAGATGATGCCCATGTCCTGGCACAGCGACTGAACGGCGACCGCGACGCCGGAGGACGAACCGCCGGTGATCATGATGGCACCGTCGCGCTCGATCATGCGGGTGGCGGAAGCGCGGGCAGCGTCGGATTTGGTCTGCGTGTCGCCGGTGACGTATTCGACCTTCTTGCCGAGCACGCCGTTGCCCTTGAGCGCGGTGCCCTTGAAGGTATTGATCATGCCGCCGTCACCCTCGCCATTGAGATGCTTGACGGCGAGATAGTAGGCCTTGAGTTGGTCCTTGCCCTCCTCTGCATAGGCGCCCGTCTGAGGGCTGTTGAAGCCGAAGACCACGCTCGATCCGGTCGGATTGTTGCAGAAATCCTGCGCACGCGAAGCGCTGGTGAAAATCGTCGGCATGGCGAGGCCCGCGCCGACGACGCCAGTGCTTTTCAGGAAGGCGCGGCGGTTGATCCGTTCCAGTTTCATCTATCTCCTCCCGTGAGACCTTTCCGGCCCGCGGCCGGCGGTACGAGCAGAATTGCCCGACGCTCATGATCGTCGTTTTTGTCAATCACACAATAAGACATTGGTTTAACATCATATTCTTGTAATTTTTTGTATCTAATTCTGCCATCTTCTGTCATATTTTGACAAACCCATTGGCGATGAGGGACGCGGGTGGCCAGGGATCCGACGGGGCTGAAGATCAGGACGCTGCGCAGGCGGGCCGGCATGACGCAGGGCGCGCTGGCGCAGCGGGCCGGCATCTCCGCCTCCTATCTCAACCTCATCGAGGGCAATAAGCGGGCGGTCGGAAGCGGACTGCTCGACCGCATCGCTGCCGGGCTCGCCGTCGACCGCGCCACGCTCGACGGCGAGGCGGAGCGGCGCATCATCGACGAGCTGGAGGAGATCTCGGCCGATGCTAAGCTTGCCGCCGGCCTGAGCGAGCTTGGCCCCGCCGCCGACCTCGTCGGGCGCCATCCCGGCTGGGCCGACCTGCTCCTCAAGGTCTATCGCGCCTATCGGGACCGCAACCAGGCGGTGCTGGCGCTCGCCGACCGGCTCAACCGCGACCCCTTCCTCAGCGAGAGCGTGCACCGCATGCTGACCAACGTCACCTCGATCCGCTCGGCGGCCGAGATCGTCGAGATCGGCGAGGAGCTCGCGCCGGCCGACCGGGACCGCTTCCTGGCGATCATCGCCTCCGACAGCGCGCAGCTCTCGCGCACCGCCCAGGCGCTGGTCGATTTCTTCGACAGCGCCAATACGCGCATCCGCGCCGCGACGCCGACGGAGCGGGTCGACGCCTTCCTCTACGAGGCGCAGAACCATTTTCCCGAGCTCGAGGAATTCGCCGAGGAGGTCGCAGGTCACGACCGGACATTGCCGGAACCCGCGCCCGGCGCCCTGGCCGAGAGCGCGGAAACGCGCCGCTTCGCCGCGATCCGCGATCTCGCCGCGACCGCGGCGGCCGACCGGATGGCGGCAATCGTGCGCCGGCATCCGGCCCTCGACGACGAGGAGGCGCGCCGGCTCGCCACGACGGCGCTCTGCTCCTACGCGGCCGGGGCCGTGCTGATGCCCTACGAGCCCTTCCTCGAAGCCGCAGAGCGGCACCGCTACGATCCCGAGATGCTGGCGCGGCGCTTCGGCGTCTCCTACGAGCAGGCGGCGCATCGGCTGGTGACGCTGCGCCGCCCCGGTGCCGAGGGCGTCCGCTTCGCCTTCATGCGCTCCGATCCGTCCGGCTACATCACCAAGCGGCTGCCGCTGCCGCGCCTGCCCCTGCCCCGCTACGGCAATGCCTGCCCGCTCTGGCCGGTCTACGGCGCCTTCCAGTTTCCCGGCACCACGGCGCGCAGCTTCGGCGAGCTGCCCTCGGGCGACCGCTTCCTCTTCTTCGCCAAAGCGGTGGAGAAGGAGCCGGCGCGCGCCGGTTTTCCGCGCCACCTGCTTTCGATCATGCTCGCCTGCGAGGCGGGCGAGGCCCATCGCGTCACAGCCGGCGACGGCATCGACATGGCGGCGGCGCTGGTGCCGGTCGGCACGATCTGCCGGCTTTGCCCGCGGCGCAACTGCGCGCATCGCCAGGAACCGGCGCTGGTCAGCCGGGCACAAGGAGGCAGGACGGTAGCATAAAGCCTTATGTCGCCCTTCGGCGCGGTAGGTTAATGTCCGATCGGTTCGGCAGGCGGCAGCAAGACCGGCGCGAACCGGATCGAGGGGAACGGTCGGGAGCGATCGCAATTGGGCAGGTCACGCATACTCATCGCCGAGGATGAGCCGAACATCGTCGAATCGCTGAGCTACATCCTCGGGCGCGCCGGCTTCGACGTCGACACCGCCGCCAACGGCGTCGACGCGCTGGATCGGCTGAGACGCGTGCCGTTCGCCGCCCTCATCCTCGACGTGATGATGCCCGACATGAACGGCTTCGACGTGCTGCGCGCGGTCCGCTCCGACAAGGCGCTCGCCGGTCTGCCGGTGATCGTGCTGACCGCCAAGGGCCAGGCGCAGGATCGCAGGACCGCCGAGGAGATCGGCGCCAGCGCCTTCATCACCAAGCCGTTCTCCAACGCGGAGGTGGTGGAGCGCGTGCGCCAGTTCACGCAGGACGGTTGATGCCGATGGAGAGCTGGCAGAGCCGCACGCAGGGAACCAGGGACGCCGCGACCGCCCTGCCCCTCGTCGCGGTCTTCCTGCTCCTGCCGCCGGTCATCCTCGTCTTCGCCGCGCCGGCGCTGGTCTTCGGGATTCCGCTGATCGTCATCTATGTCTACGGCGTGTGGGCGGCTGTCGTGCTTGCCGCCCTGCTCATCGCGCGCCGTCTCGAGCGGGCCGAGCGCGGGACGAGCGAGAAAAGCTGATGCTGCAGGCCAATCTGGTCGTCTTCATCTGCCTGCTCTATGTCGCGGTGCTTTTCGGCGTCGCATTCGCCGGCGACCGCAGGGCCAGGCGCTCGCCCGGCGGGTGGCTTTCCTCGCCGGTGGTCTACACGCTGTCGATCTCGATCTACTGCAGCTCCTGGACCTTCTACGGCTCGGTCGGCTCGGCGGCCAAGAACGGCCTGGAATTTCTCACCATCTATCTCGGTCCGACGGTGGTATTCGTCGGCTGGTGGATATTCCTGCGCAAGCTGGTCACCGTCGGGAGGGTGCACCACACCACGTCGATCGCCGATTTCATCTCCGCGCGCTTCGGCAAGAACCCGACCCTGGGGGCCCTGATCACCGTCCTCGCGCTGGTCGCCATCACGCCCTATATCGCCCTCCAGCTCAAGGCGCTGACGGCGAGCTTCCAGGTCATCACCTACCCGGCCGGCGCGGTGGTGGCGGCTTCGGAGCGGCTGGAGCCTGACTTCGCCGTAGCCTTCTGGCTTGCGGCGGGCCTGTGCGTGTTCTCCATCATCTTCGGCGTACGAAACATCGACGTCAACGAGCGCCATCACGGCGTGATCGCCGCGATCGCGGTGGAGGCGCTGGTCAAGCTGGTCGCGTTCCTGGCCGTCGGGCTGTGGGTGTATCTTTCGCTGTCGGGCACTTCGGCGGAGATGTTCCGCAACGCGCCGGTCAGCCTGGCCAACCCGGAACAGAGCTTCGGCGCGCGCTGGTTCGCGCTGTGCTTCCTGGCGGGAGCGGCGGTCGTCTGCCTGCCGCGGCAGTTCCAGGTGACCGTGGTGGAGAACTCCAACGAGCAGCAGATCCGCACCGCGTCCTGGCTGTTTCCGCTCTACCTTCTGCTCATGAACCTGTTCGTCCTGCCGATCGCCATGGCGGGGCTCAACCATCTGCCGGTCGGCTCCGACCCCGACCTGTTCGTGCTCACCCTGCCGATGACGGACGGACGCAACACGATCGGCCTGCTCGCCTTCCTGGGCGGATTCTCGTCGGCGACGTCGATGGTGATCGTCTCGTCGATCGCGCTTTCCACCATGCTGTCCAACCACATCGTCATGCCGGTGGCGATGCATCTGTCGCTGGTGCCGAGCGGCGGCGGGCAGAGCGCGCGCAGCTTCATCCTCATGACAAGGCGCCTGAGCATCATCTTCATCGTCTTCCTCGGCTTCATCTATCTCTGGCTCAGCGGCACGTCCGATGCGCTCGCCGCCATCGGCCTGATCTCGTTTTGCGGCCTCATTCAACCGCTTCCCAGCCTCGTCGCCGGGCTCTACTGGCGCCGTGCCACGCATGGAGGCGCGATCGCGGGACTGGCAGCCGGCTTCGTGATCTGGGGCTACACGCTGTTCCTGCCGAGCCTCGAAGGAGCCTTCCTGATGCCGGCCGGCGTCATCGCCGACGGGCCCTTCGGCTGGAGCTGGCTGAAACCCTACGCCCTCTTCGGCCTCGACGTCTTCGATCCTCTGGTGCACGCCCTGTTCTGGAGCATGATGGTCAACACGGCGCTGCTGGTCGGCGTGTCGCTGCTGCAGGAGCCGACGCCGCTGACGCGCTTCCAGGCGACGCTATTCGTCGACGTCTTCCGCCGCCAGACCGAGAACGAGCTCGGCGTCATCCGGCGCACGGCCCGCGTTTCCGACCTGCGCAGGATCGCCAGCCGCATCCTCGGCCCGGTGGAGACGATGCATCTCTTCGAGCGTCACCAGGGCAAGCGTGCCGTCGTCGCCAGCGACGACCTGATCACGAAGGTCGAGCAGCGGCTGGCGGCGAATATCGGGGCGGCTTCGGCACGCGCGCTGGTCTCAGGCGTCGTCACCAGCGAGACGATCAGCGTCGAGGAGCTGAAGCGGCTTGCCGGCGAGACCGAGCAGATCCGCGCCTATTCGGCCGAGCTCGAGCGCAAGTCGCGCCAGGTCGAGGCGACGGCCACCGAGCTCGCCTCGGCCAACCGGCGGCTGCGCGAGATGGACCTGCAGAAGGACGAATTCCTCAGCCAGATCAGCCACGAGGTGCGCACGCCGATGACCTCGATCCGCTCCTTCAGCGACATCCTGCTCAACAACCGCGACATGGAGGAGGAGCGCAAGCTGCGCTTCCTCGGCATCATCCAGAACGAAAGCCTGCGGCTGACCCGGCTGCTCGACGGCATCCTCGAGCTCAACCGGCACGACAACACGGAAGCGGACTGGGAGGTCGAGCGCTTCGACCCCGAGCAGGTGCTGACGCAGGCGATCGAAAGCTGCGAGGTGCTGGCGCGCTCGGCCGGCGTCACGCTGACGCGGCCGCGGCGGGCGAAGAACGTCACGATCGAGGGCGATCCGGACAAGCTGGCGCAGATCTTCATCAACCTGATCTCCAACGCGGTGAAGTACAACACGGCCCAGGCGCCGACCGTCGCCATCTCCAGCCGCGCCCGCCAGGGCCATTACGAGGTCCGCGTGGAGGACAATGGTCCGGGCATCGCCGAGGCGGACCGGGAGCGCGTCTTCGTCAAGTTCGAGCGCGGCAAGGCGAACGGCCGCGGCGGAGCCGGGCTCGGCCTCGCCATCTCGCGCCAGATCGCACAGCGCTTCGGCGGCGAGCTGGTACTGGACCATATGCGCTCGGCCGGAGCGGCCTTCGTCGTCCGCCTGCCTGCCGACACCCGCGGCGGCCGTCATCGCCGCGCCTGACCTGCGCGCTCGGCGGGAATCCCATACGCAATAAGCCGCCGGCCTGCCCTGCCGCGGCTTCCGCAAGCGTGCGCTTCTTCTAGTCTGTCGGCATTCCATCCCCCCAAGAAGGTCAGTCCATGATCAGTTTTCACACCGTGACCGAGGGCCTGCGCTTCCCCGAAGGTCCGATCGCCATGTCCGACGGCTCGGTCATCCTCGTCGAGATCGAAGCGCGCACGCTGACGCGCGTTTCAAGGAGCGGCGAGAAAAGCGTCGTCGCGCAACTCGAGGGCGGCCCGAACGGAGCCGCGCGCGGCCCGGACGGAAAGATCTATGTCTGCAACAATGGCGGCTTCGCCTGGCACGAGGACGACAAGGGACTGCGGCCGGCCGGCGCGCCGGAGGGCGACCCGGTCGGCTGGATCGAGCGCGTCGACCCCGCGAGCGGCGAGGTCGAACGCCTCTATGAAGGCGGCGCAGCCGGCTTCCGCGGTCCCAACGACATCGTCTTCGACCGCTCGGGCGGATTCTGGTTCACGGATGCCGGCAAGGTCAATCCTCGCATCATCCATCGCGGCGGCGTCTATTACGGGCGCTGCGACGGCACGCAGGTCAGGGAAGTCATCCACCCGATGATGCAGGCGAACGGCATCGGCCTGTCGCCTGACGAGACACGGCTCTACGTCGCCGAGACCATGACGGGCCGGCTGTGGGAGTTCGAGATAACGGGGCCCGGCGAGGTTTCGAAGGAGCCGTTCCCGTCGCCGAACGGTGGGCGGCTGCTGGCCGGCCTGCCCGGCTATCAGCTCTTCGATTCCCTTGCCGTCGACAGCGCCGGCAATATCTGCATCGCGACGCTGATGAATGGCGGCATCACCGTCGTGTCGCCCGACGGCGCGAGCGTCGAGCACATCGCCCTGCCCGACCCCTATGTCACCAATATCTGCTTCGGCGGCCCCGGGACGGCCACTGCCTATGCGACGCTGTCGGCGACCGGCAGGCTGGTCAGCTTCGACTGGCCGCGGCCCGGCCTGAGGCTCAATTTCCAGGATGGCGGCGGCCAGGAATGACGGACGGCAGCGGCCATTCGCATATGAAATAAAGGGCCTCCGCGACTTTATTGCAGTGCGTCGGCTGCGCCGCAGCGATTATCTCCAGGACCATGATTGGACGCGCAAGGCCGATCCGCCCGGAGGTGCGGGAGGCCTGCAATGGACGGATTTCCATATGAATGTTCTCGACAAGGCGGCGACCACGCTCGATCAAGCGTCGCCTACGCAATATGACGCGATCGTCATCGGCGCCGGTGCCGGCGGCATCTCCGCATTGATCCGGCTCCGCGATCTCGGCCTCGACGTGCGCCTCTTCGAGTCCGGCTCGGGACCCGGCGGCGCCTGGTACTGGAACCGCTATCCCGGCGCCCGCTTCGATTCGGAGAGCTATTCCTACGGCTTCTTCTTCTCCAGGGAGCTGTTCGACGAATGGGACTGGAGCGAGCATTTCTCGCCGCAGCCGGAGACGGAGCGCTACTTCAACTACGTCATCGACCGCTTCGACCTGCGCAAGGACATGCAGTTCTCGAGCCGGGTCGCGGCGGCGCATTTCCACGAGGCCGACAATCGCTGGGAGATCACGCTTGCGGACGGCACGCGGCATCGGGCCCGCTGGGTGGTTGCCGCCGTCGGCCCGCTGACCCAGCCGGTGCTGCCGCGCATCGAGGGCATCACCAGCTTCGAGGGCGAAGCCTACCACACGGCGCGCTGGCCGAAGACGCCGGTGAGCTTCGAGGGCAAGCGCGTCGGCGTCATCGGCACCGGCGCCTCCGGCGTGCAGACTGTCCAGGAGGTCGCCAAGACGGCCGGCCATCTCACCGTCTTCCAGCGGACGGCGAACTATGCCGCGCCGCTGCACAACAGCAAGATCACGCCGGAGGAGCAGAAGAACATCAAGCGCAGCTACGACGCGCTCAAGAAGCGGGTCAACTCGACCTTCGCCTGGTTCCTGCACACGCCCGACGCGCGCAGCGTCTACGACGTCTCACCCGAGGAGCGCGAGGCCTTCTTCGAGTATCTCTACAATTCCCGCGGCCTCGGAATCTGGCAGGGCAATTTCCGCGACATACTGACGGACCCGAAGGCCAACGAGATGATCACCGAGTTCGTGCGCCGCAAGATCCGGGAACGCGTCAAGGATCCGGAGACGGCCGAGAAGCTGGTCCCCAGGGACCACGGCTTCGGAACCCGGCGGGTTCCGCTCGAATCCGGCTATTACGAGGTGTTCAACCAGCCGAACGTGGAGCTGGTCGACCTCAAGGCGACGCCGTTCAAGCGTATCACGCCGACCGGGGTCGAGACGACGGAGTCGTTCCACGAGCTCGACATGCTGATCTATGCGACCGGCTTCGACGCCGTCACCGGCAGCTTCGACGCGATCGACATCAGGGGTGTCGGCGGCCTCCCGCTGAAGGAGAAGTGGGACGACGGGCCGATCACCTTCCTCGGCCTGATGTCGACCGGCTTCCCCAATCTGTTCATGCCGGCCGGACCGCTCAGCGCCCAGGGCAACATCCCGCGCACCTGCGAATACAACGCGGTCTGGATCGCCGCGGCGGTCGATTACATGAACCGGCACGGCCTGACCTATCTGGAGCCGAAGCCGGAGGTCGAGGACGCCTGGACCCGGCATGCCCGCGAGGTTCAGGCGAGCCTGCTTTCCGCGAATGTCGATTCCTGGTTCGTCGGGGTGAACACCAATCTCGACGGCAAGCAGAAGCGGCGCGTCGTGCAGTATCGCGGCGGCGCGATGATCTATCGCGAGCGTTCGGAGCGCGCGATCGCCGACGGCTTCGACGAATTCGTCAAGAAGTGAGGCAGCGTCAGCCGGCGGCGGCCTGAAGGATCAGGTCCGCCGCCTTCTCGCCGATCATCAGCGAGGGGGCGTTGGTGTTCGATGCGGGCATGGTCGGCATGACCGAGGCGTCGGCGACGCGCAAGCCGTCGATCCCGTGCACCCGCAATTGCGGGTCGACCACGGCCATCGCATCCATGCCCATGCGGCAGGTCCCGATCGGGTGATAGGAGGTCTGGCCGCTGTCGCGGATATAGCCGAGCAGTTCCTCGTCGGACGCGGCATCCGGCCCCGGCCGCAATTCCTGCACGATGAAATTCGACAGCGCCTGCTGCGCGGCGACCCGGCGCGCCAGCCTGAGACCCGCCGTCAGCACCCGCACGTCCTCGGGATGCGAGAGCTGGTTCGGCTCGATGCGCGGCGGCAGTTCCGGCGCAGCACCCGCAATATGGAGGCGGCCGCGTGATTCCGGCGAAAGCTGCACGATGCCGATCGTCAGGCCGGGATGCGGGTCTATGCCCGCCTCCTTCGAATAGGCCATCCGGTCCTTACCGCTGAAATGATGGAACTGGAGCTTCACGTCCGGTCGCGCCAGGTCGGGGCGCGAGCGCGCCAGCGCCTGCGCGGTCGCCAGGGGCGTCGTCATCAGGCCGCGGCCGAGGAACAGGAACTCGGCGCCGACGAACAGCTTGAACCACGGGCTGCGGACGATCTCGTTGAGGCCGCGCGTGTTCTTGGCCTCGAAGCTGACGCGGGTCTGGAGATGGTCGATCAAATTCTCGCCGACCCCCTTCAGCGCGACCTGCGGCGCGATGCCGTGCCCGCGCAGCAGGTCAGGATCGCCGATGCCCGAAAGCTCCAGGATCTGCGGGCTGGCGATGGTGCCGGCGCACAGGATCACCTCGCGCGCAGCCTTCGCCCGATGGATGGTGTCGCCGACGCCGTAGGTCACGCCCTCGGCACGATTCCCGGAGAGGTCGATCCGCGACACCAGCGCGTCGGTCACGATCCTGAGGTTGGAGCGCCGGGCGGCCGGCTTCAGGTAGCCGACGGCCGAACTCTGGCGGCGGCCGAACCTGGTGTTGTACTGGAGGTAGCTGGCGCCGGCACAATCGGCGCCGTTGTAGTCATCGTTGAGCGCCATGCCCGCCTCGACGCAGGCCTTGACGAAACCGTCCGTGGCGGGAATGCGCGCATTGAGCCGCTCGACCGAGATGGGGCCCGACGCGCCGCGCCAGTCCGGATCGCCGCCGGAAAACGATTCGAGCTTCTTGAAATAGGGCAGCACCTCGTCGAAGCTCCAGCCCTCCGCGCCGCGCACGGCCCAGTCGTCATAGTGCCAATGGTCGCCGCGGACGAAGAGGGTGCCGTTGACCGAGCTCGAACCGCCGAGCGCCTTGCCGCGCGGCCAGCGCAGGCGCCGGTCGCGCAGTTCCGGCACCGGTTCGGTCTCGTATTGCCAGATGACGTCGGTCCGCCGCAGCATCTGGCCGGTGCCGAGCGGGGCGCGCATCCAGAACAGCCTGTCGGGACCGCCCGCCTCCAGCAGCAGCACGCGATGGCGGCCCGATTCCGACAGCCGCGCTGCGATCACGCTGCCGGCGGAGCCTGCTCCGATCACGATATAGTCCCAGGTCTCGACGGAAGAATTGCTCATGACAGGTCCCGGATCATCCGGGATGTCGTCTAACGCGAGCGGTCCGGTGCGGATAGGCGCTGGGGAGGCCAAACGGACCCTCGCCCCGGCTTATTGCATACGCGTTGAACCCCTGCCGCGGGACCGCCCGGCGCAACTTTCTATCACAAGCGCAATAGTCCCCGCCGCGGCCCTCAACGGCTTTCGCGGCCATCCCATTCCACGCATTGTAGGACAGTAGGATCAGGCGGGCGAACCGCCGATGCGGGAGGAGTAGGATGCATGTCGGCAGCCGAAGCGCCGGTCCCCCTGAACACAGATCGCCGACGGTGAGCTGACCGTTGCCGCGTTTCGACAGCCAGAAGGTTTGCCTGGTCACCGGCGGCGCATCCGGCCTCGGGCGCGCGACGGCGCTTGCCCTTGCGCGCCACGGCAATCCCGTCGCCATCGCCGACATCCAGGACACGCAGGGCCGCAAGATCGTGGCGGCGATCGAGGCCGCGGGCGGCAACGCATTCTACCGGAACGTCGACGTCACCGATGCGCGGGCGGTCAGCGCCTTCGTCGGGCATACGGTGGAGCGTTTCGGCAGGCTCGACTGCGCCGTCAACAATGCCGGCGTCGAGGGGCCGAAGCACCGGGTCGGCGCCTATCCGGACGAGGAATGGCGGCGCGTCGTCGACATCAACCTGATCGGCGTCTTCCTCTGCATGAAGCACGAGCTTGCCGCGATGAACGGCCATGGCGGCTCGATCGTCAATGTCGGCTCGACCGGCTCCCTGCGCGGCGTCGGCCTGATGTCGGCCTATGTGGCGTCGAAGCATGCGCTGGTCGGCCTGACCAAGTCCGCCGCCCTCGAATATGCCGCGCGAGGGATCCGCATCAACGTGCTGTGCGCAGGCGGCTTCCGCACGCCGATGAGCGAGCGGCTCTATGGTGGCGACTTCTCCCGCGCCTTGGCCGCCACGCCGATGGCGCGCATCGCGGAGGCCGACGAGATCGCCGAGGCGATCGTCTGGCTCTGCTCCGACGAATCCAGCTTCGTCACCGGAAGCGAGCAGATCATCGACGGCGGCCGCATGGCCGGGCCGGTGCTCGCCGATTGAGGGAAGGTTTCAAAAGTGACGATATTTGCATGAGCGACAATCTTGAAATCGTCCGGGAAGGCGAGACGCAGGTCCGGCCGGTATCTCCCCTCCTCCGCGTCGCTTATGCGATCGCCGAGCGGTCGAGCTGGCTCAGCTCGCTGGCGCTGGTGCTGCTGTCGTGCATCGTCGTCATCGACGCCACCGGCCGCGCCTTCGGCTCGCCGCTCGCCAGCGGCACCGATATCGGCGTCATGCTGATGGTGGCGGTGGTGTTCCTGGCGCTGGCCGGCGCGCAGGTCAGCCGGGACCATGTCTCCATGGATGCGCTGGTCAGCATCTTCCCGCCACGGCTTCGCCGGCTGACGAACAGGCTCAACCTCGTGGTCTGCCTGGTGATCGGCGTCTTCCTCGCCTACGGCACGACCCGGACTGCACTGGGCAGCTACAGTTCCGGCGAGCTGGCGCTGGGGGCGCTGATGCTGCCGCTATGGCCGGCCAAGATGATCGTCGCGATCGGCTTCATCCTCTATTCGATCGTCGTTCTGGCGCAACTGATCGCCGGCGCCGACATGACCGACGACCCGTCGGCCCATCGCACGGAGATAAGCTGATGGACATATCGGCCCTCTCCGCCTTCGTCGTTGCCGGCACCTTCATCGGCGCGCTGTGCGTCGGCCTGCCGATCGCGATCACGCTGCTGATCTCGTCAGCCGCCGGCATCTTCATGCTGCGCGGCTGGAACGTGATGTCCAGCGCGGTCATGGGCATGCCCTATTCGGCGACCGCCGATTTCGGATTCATCGTCATCCCGCTCTTCATCCTCATGGGGCATCTGGCGGAGCGGTCGGGCGTCAGCGAAGGCGCCTTCAAGCTCGCCTATCGATGGGTCGGCGGGCTGAAGGCCGGCCTCGGCATCACTACCGTGCTGGCGAGCGCCATCTTCGCCGCCACCTCGGGCTCCAGCGTCGCCACCTCGGCCACGGTGGGCAAGATCGCGCTCAAGGAGATGCGCCGCTACCGCTACAGCGACGCCATCAGCGCCGGCACGGTCGGCGCCGGCGGCCTGCTCGGCATCATGATCCCGCCGAGCACGATGATGGTCATATACGGCCTCGTCACCCAGGTCGACATCATCAAGCTCTTCGTGGCGGGAATACTGCCCGGCCTGATGACGACCCTCCTCTTCTCGCTGGGGCTCTACGTCACCGCCTGTTTCAGGCCCGACCTTATGCCGACCGCGCCCGTCCGCTTCACGCTACGCGAGAAGGTCACCGGGCTGAAGGACGGCTGGGGCATCGTCGTCCTCTTCGGCGTCCTGATGGGCGGCATCTATGGCGGCATCTTCACGGTCACGGAGGCCGCGGCGGCCGGCGTGGCGACGGCCGTGCTGCTGCTCTTCCTGCGCAAGGGCTTTGCCTGGCGGGAGCTGTTCTCGGGCGGCGCGGACGCCGCCAAGGGCACCGCCATGATCTTCCTGATCCTGATCGGCGCCGGCGTCTTCAGCCGCTACGTCGCGCTTTCGGGACTCGCCAACGACCTTTCCGAATGGCTCGTGACGATGGAGGTCTCGCGCTGGTGGATCCTGCTCGCCATCATCAGCGTCTACATTCCGGGCGGCATGTTCCTCGACCCGATCTCCATGGTGCTGATCACCATGCCGATCGTGTTCCCGGTGGTCATGCAACTGGGCTTCGATCCGGTCTGGTTCGGCATCCTGATCGTCAAGGTGTGCGAGCTGGCGAACATCTCGCCGCCTGTCGGGGTGAACATCTTCGTCATCCGATCCGTCGACCGCTCGATCCCGCTGACGACCGTCTTCAAGGGCATGTCCCTGTTCATGTTCCTGGAGATCATCACGCTCGCGCTTCTCATGGCATTTCCGCAGATCTCGCTGTTCCTGGTCGATCGCATGTGGGGACAGTGAGCCTTTCCAGCTCACTCAGGGAGGAACTGAAAATGACGATACGCCCGCTCTTCAAGACATTCGCCGCGACCTCGGTGCTGGCATGCGGTGTCGCCCTCGGCTCGATCACGGCAGCCGAGGCGCAGCAAGCCATCATCTATTCGAGCTACGCGCACCAGGACGCGATCTCGACGCGAGGCAACCTCTGGTTCCTGGAAGAGGTCGAGAAGCGCTCCAACGGGGCGTTCACCGTGCGCGACACCTTCTTCTCCGGCGCGCTGCTCAAGGGAGCAGACCAGATCAAGGGCCTCGGCGACGGCATTGCCGATGCCGGCTATGTCTGCTCCGGCTACGACATCACCCGCTTCCCGCTGGCCTCGGTCGCAGAGATGCCGTACCTGACCGACAAGGGCGATGCGCTCGCCAAGGCGATGAACGAGCTTTACGAGACCTATCCGCCGCTCAAGGAGGAGTACCACCGCAACAATCTCGAGTTGCTGGGAACCGAATCGCCGTCGCCGATGATCATCGGTATCGGAAAAGACATGACGATCGACGCGGCGTCCGATCTCGAAGGCCTCAAGATCCGCTCCTACGGCGCCTATGCCGAGCTGCTGCAGAAAGGCGGCGGCATCGTGCCGGTGGTGGTCGAGGTGTCGGAGATCGGCACCGGGCTCCAGACCGGGCTGATCGACGGCTACTCCACCCTGCCGCTCTGGTATCCGGCCGCGGCCAACTTCATCCCGCTCACGACCAATATCGTCTCTCCCGGAATCGGCACCTACTACACCTGCAACCTGTCGATGAACCTCGACACCTACAACGCGCTGGACGATGAGGTGAAGCAGATCATCAAGGAGGTGCGGGCGGAATATCCGCAGAAGACGATCGAGCTGACGACCGAAGGCGACCATGCGACGCTCGATCAAGGCGCCGAAGCCGGCATCAACTTCTACAAGTTCACGCCCGAGGAGGTCGATGCCTGGCAGGAGAAGCTCGACATCGAATCGCTGCGCGGGCAGTGGATCGAGGCGCGCCAGAAATATACCGACGCCGACGTCGCCGAGTTCGTCGAAAAGCTGATCCCCCTCGTCGAGAAGTACGAGGCGGACTCGACCTATACGCAGGACTTCCCGCAGTAGGAACACACACGCGGGCGGCGGCTCCGGCCTCCGCCCGCATCCCGATCGGACCTCCAACCACACGACCCGCATGGACCTGCAGCTCTCCGGACGCTGCGCCCTGGTCACAGGCGCCAGCAGCGGCATTGGACAAGGCATCGCCACCGCGCTTGCCGGGGAAGGCGTGAGGGTGGCGATCGCCGCCCGCTCAACCGAAAGCCTGTCGCAGACGGCGGAACTGATCGCCCGGGCGGGCGGGCCCGAACCCGTCCTGCTTGCGGCCGACCTCACGAAACGTCGCGAGATACTGCGTCTTGCCGACGAAGCGATCGCCGCATTGCCGGCACTCGACATCCTCGTTTCCAATGCCGGCGGATCGCGCCCGCTGGAAAGCTGGCAGGACGGCGAGGTGTGGCAGGAAGCATTCGATCTCAACTTCACCGCATCGCGGCTGCTGACCAATGCGCTCGTCGAGCCGATCCGCGCCTCGGGCCGCGGGCGCATCCTCCTCGTCACCGGAGCGCCGGCGACGCGCGTGGTCAACGCCGCGGCACCCGCCAAGGCGGCGTTGACGACCTGGGCGCGGGCCGTTTCCTTCGATCTCGCACCCTATGGCGCGACCGTGAACTGCCTGTCGCCCGGCCGGATCGACAGCCGGCAGATCAGGGAGAAGCTGCATCCGAGCGAGGAATCGCGGAAAGCCTTCATCGAGGCGAACATCCCGCTCGGCCGGTTCGGCACGCCCGACGAGTTCGGCTTCATCGCCGCCTGCCTCGCCTCGCCGCGCGCGGCTTACGTCAACGGCGCAATCATCCCCATCGACGGCGGCATGGCCCGCCTCGCCTGAACAAGCTGCAAGGAGCATTCATCATGGATCTCGCGATTTCCGACAAGACCGCTCTGGTGACGGGCGGCAGCCGCGGGCTGGGACTTGCCGTCGCCGAAAGGCTTGCCGCCGAGGGCTGCCGGCTTGCCGTCGCGGCGCGTGACCAGGCGAGGCTCGATGCGGCGGTGGACAGGCTGCGCGCCAAGGGCGGAGAGGT
>CAYYZC010000004.1:32553-35454 GCA_964475605.1 uncultured Chelativorans sp.
GCGGTCGGATTGAGCAAGACGATCTCCGACCTCGTCGGCGAGCACGGCATCACCGTGAACACGATCGGCACCGGCACGATCGACGGCGGCGACGAGGAGAGCACCTTCCGCATCAACTACCGCAAGCGCGCCGCGGAGCGCGGCATCAGTTTCGAGGAGATGAAGACGATCCGTCTTTCGTCGGTTCCGATGAAGCGCGCCGGCGACCCGTCCGAGGTCGCAGCGCTCTGCGCCTTCCTGTGCTCCGACCTTGCCGGCTATATCACCGGCCAGACGATCCTCATCGACGGCGGCAAGACGCGCGCCTACATGTGATCGCAGGCCGTCAGACCGTGCCGACCGGGGTCACGGGCGAGCCGACGGCGCCGGGAAAGCGCAGCGGCGGCGCCGTCAGCAGGAAGCGGTTGCGGCCATGCGCTTTCAGCCAGGCATTGAGCTCGGCCAGATACCAGAGCTCGCCCAGATTGACGCCGAGCCGGAACAGGCAGTGCTCATGCAAGGGCAGTTTGGAGCACTGATGGCGGTGCTCGTCGGGCCGTGACGGCGAGAACTCGACGGCGAGGTTGTCGGCGATCATCGCCACCACGCCGCTGTCGGTGATCCACTGGTGAAGACGTTCGTCGCGCCCGTCGAGGGCCGCGCAGGAATTGTGGACGGTCTCCGGGTCAGGATCGCCCGCTGCATCGACGAGGATCTGCGCGAAGCCCGTATGCATGCAGAAGAAGTCGCCCTCCTCCACCTCGACCCTGTCATGATCGAGGATACGCATCAGATCGTCATAGCCGACGGGCTTCTTCTCGCGGCCGAAATGTGCCTCGAAATCGACCATGACGGCACGGCCCTGGACGCAGGATTCGGCCAGGTTCTCGATGCCGAGCCGGCGCGCGCCGAGCGTGGTGCCTTCGGGCAGCTCGCTGCCGCTTTCGAAGTCATACGGGCCGACGACGTCTTCTCCGGCGCGGAAGCCGTTGTAATAGACGCGCTCGGGCTTGCCGTCACCGTCGACGTCGAAGAGCTGGCCGACATGGGCGAGGCTGTCCCACTGCGTCGAATACTGCATGGTGAACTCGATCATGTCGTCGCAGATCAGGTCCGTATATTTCGGATCCTCGAGGCTGGCCGGAAAATTGAGCGCCGGATAGCCGTCGCGGTCGATCGGCCTGAGCCGCGGCGGCTGGCGGCGCGGATTGAGCGCCGTGCCGCCCGGCAGGGTCAGCGGCAGGCTGAGGCAGAAGCTCCTGCCCTCCCTGACCTCGGCGATCCCCTGCAGCACCTTTTCCGGCGTCACCAGATTGATCCGGCCGAGCTGGTCGTCCGGCCCGAAATCGCCCCAGGTCGAGCCTTCGGGACGTATCTTCCAGCGCGGCGAGGCGCTCATCGGCCGTTCCTGATGCCGTCGGTGAAGGCGCGGCCATAGCCGGCCAGCCAACTGCCGATCGGCGTGAACAGCATGGTCGCGCCGCGATCGAGGTTCCGGCGCCCGACCTCCATCGAGCCGCCCGGCAGGCAGACCGGCAGGCCCTTGTCCTTGCACACGCCCATGACCTTCTCGACGGCGGCGAGCACTTCCGGCGCATTGGGATCGCCGGGAAAGCCCATGGAGGCGCAGAGATCCATCTGGCCGATGATGACGGCGGCGATGCCGTCGACCTCGACGATCTCCTCGATGTTCTCGACCGCCTCGGGCTCCTCGACGATCATCATCGGCAGGAGCAGCCTATTGGCATGCTCGATATAGTCCTTGAACGGCATGCGCACGCCGTAGCCCGAGGCGTCGGTGCTCGGCGCCACGCCACGCTTGCCAAGCGGCGGGAAGCGCACCGCATCGACCGCCGCGCGGGCGCCTGCCGCATCCTTGATATGCGGGAAGACGATGCCGACCGCACCGAGATCGAGGAAGCGCAGGGCGATATCGGGCCGGGCGGAGGGCACGCGCACCAGCGGCGCGATGCGCGCCCGCTCCGCGACCCGGATCATCGGTTCTGCATCGGCGGCGTCGATCGGCCCGTGCTCGGCATCGATCAGGATGAAGTCGAAGCCCATCAGGCTGCCGATCTCGACCAGCGCCGGCGCCGTCAGGTTGAGTATCAGGCCGATCGCGGGGGTTCGCGATTCGAGCGCGTCGTGAAAGGGATATCTGTCGAGCATGCGTTCTCCTCCGCGCGAGATCAGCGTGAAGGCGGTTGTCGCATCCCGGGCCGGGCGGGAAAAGGCGGGCAGGTCCGGAATGGACCCGCCCGGGGCTTTATTTCATTCGCGAAATCGCGGCCGGCGCGGCGCCGTCAGCTTTCGGCGACGGGCCAGCTCCAGAAATCGCGGCCCTCGGCGCTCAGATTGCGGTTGAGCACCATGCGGTGGACCTCGTCGGCACCGTCGACCAGTCTCGCCTGGCGCGCATAGCGGTAGATCCATTCCAGCACCGTGTCCTTGGAATAGCCGCGCGCGCCGTTGATCTGGATCGCGATGTCGGCCGCATCGTGCAGGAGGTTGGCGACGTGGATCTTGGCCATCGAGACCTCCTTGCGGGCATAGCCGCCGCGGTCGAGCTCCCATGCCGCCTTCATGACGAGCAGGCGGCCGATCTCGATGCGCATGGCAAGCCCGCCCAGCATGAGCTGGATGCTCTCGCGGTCGGCAAGCCGGACGCCGAACCCCTCGCGCGTTTCCGCATAGTCGCGGGCGATCTCGACGGCGCGCTTCGACAGGCCGAGCCAGCGCATGCAATGGGTGAGGCGCGCCGGCCCGAGCCGCGTCTGCGTCCCCTTGAGGCCGCGGCCGACGCCGCCCAGCACATCCGCCTCGTCGACCTCGAGCCCGTCGAACTCGAGCTCGCAATGGCCGCCATGCTCCTCCGGGCCCATGATGCCGATGCGGCGCAGGATCCGCCAGCCCGGCTGGTCG
>CAYYZC010000005.1:0-5814 GCA_964475605.1 uncultured Chelativorans sp.
GGGCGTGCGGCGCTTCAGTGGGTGATCAGGCCGCCATTGAGGTTGAACGCCTGGCCGGTCACATAGGCGGCATCGTCGGAGGCGAGGAAGGCGACCATCGCGGCCACGTCCGCCGGCGAGCCGAGCCGCCGGAGCGGGACCTTGTCCTCCAAAGCCCGCCTCGCGCCGAGGTCGGGATCCACCGCCAGGTCGTAGGCGCGCACGAAGGTGTCGGGGTGCCGCGCCAGCATCCTGTCCGAAAGCGGCGTGTCGATCACGCTCGGGCAGACGGCGTTCACCCGGATGGAATGGCCGGCCAGCTCGCGCGCGAACACTTCCGTGAGACGGATGACGCCGGCCTTGGATACTGCGTAGGGTCCAAGCAGCGGCGTACCGACCTTGCCGCTCAACGATGCGATGTTGACAACTCTTCCGGGTCTCTTGTGTTCGATTGCATATCGGGCGAAAGCCTGAGTACATAGAAAGGTGCTCGTCAGATTGTTCGCCAGAGAAGCATTCCAGTATTCTACGTCCAGGTCGACGAGATGCCTGGCCGGACTGCCGCCGCCGCCGACATTGTTGACGAGAATGTCGATCGCACCGAACCGGGCCGAGATGGCGTCGAAAGCGGAACCGACTTCCGACACGCGGGTCAGGTCGGCGACGAAGGTCGGAAAGCGGGCATCCTCGCGCGGCTCGCCGATGTCTATGAGAGCCGTCCCGGCGCCTTCCGAGGCCAGCCTGTCGGCGATCGCCGAGCCGAGGCCGCCATTGCCTCCGGTGACGACGGCGACCAGGCCGTCGAGCCGGCGCACGCCAAATGGATTGGTGTCGTTCACGCCCACCTCCAGACGGGGTCGTCCGGACGAACCGCCGGCGCAAAGGGCCCGGAAAAGCTTGAAATCACGTGCCGGTTTGTTTAACAAACACTAGTTCATAGTCAAGTTCGGACGCGTCTGATTTTGGCGGCATGGCCGGGGGCACGCAGCTCCCGCCAACCTGGTCTCATGAAACAGGCAGGAATGAAAAATGGTCAGACCCCGAGCGAAGGTAGCCGCCATCGGCGCTAAGAAGCGGGCGGGGGGAAAGTCCTCCCGCAGCCCGCAGCGCTGGAACGCCGCCGACCGACGCAAGCACATCATCGTGGAGGCGGCGAAGCTGTTCGCGGTGCAGGGCTTCGACGCGACCTCGATGCGCGAGGTCGCCAGCCGCACCGGTCTGCTGGCAGGCTCGCTCTATTATTATTTCGAGTCCAAGGAACAGCTCTTCGTCGAGGTGCATACGGAGGGCATGAAGGTGCTCACCGAAGCGGTGGACGAGGCGGTCGAGGGGCTGTCGGATCCATGGGACCGGCTCGAGGCGGCGGCCGCCGCCCATTGCCGGGCGCTCGTCGAAGCGCGTGAGATGCTGGTCCTCGTCGTGCCGACGCTGCCCATCGCGCTCGCTCCCTTCCGGGACGAACTCGTGCGGCAGCGCGACGAATACGAGCGCAAGTTCGAGAGCATCATCGCCGATTGCGAGCTTCCCGAAACCATCGACCGCGAGATCCTGCGCCTTCACATCCTGGGGGCGCTCAACTGGATCCAGGTCTGGTATCGCCCCGGCTCGCGCATGAGCGTCGACGAGGTCGCCAAGCAGATCATCTCCTCGATCAAGCCGGCCGCGGTGCACAGCCCGGCCTAACCTCCCTTCAGGTCTGATCCTCAGCCGCCCACGCTCCGGCGCGGCGCCGGCTCCCCGCGCCGATGCATGGAGATGCCGCGCGGCACGGCGGCCAGCAGCGCACGTGCGTAGTCCGATTTCGGATCGGCGAAAAGCCGCTCGGACGGCCCCAGCTCGACGAGCCTGCCGCCGCGCATCACCGCCACCTCGTCGGCTATGTGCCGCACCACGGCCATGTCGTGGCTGATGAACAGATAGGTCAGCCCCCGCGCCTCCTGGATGTCCTTCAGGAGGTTGACGATCTGGGCCTGCACCGACACGTCGAGCGCCGAGACGGCCTCGTCGCAGACCAGGATCTCCGGCTCCAGCGACAGGGCGCGGGCAATCGCGATGCGCTGCTTCTGGCCGCCGCTGAACTCGTGCGGAAAACGGTGCGCCGCATGCATGCCGAGCCCGACCGCGTCGAGAAGCTCCTCGACGCGACGCTGCGCCGCCGCGCCCTCGGCAAGCCGGTGGACGAGCAGCGGCTCGGCTATGATCCTGCCCACGCGCTGGCGCGGATTGAGCGAGGCCGCGGGGTCCTGGAAGACCATCTGGATGGCCCGCCGCAGCGCGCCGTCGCGGCGGAACGCGGTTCGCGAAAGCTCCGTGCCGCGGTACAGGATGCGCCCCGCGCTCGGCTCGTGCAGGCCCACGATGCAGCGCCCGAGCGTCGTCTTGCCGGAGCCGGATTCGCCGACGATCGCCAGCGTGCTGCCGGCCCTCACCCGCAGCGAGACGTCGTCGAGCGCGACGACCCCCTTCGCTCCGCTCGCAAGCAGGCCCGAGCCGCCCGGATAGCGCTTCCCGACCTTCTCGACCTCGAGGATCGTCTCGCCACGCCGACCCGGCATCAGGCGACCTCCACCGGGAACTCGCCGGCGCGCCAGCATGCCGCGCCGCGCCGCAGATCGTCCAGCGCCGGCTCCTCGGCGCGGCACCTGTCGACGGCGAGGCTGCAGCGCGGATGATAGGGACAGCCGGACGGCAGGCCGCTGGGCTGCGGCGGCTGGCCGGCTATGGCCAGGAAGCGGTCCACCGGGGGGGCGTCGATGTCGGGCGCCGAACCTATCAGGTCGCGCGTATAGGGGTGGCGCGGCCGGCGTACCAGCTCGTCAGTCGGCGCCGTCTCGACCACCCGGCCGGCATACATCACGCAGACCCGGTCGCAATATTGCGCCACGAGGTCGAGGCTGTGGGAGATGAAGATCACCGCGGTGCCCTCCTGCGCGGCGAGCTCCTGGAGCAGCGCGATGACCTCCGCCTGCACCATGACGTCGAGCGCGGTCGTCGGCTCGTCGGCGATCAGAAGCTTAGGCCGGCAGGCGAGCGCCATGGCGATCGCGACGCGCTGGCGCATGCCGCCGGAGAGCTGGTGCGGATAGACGTCCATGACCTGCGCGGCGCGCGGCACCTTCACCCGGTCGAGCAGCTCGACGGCGCGACGCCGGCATTCCTCCGCGCCGAGCCCGAGATGATGGCGCATGTGGTCGGTCAGTTGCCGGCCGATGCGCAGCACCGGGTTGAGCGATGTCATCGGGTCCTGGAAGACGATCGCGATGCTCGCGCCGCGAAGTGCGGAAAGCTCGGCGACAGAGAGCCGGCCGATATCGCGGCCCTCGAACCGGACGCCGCCGCTGCGGATGCGCGCGGCCGGCGGCAGCAGACGCAGGATCGACAGCGCCGTCATGCTCTTGCCGGACCCGGACTCGCCCACGATGCCCAGGCGCTCGCCGATGTCGAGTTGCAACGACACGCCGCGCAGCACGTCGAAGGAACGGTTCTTCGCCGTGATCTCGGTGTGCACGCCGTCCATCTCCAGCAGCGGCGCGGCATGGCTGGCCGTCAATGCGACACTCCCGGTTGCGGCATCGTGGCGCGGCCTGCCTGCGGCCGCGCCACGTGCCGGATTATCGATCAGCCCGGTATCCAAAGCCGCGCGGCCTTGCCGGTCGGAGCGTCCTTCCACCTGCGGATGGTGAAGACGCCGCTGTTGCGGATGTTGTTCTTGTCGTCGACGAGCCAGGCCTCGACCGAGACGCGGTCCGGATCGTCGGTCGGCTTCGAGTAGCCGTAGGAAGTCAACACGTCGCCCGGATTGACCTGGCGGCGCTGGATGTGACGGAACTCCTCCATCCAGGCATTGCGGCCGGCCCAGGCGACGACAGGCGCGATCATCGCCGCACCCATCTGGGGACCGGCGGTGATCGGGACCCCGCCGGGGAAGCCGCGATCGCGCGCATAGTCCCAATCGTAGTGGGTCTTGGCATAATCGTCGATGGCGCCCATCCACTGGATCATCGAGGTCCAGCTCACCGTGCCGTATTCCTGCCGGTAGGCGTGTTCCTTGCCGTCGAACAGGTCGACGGCGCTGGACGGGTCGTCCCAGGCACGCGCCGACAGCGACTTTACCTTCGCGTCGGTCTTCGATGCGAGGTCGGGCCCGTAGTCGGGCTTGGGCGGCGGCGGCGAGTCCGACGCATAGATGGTGACGGCCTTGCGGACGAGATCGCCGACGAGCACGTTGTGCTGGTTGCGAAACTCCCAGATGTCCTCGATGAACTTCATCGGGCCCTGCCGGCCCTGCTTCTCGTAGATCCTGGTCAGCTCGCAGGTCACCGCGATCGTGTCACCGACCGTGATCGGCTCGAAATAGCGGTAGTCGTCGCCGGTGTGCAGGTGGGCGTCGTTCTGCTTCATCACCTCGCCCATCACATATTGCGTCTCGTAGGCGCGGTATGTCGGCGTGTTGTTGATGAGATACCAGTAGAAGGGCAGAGAGGCGATCGGCTGCAGCCGGTCGCCATTGTCGAGGGAGTCGACCGAGCCGTGCCACGGGACGGCGCTGCCCGAAGCGAAAGCGGCCTTCTGGAGCGCGCTGCGGTCGATCTCGATCATGAAGGGATCGGACCGCCGCCCGATATGGCCCGGATCGTAGCCGCTGACCGCAAAGTCGGACAGAATGCTGCTCACCCCTTCGAGATTGCGGCCAAGGCAATACATCGTCATCAACTCCTCTTCGTAATGGGCGGCCGTCGACGGCCTATCTGAGATGTTCCAGTTCGGGATCGAAACGGTCGCGCAGCCAGTCGCCGAGCAGGTTGCAGGACAGGACGAGCAGGCCGAGCGCGATCGCCGGGATGACGACCAGCTCGGGCTTGAAGGTCAGGTAGTCGCGCGAATTGGCCAGCATCAGCCCCCATTCCGGCAGCGGCTCGGGGACGCCGAGCCCGAGGAAGCTCAGCGAGGAGGCGAGGATGATGGTGTTGCCGATCTGCAGCGAGGCCATCACCAGCAGCGGGGTCAGCACGTTCGGCAGGATGTGGCGGAACAGGATACGGTGCTGCGGGAAGCCGGCGATCTCGGCCGCCTTCACATAGTCCGCCTCCCTGATGTGGAGGACCTCGCCGCGCACCAGCCGCGCGAAGAACGCCCAGGTGACGGCGGTCGTCACGATGACGACGTTGAAGACGCCGACGCCGAGCGCGGTCGCCAGCGCCAGCCCCAGCACCAGCATCGGAATGGCCAGCATGGCATCGGTGATGCGCATCAGCACCGCGTCTATCCAGCCGCCGAAATAACCGGAGACCAGCCCGACCAGCGTCCCGACGACGGTGGACACGAAAACCCCGCTCACCGCGATCACCACCGTGATGCGGGCGCCCACGATCAGCCGCGACAGGACGTCCCGGCCAAGCTGATCGGTGCCGAGCGGATAGGCGAGGCTGCCGCCCTCGGCCCAGACCGGCGGCTTCAGCGCTGTCATCAGGGTACCCGAATAGGCGTCGATCGGCAGCACCAGCGGCCCCACGAGCCCTACCAGCGTGATGAGCACGACGAACAGGAATGTGAAGACGGGGAAGCCGTGCAATCTCGACGGCAGCCCGAGCAGGCCGCGCGCGGACGCGACCCGGGGAACGGTGTCGCCCGCCGCCGCCATCAGGCCCTCCTTGTCAACGCGATGCGCGGATCGGCCACCGCATAGAGGATGTCCGTCAGCAGGTTGACGATGATCGCGGTGAAGGCGGCGAGGATCACCACGCCCTGGACCAGCGCATAGTCGCGCGCAAAGGCGCCCTGCACCATCAGGAGCCCGATGCCCGGCCAGTCGAAGATCGCCTCGGTGATGACCGC
>CAYYZC010000005.1:5914-14228 GCA_964475605.1 uncultured Chelativorans sp.
CTGGACGGAGAAGACGAGCACCAGGATGACGCCGACCACGAATGTCGGGATGCTCTGTCCCGACACGGCGAAGGTCCGGCCGATCCGGTCGACGAGGCTGCCGGGCCAGCGCGCGGCCATGACGCCGATCGGCAGGCCCACCGCGAGCGCGATGAGGATCGCGCAGGCCGCCAGCAGCAGGCTGTTGGGCGCACGCGCGATCAGCAGGTCGACCACCGGCTGGTTGAAGCGGAAGGACTGGCCGAGATCACCCTGTGCGAGGTTGAGCAGGAACTTGGCGAGCTGCGCCAGCAGCGGCCCGTCGAGACCGAGGCGCTGCCGCAGCGCCTCGCGCTCGGCTTCGCTCGCCTCCACCGGCAACATGATGTCGACCGGGTTGCCCGAGATGCGGCTCAGGAAGAACACGATCACCGCGACAACCACCAGGCTTATCGCGGCCTGTCCGATACGCGATGCGATATAGCGCGTCACGATCGAGCGGCGGCGGCAGCCGCCTCCCTGTCGAACACGTCAGGCGCGAGACCGGCCTGCTGGAGCTTGTATTTCTCGATCCGCTCCGTCGGCGTCTTCGGGAAGCTCTCGATGAACTGGATGTAGCGCGGCAAGGCGTATCTGGGCAGCTTGCGCTCGCAGAAGGAGGCCAGCTCCGCAGCGTCGACCCGAACGCCGGGGCGCGGCATCGCGATCACCCAGAGATCGTCCTCGCCGACCGGCGACGGATAGGGCAGCACGGCCGATTCGAGAACGCCGTCATGCGTGTTGATGACCTGCTCGACCTCGAAGGCGGAGACGTTCTCGCCCCGCCGGCGGATGCTGTCCTTGATACGGCCGGCGAAGTGGATGTAGCCGTTCTCGTCCAGACGGCCCTTGTCGCCGGTATGGAACCAGAGATTGGTGAAGGCCTCGACGGTCTTTTCCGGCATTTCCCAATACCGCAGGAAGGTCGCCCAGGGCGCCGTCGGCCGCACCAGGATCTCTCCCACCACGCCCGGTCCGACCGGGCGTTCCAGCTCGTCGACGATGCGCACCTGGCGGCGCGGCGTCGGCAGGCCGCACGACCCCTCGACGGCGGCACTGATCGGATTGGACGAGATGACGCCCATCTCGCTCATGCCGTAGAGATCGACGACCGGCACGCCGAAGCGCTCTTCCAGCGGCCCCTTCTGGCCGACCGGAATGGGAACCGCGCAGATGACGCGCAGCTTGTGGGCCCGGTCCGCGGGCGAAGGCGGCTGCTTGAGCACGAGCCCGGCCGCGCCGATCATGAACGCCGTGGTGATGCCGTATCTGACGACGTCGGGGATGAAGCCGGACGCGGAGAAGGTGCGCCGCATATGGAGCGGTATGTTGGCGACCATCACGGCGGTGATGCCCTGCCCCTGCGAATGGGCGTGATAGAGCGGATGCGGGTCGTAGAGGACGTCCTCGGGACCTATCTCCAGCGTGTCGATCGTGTCGACCGCCAGGCCGAGCAGATGGCCGTAGGGGCACACCACGCCCTTCGACGGGCCGGTGGTTCCGGAGGTGTAGATGATCGCCGCGGGATCGGCGATCGTGACCTCCGCGTCCTCGAAGCCTCCGGTCGCGGCAGAGAGCGCGTCGGCGAAGCCGAGCACCTCCACGCCGGGGATGTCCGGAAGAGCGCCCGTCGCCTCGTCGCCGTCCTCCACCACGACCAGCATGCGAAGCGGCTCGGGAAGCTCGATATCGTCCAGCCGCGGAAGATATGCGCGCCCGATGAAGAGCGTCCGCATGCCGCTGTTGGCGATGATGTACTGGAGGTGCGAGCCCTTGAGCGAGACGTTGAGCGGCACCTCGATCGCGCCGTTGCGGCAGATGCCGAACCAGGCGGCGATGAAGTCCGGGCCGTTGTCCAGCATGATGCCGATCCGGTCGCCCTTGGCGACGCCGGCATCACGCAGGAAGGCCGCTACCTTGCGCGAGGCCTCGTCGGCCTCGCGATAGGTCAGGCCGCGCCCCTCGAAGGAAACGAACGCCTTGTCGGGGTCCGCGCCCACGCGAAGCGCGAGCAGTTGGGGCAGCGGCAGTTCGGCTGGACTGGTCATGCTGGACGAGCCTGCTCACTCGGCCAGCGTGACGCCGGCGATGTTGCTCGGATAGCCGACACCGGGGACCGGTTTCCAGTCCGCCACCGACTCGCCGACCGCAAACAGCGAGTTGGCATAATAGAGCGGCATGAGAGCATTGGTCTCCGCATTGCGCATGATGATGTTCGAGATCAGCTCCTCGCGCTTTTCCGGGTCCGGCGTGCTGGACTGGTCGGCGACCCATTGCGACAGTTCCTCGTCGCCATGCGGCTGCGTCATCGCCTGCTCCGAATGGAAATAGGTGTAGAGCAGCCCGCCGACATCGGAGCGCGCGCCGGAACCGGTGGCGCCGAAGACCAGCACGAGCCTGGCCTTCTGCTTGCCTTCCGGATTGCGCGCCTCGGCGAGCACCTGCGAGATCTCGCGCACCTCCAGCGTCACGTCGATGCCGACGGCGCCGAGATACTGGGCGATGGCCTGGGCGAAGTCGCGTCCCTCCGTGGCGGCGAAGAGGCTGAGCTGGAAGCCGTCCGGATAGCCCGCATCGGCAATCAACTTCTTGGCACCCTCGGCGTCGTAGGGCACCGCGTAGTCGTCGCCGCCCTCCGGCCAGCCGAAAGCGAAGGGGAAGCTGAACAGATAGGCCGGCGCGCCTTCGCCGTAGAGCAAATGCTGGACGATCGCCTCGCGGTCGATGGCCATGTTGATGGCCTGCCGGACCTCGGGCTTGGCGAGCGGCGTGTCGGCCGTCATGCCGCCGATCGCCATGTAGATCAGATGCCCCTTCTCGGCCGGCACGACCTCGAGCGAGCTGTCGGACTGGACCTGCGGAATGGCCGGGCCGACGATGCCCGACACGATGTCGGCCTCGCCGGAGCGAAGCTGCGCCATCCGGGCCGCCAGCTCGGGCACGATGCGCAGATTGAGGGTGTCGTAGGAGGCGACGGTGCCCCAATAATCCTTGTTGGTCTCGAAGGTCATCTGCCGGCCCACGTCCTGGCCGACGAACTTGAACGGACCGGTGCCGATCGGCGCCCTGTTGAAGGCCTCCGCGCCGACCTTCTCGATATAGTCGCTCGGTACGATGTAGCCGGCCGCGATTCCCGGCTCGTAGGAGGCAAGGTCGAACGGCGCGGTCGGCGCGCCTTTCTCGCTGCGCAGGGCCACGGTGTAGTCGTCGATGATGTCGACGGAAGAGAACATGCTGGCGATGCGCTCCGAACCGGTGGCGGCGACCGGGCCGAGCCGGCCGGCATAGCGATCGAGCGTGAACTTCACGTCCTCGGCGGTGAAGTCGCTGCCGTCGTGGAATTTCACGCCCTGGCGCAGCTTCATGATCCAGGACTTTCCGTCCTCGTCCAGCTCCCACGATTCGGCAAGGCCGGGCGCAAGCTGGCCGGTCTCGGGATCCTTGGTGATCAGCGCGTCGAAGACGAGCGGGTAATATGTCGTCTGGCCGGCCGACAGGAACATGATCGGATCCATGTCCTCGCCGTCGACGCTGGCCACGACGATGTCGAGGCTCTTGTCCTGTGCGAAAGCGGGCGCCGCGCCGACCAGCAGGCCGACTGACGAGAGTACGAAAAGCGAACGGCGCAGGACGCCGCGGGCAAATGGCTCCATGGTCTAACCTCCCAGATGACCGGGCACCGCCCGGCTGTCAGCATTGCACGGACGTTAATCTAACAATTGTTTGCTTGCAAGTAAAACAAGCGCTCGATAGCGTGTTTGACAACGGTGCTCGACCGGCGCCGCCGAGGGCATCGCGATGCGCGAAGGGAGCCTGCCTACGCCGTTCAGCCCGCAAGCCATCCGCCGTCGATGACGATGTGCTGGCCGGTCATGTAGCTGCTGAGCGGCGAGGCCAGGAACACGACCGCGCCGCCGAGCTCGGACGGCGCGCCATAGCGCCGCATCGGGACCTTGGCGCGCAGCCAGGCGTCCACTTTCGGGTCGGACCGCATGGCGGCGGTGATGTCGGTCTCGAACGTTCCGGGCGAGATGCAATTGACGCGCACGCCCTTGTGCGCCCAGTCGAGCGCCAGCGCGCGCGTCAGGTTCTCGACGCCGCCCTTCGCCGCGCAATAGGCCGCGCCGCGCTGGATGCCCACGATGCCGGAGACCGACGAGATGTTGATGATGCTGCCCGAGCCTTGCGCCAGCATGCGCCGGCCGAAGGCGCGGCAGCAGCGGAAAAGGCCGCTCAGATTGACCGACAGCACATTGTCCCAGAAGGCGTCGTCGGTGTCCTCGGCGCGCGGTGCGGCGGGGCTGATGCCGGCGTTGTTGACCAGCACGTCGATGCGTCCGTACCGCTCGGCGATCCATTCGTCGAGCGCGGCGATCGAGGCCGGCTGGCCGACATCCAGCACCTGATAGCCGACGTCGGCATCCTTGCCGAACGACGTTGCGCATGCGGCCTCCAGGGTCTCGGCATGACGGCCGGCGATCACGACGCGCGCGCCATGCTCCGCGAGAGCCCGCGCCATTCCCAGGCCGAGCCCGCGCCCGCCGCCGGTGACGAGCGCCACCTTGCCAGCAAGCGAGAAATCCGCCACCGCCTGATCCGACATGCCGTTCCCTTCTAACCTGCCGGGTCCGTCGGGTCCGGCTCGCGACGAATGTCCCGGTGAGTGGCCTCGATCCGCCGCATGGCCTCGATCGAGGCGTCCGAGGAAAGCAGGTCGCAAAACAGGGTCCGCTCCTGCGGCAGTCCCTCGTCGAGAGGCAGGAGAGAGGCGTTCCGGACCAGATGCTTCACATGGGCGAGCGCCTTGGGCGAGCGCGCCGCAAGGCGCTCTGCCAGATCGACGGCATGGGCCAGCACCGGGGCGGACACGCAGCGGCTCACGAGGCCGAGCCGTTCGGCCGTCATCGGGTCGACGGTCCTGCCCAGGAGAATGAATTCCAGCGCCATGGCCTGGCCGATCAGGCGCGGCAGCCGCTGCGTCCCACCGGCGCCGGGCAGCAGGCCGGCATTGGTCTCGGGCAGGCCGATCGCGTAATCGCCCTCCTCGGCGAGGCGAATGTCGCAGGCAAGCGCGATCTCGAACCCGCCGCCCATGGCAAAGCCGTTGATCGCGCAGACATAGGGCTTCGCCGAGGTCTCGATGCGCCGCAGCGCGACATGAACCGCGGTCTCCGGCACCATCCGCTCCAAGCTGAACCGCAAGCCTCGCTCGGCCATGGCCGCGCCGCGTTCGGCCAGCAGCGACAGGTCGAAATGGCGGACGAACATTCCGGGCTCGGCGCCCGTCACGATCACCGCGCGGATCGCCGGATCGTGCTCGACGGCATCGAGCGCCGGCGCCAGCGCCGCTTCCGTTCCGGCGTCCATCAGCCCGCGATCGGGATTGACGAAGCGCAGGATGCCGACGGGCCCTGCCTTCTCCACGGTGATGTCGCCGCTCATGGCTTCCGCCCCGTCCGGCAATCCACGCTCAGGCCGCCCTGCCGACGGACGGCGCGGGACGCTGGGGCGCGGCATCCGGCGCAAGACCGAGCTCGACCCTGGCCGCGGCGAGCTTCTCCGAATAGGTCTTCACCGTATCCATCTTCACGTGCTCGTAGCCGCGCACCATGTCCGGGAGGGACGCCAGCTTCACCGCCGCCGCGTGGTTTTCGGGCGCGAGACGGGCGAGAACAAGCGAGACGGTGTCGCGATAGCCGGCAATCAGCGCGCGCTCCGTGCGCCTGATCTCGCCCAGCCCGAACAGGTCGAGCGGGCCGCCGCGCAGCCGCTTCATGGCGCGCAGGAGCCGCAGGAACGGCGTGAACCAGCTCCCGAGCTTCACCTTGTTCTTCACGCCGAATGCCCGCAGGAAGCTCGGATGCAGGTGCCAGTAGATCCTGGCCTTGTCGCCGAAGGATTTCTCGATGGCCCTGGCGTCGCGCTCCTGCAGGAGAAGCCGCGCGACCTCGTACTCGTCCTTGTAGGCCATCAGCTTGTAGAGGTAGCGGGCGACCGCTTCGGACAGGGCGGTCTGTCCGGGTACGGCCTTCCGCTCCGCTTCCAGGACCTCGGCGACGAAGTCGACGTAGCGGGCGGCATAGCGCGTGTCCTGGAAGGCCTCGAGCTCGGCCACGCGGATAGAGAGCAGACGCTTCAGCTCGCCTTCGGCACCCGAGCCTTCGACGAGGCGCGCGCCTTTCTCGCTCGGCTTCACGACGGCTGCGTCCGGCTTCCTCGTCGCTTCCGCCATCAGGGCGTCGATGCGCGCGGGATCGGCTGCGCTGAGCCGCCCGAGCCGGAAGGCGAGCAGGTTCATGTCGACCGCCGCACCGTTGATCCGGATCGCCCGTTCGATCGCCGGTTCCGAGATCGGCAGGCGGCCGGTCTGGTAGGCCGCACCGATGACGATCATGTTGCAGGCCATATGGTCGCCGATGAGCGTGGCGGCGATGCGCTGCGCGTCGATATAGACGTTGTCGGCCACGCGCGTGGACTTGTCGATGCGGCGGCGCAGCAGCGACTGGTCCGGATAGTGCGTGTTTATGTCGGCGACCATGCGTCCCGTCGGCACCTTGCTGGTCGACATGACCGCGACGGTGCGCTCGGGGCTGGCCTTGGCGAGGTTCGCCGCGTCGACGCCGACCAGCGGATCGAAAACGAGATAGAGGTCGGCCTTGCCGGACGACAGCATGTTCGAGCGTTCCGTGTCGCCGCCGCGGAAGAGCTGCATCTCCGAGACGACCGGCCCCGCCTTCTGGCTGAAGCCGGTGAGGTCGATGCCGCGCACGTCGAAACCGTCGATGACGGCGGCGGTGCAGAGGATCTGGTTCACCGTCACCACGCCGGTGCCGCCGATGCCGCACATGCGCAAGCCGAAGGCATCCTCCGGCATGGGATGGGAGGCGGGTGCCGGCAGCGCGAAATCGAGCTTCACCGGCTGGCGCGCGGCGGGCCTTCTCGCGCCGTCCCCCTCGACGGTCAGGAAGGAGGGGCAGTCGCCGAGCAGGCAGGAAAAATCCTTGTTGCAGGACGATTGCTCGATCTGCGTCTTGCGGCCGAACTCCGTCTCCACCGGCTGCACGCTGAGGCAGTTCGACTTGCGCCCGCAATCGCCGCAGCCCTCGCAGACCCGCTCGTTGATGATGACGGACTTCTCCGGCTCGACGAGCCGGCCGCGCTTGCGCAGGCGCCGCTTCTCGGCCGCGCATTGCTGGTCGTGCAGCATGACGGTCACGCCGGGGATCCGGGCGAGTTCCTTCTCCACCTCCAGCACCTCGTCGCGATGCCTGACCGATACGGAGGCCGGGAAGGAATGGCCCTTGTGGCGGCCGGGATCGTCGCTGGTGATGATGATCCTGCCGACGCCTTCGGCGTCGAGCATCCGGACGATCTGGTCGATCGACATGCCGCCGATGATGTTCTGGCCGCCCGTCATCGAGATGGCCTGGTTGTACAGCAGCTTGTAGGTGATGTTCGCGCCGGACGCGATCGCGAAGCGGATCGCCAGGCTTCCGGAATGGGCGAAGGTGCCGTCGCCGAGATTCTGGATGAAATGGCCGTGCTCGGTGAAGGGGGCGAGGCCGACGAACTGCGCTCCCTCACCGCCCATCTGGGTGTAGCCGATGACGTTGCCGAAATTCTCCTTGCCCATATAGAGCGCCATGACGTGGCAGCCGATGCCGGCGCCGACGATCGCCCCGTCGGGCGCGACCAGCGAACGGCTGTGGGGACAGCCGGAGCAGAAATAGGCGCCGCGGGCGGTGGAAAGCTGGATCGGCGGCTGGGTGTTGGCTTCCAGGAACTCCAACCGCCCCGAGATCGCGGGCAGGTCGAAGCGCCGCTGCAGGCGTCGCGCAAGGGCGCGGGCGATCGTATCGGCGTCGAGGTCGCCGAAGGCCGGAACCAGCGGCGACCCGTCCTCGTCGAACTTGCCGTAGACCTTGGGGCGGGCCGGCCGCTCGTAGAGCGCTTCCTTGAAGAAGGTCTCGAGGAAGGAGCGCTTCTCCTCCACGACGATCACCTCCTCCAGCCCGTCGGAGAACTCCTCGATGGTGCGATCGTCCATCGGGTAGAGCATGCGGACATGCAGCAGCCGGATGCCCAGCCGCCGGAGCTCGGCGGAGCCGAGGCCTATGTCGTTCAGCGCCTGGCGCAGGTCGAAATAGGTCTTGCCGGCGGCCACGATGCCGAGCCTGGCATCGGGAACGTGGTCGACGACGCGGTTCAGCCGGTTCTCGTATCCGTAGCGGCGCGCAACCTCGAGCCGCGCATAGAACAGGTCGCGCTCGGCCTCGCGCATCGGCGCGCCGGCCTC
>CAYYZC010000005.1:14328-18818 GCA_964475605.1 uncultured Chelativorans sp.
ACGACCAGCACGCCGCCGGTTTCAGCCGCACCCCTTATGTTGCCGTGGCGAAGCGCGTCGGCGGAGCGGTCGACGCCGGGCGCCTTGCCGAACCACATGCCGAACACGCCGTCATACCTGGCCTTGCCGACGGCCTTGAGCATCTGCGAGCCCCACAGGGCCGTGGCGGCCAGATCCTCGTTCAGGCCCGGCAGCAGGCGCACGTGGTGCTCGGCGAGAAGCTTGGTCCGCCGGCCAAGCTCGATGTCGAAGCCGCCGAGCGGCGAGCCGGGATAGCCGGAGATCAGACCGGCCGTATTCAAGCCGCGGCGCCGGTCGGCACGGCGCTGGTCGATGGCAAGCCGGACCAGCGCCTGCATGCCGGTCAGGTAGATCGGGCCGTCCTCGGACGTGAACCGATCCTCGAGGGAAAACTGGCTCTGCGGCTGCACAATCGTCATGGCTCGGTTCTCCACCTTGCGTCCCGCTGGGATTTTCGTGCGTCCGTCCTCGGATGCCTCGATCCTACACAACAAATGTTTGATTGCAACGAACGCGCCTGCACGTTCCGCCGTCCGTCGCCGGCCTTATCCTATCATGCACCGCGGCTTCGCGGTCGCCGGGGCGGCACCTCAGCCGGCCGGTCGGCGGCGGATCAGGATGGTCGCGCCGGTGCGCAGCACCACGGTCCCGTCATCGCGCATCGCCTCGATCTCCCAGCTTGCGATGCCGCGGTCCGGCTTGGAGCTCGATTCGCGCTTTTCCGTCCATTTCCCCATGAGCCGGTACTGCACGTCCGGAACGGTGGGCGCCGGCAGGTCGATGCCGTGTATCTTGACGGCCGCAATGACCTTGCACTCGCTGGCGGCGCGGGCGAACAGGCCGATCGCGATCGAAAAGGTATGAGCGGCGGAGGCGGTGACCACGCCGGCCGGCGTCTGTCTGGCGAATTCGGGATCGGTATGGGCCGGCTGCGGATCGAACTTCTGCGCGAATTCGACGATCTCTGCCTCCGAAAGGGTAAAGCGCGCGCATTCCTGCGCCTTTCCGATCTCGAGGTCCTCGAGATAGGCGCCGCGCATGGTGAAGATTTCAAACTCTTGCGCAGGGCGGGCATTCGGTACGGCGTCGATCATCTGGTCCTCCGGAACTTCACGTAGATGTGGTGGTGGCGCGCCCGCGGGCAAAGACCGAACGGGAGA
The DNA here is from genome assembly GCA_964475605.1 of uncultured Chelativorans sp. Classification (GTDB taxonomy): domain Bacteria; phylum Pseudomonadota; class Alphaproteobacteria; order Rhizobiales; family Rhizobiaceae; genus CAYYZC01. Next base: position 15,510 of record CAYYZC010000005.1, read on the forward strand.
ACGCGCTGGACGGCTTACCTAACCATTGTTTGTTTTGTACGACTCGACGCCGGCAGCGGCAAGCAAAGAATGTCGGCTCCGGCTACTTGACAAACAATCGTTTGTTAATCAAGGTCGAATGGCAACGTTTCAGTCTCCGCCGGGAGGAGTATCCGCGCGGTCGTCGCATTTGGAAGTCCGGCTGCGGCCAGTCGGGATGGGAGTGTTTGCAAGGCGACATGACGGGAGGCAGGTCATGTCTTCGCCCGTCGGCCGAAAGGCACGGCGCACGGCAGATACCCGCACCACCAAGCCGCAGCAACCTCGTCGGGCAGAGGATGCAAGCACCGCCAGAGACCGCTGGCGGGCATGCATCGGGGTGGAGCATCGGAACATGAACGTCGGAGAAATCGTCCGCAGGCAGGCACTCTGGAACCCCCGGAAGGAAGCCACCGTCTTCGGCGAGGAGATATCGACCTACGCGACGCTGGACGAGCGGTCGGAACGGCTGCTTGCGGCGCTCAACGGGCTCGGCCTGCGCAAGGGAGACCGCGTCGCGACGCTTTCGGACAATTGCGGCCGCTATGTCGAGGTCGTGGCCGCCTGCGCCAAGGGCGGGCTGATCGTGGTCCCGATCAATCCGCGCCTGACGGCGCCTGAGGTCGCCTTCATCCTGCAGAATTCCGCCGCAGCGGTCCTGATGGCCTCGCGCGTCTATCGCGACGTCATCGACGATGCGCGCCCGACCGCGCCGGACCTGCGCAACATCTACTACCTCGAAGAGGACGACGGGCCGGAGGCCTACGGCGCGTTCGTCGCCGCCGCGCGCGATACGCCGGAGCCGGTCGAGGTCGAGCCGAGCGACTCGCTTTTCATCTCCTATACCAGCGGCACGACCGGCTCGCCCAAGGGCGCGCTGATGACCCATCACAACCTCATCATCAACGCCGCCAATGTGGCGCTCCACTGCGAGATGTCGGCCGCCACCCGCGCGCTGGTGGTCATGCCGCAATCGACCGGCGGCTGTAACCACCACATCGTCGTGCCGACGCTTTTCGTCGGCGGCACGCTCGTCGTGCTCGACGCCCGCAACTTCGAGCCCGGCCGCTTCCTCGGCGCCATCCAGTCGAACCGCATCACGCATGTCCAGCTCGTGCCGACGATGATCTACCGGCTGCTCGACTATGCGCAGTTCGACGAGTTCGACATCTCCTCGCTCACCATGCTCGGCTACGGTTCCGCGCCGATGGCGATCGAGCGGCTCAAGGAAGCGATCGCGCGCTTCGGCCCGATCCTGGTCCAGACCTACGGCCAGACCGAAGCCGGCTCGATGGCCGTCTGCATGACGAAACAGCACCATATCGACGCGCTGGAGGCGGGCGAGCTGGGCATCTTCGGCTCCAGCGGCCGCCCCATCAACACCGTCGACGTGCGGATCGTGGACGAGGACGGGCGGGACGTGCCGGTCGGCGAGATGGGCGAGGCGATCTTCCGCGGCGACACAATCATGCGCGAATACTGGAACGCGCCCGAAGCCACCGCCGCAGCGCTGCGCGACGGCTGGCTGCATACCGGCGACGTGGTGCGCGCCGACGAGGCCGGCTTCATCTATCACGTCGATCGCAAGAAGGACATCATCATCAGCGGCGGCGTCAATATCTCGGCGCGCGAGATCGAGGAGATCGTCTACCGGCATCCGGGCGTGCGCGAATGCGCGGTGATCGCGGTTCCGGACGCGCATTGGGGCGAATCGGTCAAGGCCGTCGTCTCGGTGCGCGACGGCCATACCGTCACCGCGGACGAGGTCATGCAGCTGTGCAAGTCCAACCTCGCCAGCTTCAAATGCCCGCGCAGCGTCGATTTCGTCGACGAGTTCCCGAAGAGCGGGATGGGCAAGATCCTGAAGCGCGAGCTCAAGAAGTCTTACTGGCAGGATCGGGACCGGATGGTGAGCTGACTTACCGGCCGCAGGGCCCGTATTTGGGAGGAAAACGGAAATGAACACGAAGATACTGACCGGCCGCTACGGCCGTCGCGACGCACTCAAGCTGATCGGCGGAAGCGCCGTGGCACTGGGCGGACTTGCCCATGCCTTTCCGCGCCCCGCGATCGCGCAAGGGGCGAAGATTCCGGTGCGCCTCGTCACCGTGCAGCCGAACTCGCAGGAATCGCACCACGTCATCCAGCGCTGGTGCGACGCCCTCAACGAACGCTCCGGCGGGGCGGTCGAGGCGACGCTGAGCGGACCGGAGGCCGCACCCGGCGGCGAACGCGATGCGCTTGAAGGCGTCCGCGCCCTCGGCGTCTTCGACGGCTGCCACATCACGACGAGCCTGCTGTCGACGGTCGAGCCGAGATACGGACTGACCGACCTGCCGTTCATCTTCCGGGACCATGCCCACGCATTCAGCACGGTCGACGGAGAGATCGGCAAGCAGCTCGACGAGGCGCTGCTCCAGAACGCGGGGCTGCGCGCGATGATGCGCACCTACAGCGCCTTCCGCCACACGCACCTTGCCGACAAGGTGATCAGGACGGCCGCCGATTTCCAGGGCGTCAAGATCCGCTCGATCCAGTCGCATACCGCGATCAGCATGTTCCGGCTGCTCGGCGCCAACCCGGTGCCGCTCGCCGCGCCGGAAGTCTATACCTCGATCCAGACCGGCGTCATCGATGGCTGGGAAACGCCGCTCGACGCCGCGATCGGCTGGAAGACCTACGAGGTCACGAAGCAGGTCTCGCTGACCGGCCATCAATATGTCGATGTCGTGCTGTGCCTCAGCGACAGCTTCTACCAGGGCCTGCCGGAAGAGATCCGGGACCTCATGGCGGAGGTCACGGCGGAGATCCTGCCCGACCACCGTGCCCGGATGGAGGAAGCCACCACCGAAGCGGCCACGGCGCTCGAAGGCTTCGGCGTCACGATCACCCAGATCGACGACAAGTCCTCCTTCCAGGAGGCCGTCGCGCCGATCTACGAGGAGTTCGGGAACGCCAACGGTCTCGGCGAGCAGATCGCCGCGATCCGCGGCTGACGGCGGAACAAGGCGGCGCCCGGCATCCGGGGCGCCGCCCGCGTCCGGGAGCGACACAGGCCGGGACGCGGACAATCGGCCAACCTTTGACAGCGCAAGCCGGAGGGATCCCGTTGCCTTTCTCGAAATCACCGTTCGACAGGGCCCAGTATGCCCTGATCATCGCCATCGTCTTCGTGCTGGCCGCCATCGGCGCGATGCAGGTATTCTCCCGCTACGTGCTGGGCAGCGCCTATGCCTGGACCGAGGAGCTCAGCCGGTTCCTGCTGATCTGGCTGGTGATGCTGGCAGCGGC
>CAYYZC010000005.1:18918-35159 GCA_964475605.1 uncultured Chelativorans sp.
GGACCGAGGAGCTCAGCCGGTTCCTGCTGATCTGGCTGGTGATGCTGGCAGCGGCCGTCGAGATCCATCGCGGCGGACATATCTGCCTGACCATGCTGGTTGAGCGGTTCTCGCTCAAGTCGCGGCGCCGGCTCGACCAGGCCGCCCTGATGTTCATCTTCGGATTCGGGATCATCGTCACCATCTACGGCTACCAGCTCGTGACGCGCACGATGTCGCAAAGCGCCTCCACGCTGCCGATCTCCATCGGGGCCGTCTACATGGCCTTGCCGGTCGGCGGCGTGCTGATGGCGTTGAATGCGGCGCGGCGCTTCTTCTGGGGCGGCCCCGACGATGCCTCCGCCGCCGCGTCGAGCGAGGCAGCCTAGCCATGGTCGCCTTCGTCGTCGTCAGCTTCCTGCTGCTCATCGTCTTCGGGATACCCATCGCCTTCGCGCTCGGCATCTCCGGCATCGCGACCATCCTCCTGGCCGGCGACCTGCCGCTGACGCTGGTGCCCCACCGAATGGTCACCCAGCTCGATTCCTACTCGTTGCTGGCCGTCCCCTATTTCGTGCTGGCGGGCTTCCTGATGGAGCGCGGCGGCATCTCGGAGCGCCTGTTCGATTTCGCCAATTCGCTGACGCGACACTGGCGCGGCGGCCTCGCCCAGTCGGCGATGGGCGCCAGCATCGTGATGTCGGGCCTCAGCGGGTCCGGCGTGGCCGACATCTCGGCGGTCGGCGGCGTCGCACTGCCGGGAATGCACAAGAAGGGATACAAGCGGGAGTTCTCCGCGGCCATTCTCGCGTCGGGAGGCTTTCTCGGGCCGATCATCCCGCCGAGCATCCTGATGATCGTCTACGGATCGATCACCGGCATCTCGATCGGCGCGCTTTTCATCGCCGGCATCATCCCCGGCCTGCTCTACGGCGCCGCCTTCATGGGGGTGATCTGGTGGCGATCGGGACAATATGGCTATCACGGCGAGAGGCGATCCACGCTCGGCGAGATCGGACGCAGCTTCGTGGCCGCCTTCTGGTCGCTGTTCGCCCCGATATTGCTGATCGGCGGCATCATGATCGGCGTATTCACGCCGACGGAGGCCGGCGCGGTCGCCACCGTCTATGCCCTGATCGTCGGGTTCTTCATCTACCGCGAGCTCAAGCTGCGGGACATTCCCCAGATCCTGCTGTCCACCGGCCTGATGACCGGCGTGATCCTGATCATCATCGCAACCGCCGCGCTGTTCGGCTGGCTATTGGAGCGGCTGCATTTTCCGGCGGCGCTCGCAAGCTTCCTGACCGGCATGACCGACAGCCCGGCCATGATCATGCTGCTCATCATCCTGGTGCTGCTGGCGGTGGGCTGCGTGGTGGAGGTGCTGGCGGCCGCGATCGTGCTCGTTCCCGTGCTCGATCCGCTTGCGACCCAATTCCAGTTCGACCCGCTCCATTTCGCCTTCGTCGTCGTCCTCGCCCTGTGCGTCGGCACGGTGACGCCACCGGTCGGGGTCTATCTCTTCCTGGCGAACAATCTGGCGAGATCGAATCTGGCGGCGACCATCCGGGAGATAGTGCCCTATCTCATCGTGATGATCCTCGGCGTGCTCCTGGTCGCCTACGTACCGGCGCTGTCGACATGGCTGCCGGGGCTGTTCCGTGCCTGACGCCGCGCGATCGACGGCGCCGGCCGTCCTGGTCACCGGAGGGACCGGCGCGATCGGCCGCTTCGTCGTCGACGAGCTGCTCGACCGCGGGCACAGGGTCGTCGCCCTCACCCGGCGCGACGCGCAGGACCTTGCGCACAGGCCGGGGCTCGTCTGGGTCACATCCGGCCTGGACGAGGTCGAACGCATCGCCGAACTGGCCAGGAGCAACGGCGTCGAACGCTTCGTGCATCTGGCGGCGGCGATCCTGAACAGCGAGGGCGACCTGCCCAATGCGGTGGCGGCAAACACGCTCGGCGCCGCCTGCATCTTCGAGGCGGCGCGACGCTCCGGCGCGAAGCGCGTGGTCTATGCGAGCTCGAAGGCGGTGCTCGGGCCTCTCGGCGGCCACTACGGCCATCCCGAATACCGTCCCGTGCCGGAGGAGCATCCGCGCAAGCCGCACTCCATCTACGCCTTGACGAAGTGCCTGTCGGAAGACATCGCCGCCTTCTACCGCGAGCGCTACGGGCTGGAGATCGTGTCGGTGCGCTTCGGCACCAGCTCGGGTCCGGGAAAGGGGCCGCAGCACGCCGGCGCCTACATGCTCAGCCAGATCGTCGAGGATCCGGTTCGCGGCAAGCCGGTCCGCATCGCGCAGGGCGGGGACCAGCGGGACGACATCACCTATACGCTCGAAGTGGCCAACGCCATCGCCACGATCTGCCTGGCCGAGGGCGAGCTCTCGCCGGTCCTTCATCTCGACAGCGGCGAGCTCGTCACCCTCAGGGACATCGCGGCGATCGTCCGCGAGGAGATCCCGTCTGCCGATATCGAGGTGGGCGGGGGCCTGGACTATATGGGCTATGGCGGCATCTACGGGCGCCTCGACGGCTCGCGAGCTCGCCGCGAGACGGACTATGAGCCCCGTTTCGACCTTCGCGGCTGGATCCGCGACTATATCGCACGGGTCCGCGACGCGGACGGCAAACGGAACTGAAAGGACGAGGAAGCCAGCTTTGGACACATCACCGCAGACGCTTTGGCTCGAGGATTTCAGGCCCGGTTCCGAATTCCTTGCCGGTCCCCGCACGCTGAACGAGCGCGACCTCCTGTTCTGCGCGCTTTGGGGCGGCGACGGCCAGCCGCATTCCAACGAAGAATATTCGCGCGGAACGCCCTTCGGGCGACGCATCATCCATGGTGACGGAACGCTGGCCATGGGGATCGGCATGATCCACGCCCAGGGCATGTTCGCCGGCAGCCTGGCCGGGGTCGAGGAAATGGAGATCAAGTATCCCAACCCGGTCTATATCGGCGACGCCATCCAGTCGCGCCTGACGGTCGAGAAGGTCGAGGCCACCGGCGCCACGGACGGTGCGGTCAGCGGCAATATCGAGATCAGCACGGAGGGCGGAGCGAAGCCCGTGGTGCGCGTCCGGTTCCGCTACCGCGTGAAGAGGAAAGCCTGATGCCCCAGTTCCAGCCGACAGGCATGTATCTCGAGGATTACGTTCCCGGCAAAGGGCTGCTGTCGCCGGGCCGCACGATCACCTCGGCCGATATCGAGATGTTCGCGGAGTGGACCGGAGACCCGCATTCGGCGAGCCGGCTCGACGAGGACGGCCGGCGGCTCGTCTGCGCCCCGCTGCTCGTCAACCTCGCCGACGCGCTGTTCCAGCGGCTCGGCTGCGTGGAAGGGACCGGCTATTGCAATCTCGGCTGGACCTGGGATTTCCGCAAGCCGGTGCGCGAATGGGATACGCTGTGGGTACGCACCTTGTGGAACGCCACGCGGCCCAGCAGGTCCATCCCCGGCGTCGGTATCGTCGACATGACGCTGACGCTTCTCAACCAGCATGACGAGGAGGTCGCGGTCGCGAACTGGTTCGTGATGATGCTGAGCCGCGACGCCGAGCCGGCATCCGCCACCGCATAGGGCGGCATCGACGCGGCCGCCGTCTCGCGCAGCGGCCGGCCTTCCGTCAGACCGCGTGCGCGGCCGGCTGCGGCGCCACGCGGCCGCCGCTCGAGGCAAGCTCCACGAGACCGTCGGTCGGGCTGAACCGGCCGCCGCAGCTCTGCTCGAACCTGCGGCAGAGCGCGACGAACCGATCGGTGCCGAGCGTGTCGATATAGGAGATCGGGCCGCCTGTCCAAGGCGCGAAGCTCCAGCCGAGATAGGCGCCGATATCGGCGTCCGTGGCCGAGGTGACGACGTTCTCCTCCAGGCAACGTGCCGCCTCCAGCGCCTGGATGACCAGCAGGCGCTGCTTGAGCTCCTCGATTTCGGGCTGGTCGGCGCGCGGCGGCGCGATATCGGCCAGTCCGTGCCAGAGCCGCTTCCTCTCGCCCGCCGGATAGTCGTAGAAGCCCTTGCCGGCCTTCTTGCCGATGCGGTTCTCCTGCTCGACCATGCGCTTTATGAGCGCTTCGGCAGGCGTTGCGGGATGGTCGCGGCCAAGATCGCGCGCCGTCTGAAGGTTGACGCGGTGGATCAGGTCGAGCGCGACCTCGTCGGACAGCGCCAGCGGCGAGACCGGCATGCCCGCCATGCGGCCGGCATTCTCGATCAGGGCCGGGCTGATCCCTTCCATCAGCATGTGGCAGCCTTCGGCGGTGTAGGTGGAGAAGACGCGGCTGGTATAGAAGCCTCGGCTGTCGTTGACGACGATGGGCGTCTTGCGGGTCTGCTTGGCGAAATCCATGGCGATCGCCAGCGCCTCCGAACCGGTCCGCTGCGCCATGATGATCTCCAGCAGCGGCATGCGCTCGACCGGCGAGAAGAAATGCATGCCGATGAAGCGCTCCGGGCGCCGGGAGAATTCCGCCAGGCTGGTGATCGGGATGGTCGAGGTGTTGGAGGCGAAGACGGCCGAAGGATCCATCGCGGCTTCCGCACGCGCGATCACCTCCGCCTTCACCGCGCTGTCCTCGAACACCGCCTCGATGACGATATCGACATCGCCCAGCGCGCCATAGTCGGTCGTCGGCGTCACCAGGGAAAGCGTGCGATCGAGGTCCGCCGGCGAGATGCGCCCTTTCTCGACGTCGCGCGCCGACGACTTGCGGATATGGGAAAGCACCTTGCCGGATGCCTCCTCGTCGCGATCGATGACGACAGCGGCAATGCCGGAACGCGCCGCGACATGCGCGATCGCCGCGCCCATCATGCCCGCCCCGAGCACGCCGACCTTGCGGATGCGTTTTGAAGGCACGCCGGCCGGGCGGCCGGTCAGCTTGTTCGCCTTCTGCAGGTTGACGAATTGCGTGCGCACCATGTTGCGCGCCGCGTCGCCGACCAGCATCTGCGCGAAGTAGCGCGCCTCGATGCGCAGCGCGGTGTCGAGCGGCACGTTCAGCCCGTCATAGACGGCCTTGTGGATGGCATCGAGGTTCGGATAGTTGCCGTAGGACTTCTTGCGGTGCAACGCATTGGCGAAGGCGAAGGCGAGCGAACCGTCCAGGGTCCGCGGATCGTCTCCCGGCGCCCTGAAGCCCTTGCGGTCCCAGCGCTTGATCCAGTCCTCGGGGCCGGACGCCAGTATCCGCGCCTTGGCGCGGGCGACGACCTCGCCGGCCGGGGCGATCTCGTCGACCAGTCCCAGCTCCAGCGCCTCGCCGGGAGACATGGTGCGCCCTTCGACGAGCAGCGGCAGGGCCTGCATCGGGCCGAGCATGCGCGAGAGGCGCTGCGTGCCGCCGCCGCCCGGAAACAGGCCGACCTTCGCCTCGGGCAGGCCGAGCTGGATCGAAGGATCGTCGGCGACGACGCGATAGCCGCATGCCAGGCAGAGTTCGAAGCCGCCGCCAAGCGCAAGGCCGCCGATGGCGGAGACGAATGGCTTGCCGCCGTTCTCGGTGCGCCGGAGGACCTCCTGCAGCACCATCACCGCTTCGTAGACCGCCAGCGCGCGCTCCTGTTCCGTGCCCTCCGATTCCGCCAGTTCGAGCAGCCAGTCGAGGTCGGCACCGGCCATGAAGCCCGGCTTCGCGCTGGTGACGACGGCGCCCTTGATGTCGGGCGACGACAGCACCTTGTCGACCGCGGCGCCGTAGTCGCGGATCGACGCGTCGTTGAGCACGTTCATGGAACGGCCGGGCATGTCGAAGCTGATCAGCGCGATGCCGTCGGCATCCACGTCGAAGCGAAGGTTCTGCATGTTCGTCTAGACCCGTTCAATGATTGTTGCCGTGCCCATCCCGGCACCCACGCACAGCGTGACGAGCGCGGTGTTCAGGTCCGCGCGTTCGAGCTCGTCGACCATGGTCCCCAGGATCATCGCGCCGGTGGCGCCCAGGGGATGCCCCATGGCGATGGCGCCGCCATTGACGTTGAGCCGCTCCGGATCGAGATCGAGAAGCTGGCGATAGAGGAGCACGACGGACGCGAATGCCTCGTTGAGCTCGTAAAGGTCGATGTCGCCGGCATCCATGCCGGCGCGCGCCAGCAGCTTGCGCGTCACCTTCTCGGGGCCCGTCAGCATGATGGAGGGCTCGCTCCCGATCGACGCGAAGGCGCGGATGCGCGCCCGCGGCTTCAGGCCCATGCGCTTGCCGGCTTCGCGGTTGCCGAGCAGGATCGCCGCAGCGCCGTCGACGATGCCGGACGAGTTGCCGCCGTGATGGACGTGGTCGAGCGCGTGGACCTCCGGATAGCGCTGGATGGCGACGGCGTCATATCCCATCTTCTCGCCGATCGACGCGAAAGCCGGCTTCAGCGAGGCGAGGTTCTGCATCGTGGTCTCGGGACGCATATGCTCGTCGCGGTCGAGCAGCACCTGCCCCAGCCCGTCACGCACAGGCACGACCGACTTCGAGAAGCGTCCGTCCTTCCATGCGGCGGCGGCACGATGCTGGCTCTCGACCGCATAGGCGTCGACGTCCTCGCGGGTGAAGCCCCATTTCGTCGCGATCAGGTCGGCGCCGATCCCCTGCGGCGTGTAGTAGGTCTTGAAGGCGATCTCGGGGTCGGCGAACCAGCCTCCGGCATCGGCGCCCATCGGCACGCGCGACATCGATTCGACGCCGCCGCCGATGGTCACGTCCGACTGGCCGGACATGACCTGCGCGGCGGCCATGTTGGTGGCCTCCAGCCCGGAGGCGCAGTAGCGGTTGATCTGCACGCCTGCCACGGTGTCGGCGAAACCGGCATTGAGGGCGGCGATGCGCCCGACATTCGAGCCCTGATCGCCCACCGGCATCACGCATCCGAGCACGACGTCATCGACGATCGCAGTGTCGAGCCCGTTGCGGTCGCGCAGCGCCGACAGCACATGCGAGGCGAGGTCCAGCGGCGGAACCTCGTGCAGCGCGCCGTCGGGTTTCCCGCGTCCGCGCGGCGTGCGCACCGCGTCGTAGATAAAGCAATCTTCCACATTCGCCTCCATGTGACGCGGCATCGAGCCGGACGTGCCCCCGGATCACTTCCCGCGCGCCATGCATCCGCTCGCGACCCCGAACGTTTGCCCGGCGCGGCATGGGTCCCGCGGCACCCTCGAAAGGCACCGACCCCTTTCTCCAATAGCAGGCGGAAAGGGCCCTGACAATAAACAAACAAATGATTGGTTAGTAGCATCTCGACGCCACGGCGCGCTGCCGCGACGGCGCCCGCGAGCCTTCGTTCCGCGCATGCTTGCGGCCCGATGGCCTGGCCGATTACAGGCGTGGTCTCAGACGGTGCGGAAATGCAGGACGCTGTCGTTCTCGAAGGCGGCGAGCCGTCCATCGGCGAGCATGAGGTTCACATGCGCGACGGCTTCGCCCACCGCGTTCAACAGGGTCGTGCCGGAGAAATCGCGGCCGAATATGTGCGGGACCAGCCGGCGTACCGTGATCGCTTCGGTCCGGCAGGCGGAAGCGATCGCCTCGCATCGCGCCTCGTGGTGCACCGTCAGTTCATCGATACGCACATGCAATCCGCGAAAGGGGAGTTCATGCCCCGGCAGGACGAGCACGTCGTCCGGCACCGACCTGCGGAGCGCGGCGAGAGATGCGATATAGGCGGCCAGCGGATTGGCGTCCGGCACGGCCGACATGACGCTTATGTTGGGCGATATCCGTGCCAGGACCTGATCGGAACAAAGCAGCAATCCGTCGGCGGGGTCGTGCAGCATGACCAGGGACGGCGAATGTCCGGAGCCGGTCAGAACGCGGAAGGTCCTGCCGCCGACGTCGAGCGTGTCGCCCTCGGCCAGATAGTGCGAGCTTCGCGGGATCGGCGAGATGTTCGTCGCATAGGCATTGTCGACGCCCACGCTTGCCTCGACCTCGTCGCGGGGCATGCCGTGCCGGAGATAGTATATCCGGTTGCGCCTGAAATAGCGCTCGAGCGGCTCGCTTTCCATCGCCAGCGCCAGTTCATGCTCGGGCCTGCTCATGAGAAGCGGCGCGCCGGTCCGGCGAACGAGCCATCCCGCCGCGCCGAGATGGTCGGGATGGAAGTGCGAGGCGATGATCCGCGTCACCGGCCGTCCGTCCGGTCCGTCCTCGAGAAGCCGCGTCCACAGGTCACGGTTGGCGGCGCCGTCGGTCGCGGTGTCGAGGATCGCCCAGCCGCCGTCGTCCTCCAGCAGATAGACGTTGACGTGGTTCAGGCGATAGGGGAGCGGAAACCGCGCCCAAAGCACGCCCGGCGCCACCTCTCGCACCGTGCCCGGCGACGGCGCATCGGCGAAGGGCACGACGCGGCGCGCGCCCCGCCCGTGCGTCCAGACGCCGGAGGCGGCAGCGGCTTCGTCGCCGGAACCGCGCCGCATCAGAACCGGGCCTCGCGTCGAACGGCGAGGCTTTCCCGGAACGGCGCAGCCATCGGCAAGCGCGTCACCGGATCAATGCCGTCGACAGCCACGGGATATAGGTGATCAGCAGCATGTCCAGTATCAGGACGGCGAGGAACCATGAGAGCGGTTTCATCATCTGCTCCATTCGCACGTTGAAGGTGCTGCAGGTGATGAACAGGTTGACCCCGACCGGCGGCGTCACCATGCCGAGCGCGAGGTTGGCGATGACGATGACGCCGAAATGCGCCGGGTCGATGCCGAAGGAATGTGCGATCGGGGCAAGGATCGGGGTCACGATGATGATGGCGGGCACGCCTTCGAGAAATATCCCGACGATGAGCAGCAGGATGTTGACGATGAGCAGGAAGACGAGCGGATTGTCGGTCACGCCGACGACGAAGCGCGAGATGACGACCGGGACCTGATAGATGATCAGCACATAGGCGAGTACCGATGCGAAGGCGATGATGATCATCACCACGGCGGTGGTGAATGCCGCCTCGTAGAAGAGCCGCGGCAGCATCGAGATCTTGAGCTCCCGATAGACGACCAGCCCGAGAAGCAGCGTATAGGCAACGGCGACCACCGCCGCCTCGGTCGGCGTGAAATAGCCGCCATAGATGCCGCCGAGGATGATGAACGGGCTCAGCAGGGCGAGCCATGCATCGCGAAAGGCGGCCCAGACGTCGCGCAGCCACTCGCCGAAGCTCTTGCTCGACACGTTGCCGTAGCCCTTGATCGAACTGTAGGCCCAGACCAGCACGATCAGCGAGATGCAGATGAGGACGCCGGGCAGGATGCCGGCGAGGAACAGGTCGCTGATGGAGACGCCGGTCATCACGCCATAGATGATCATGGCGACCGAGGGCGGAATGACCACGCCCAGCTCGGCCGCGCTGGCGACCAGCGAAGCGCTGAACGGGGCGGGGTAGTTCTGCTTGCGCATGTCCTCGTCGATGACGCCGCCGACGGCGGCGGCGGTCGCGGCCGAGGAGCCCGACATGGTCGAGAACATCATGGCCGTGAGAACCGTGGCGCTGCCCAGGCCGCCGCGCATCCAGCCGACCAGCGCCACCGCAAGCGCGACAAGGCGCCGCGCGATGCCGCTCGTCTGCATGAGCTTGCCCGCCAGCACGAAATAGACGACCGCCAGAAGCGCGAAGGAATCCAGGACCTCGAATGCGTTCTGCGGGATCGTGACGAGCGGGATGCCCTTCTGCCAAAGGCCGACGAGCGGCGCGACGCCCATCGACACGGCCACGGGCACGCTGATGAGCAGCAGCACCACGAGAAGGATGACGACCAGTCCGATCATGGCTGCGTCTCGCTAGTCGACATAGGTTTCGGCCGGACGATGGCGCCCGTGCATCTCTTCGATGGCCAGGCACAGCGTGTTGACCACCATCAGCACGGCGCCGATCGGCAACGAGACGTAGACCCAGCTCATCCTGATCTGCATGACCGGGCTGCGCTCGATGAAGTTGCCGGTCACGTAGTGCCAGCCGAGCCATACGAGCATCGCGAAGAAGACGAGGCTGATCGCCAGCGCGCATACGCGCAGAATGCGGCCGAAGGGCTCGGGGGCCGCATCGACGAGGAATTCGAGCGCGATAAGCTGGCCCTTGCGACAGGCGATCGCAGAGCCCAGGAAGACGATCCATATCATCAGATAGCGGGCCATCTCCTCCGTCCACGGCACGGACATCAGAATGCCGAACTTCGTCAGCAGAAAGCGCACCATCACCTGCAGGAGCGTGAACACGACCATGACGGCAAGCGCTGCCGCCATCGCATATCCGACGAGGCGGTTGATCATGTCCATGACGGCGAAAAGGCCGCGGACGAAGCCGGAACGGGATGCCGGGTCCTGCATGATCCTCCCACTGGCGATCGCGGCCGCCCCGACACGCCGAAGCGCATCGCACGCCCCGCCCCACGGCGGCAAGCCAGCGCCGCAAACGAGCCTATTATCCAACTAACAAGTGATTGTTTAATAGCACCTGCCCGGAGGCCGCGCAAGCCATGCAGGCGGGCGGCAGGCATCGCCCGACCGTCAATCAAACAAACGATTGGCAGCTCATAACCGGGCATGCTACCGATAGCGTTCTGCTCGATCCGGTGGAGGCCGGAATCGATACGTTCACGGGAGGAAGACCATGCGCGCTTCGGCAGACGACTACGTCGCCATGCAGACCCTTCTCGGCATCTACTGCTTTGCCGCCGATTGGGGCGATCTCGACCAGATGTTGTCGGTGTTCCATCCCGACATCAGGCTGCGACCGCATTTCGAGGGCGACGAGGAATATGTCGGCAGCAAAGCCGTCCGCGACTGGTTCGTCGGCTATTTCGAGCGAATTCGCTCACCCAGGCGCTTCGTGCGCCACAAGGTCTTCCTGCCGGCCATCGTGATCGACGACGAGGGTCCCCGCAGCTCGATGTATTTCGACTCCGAGTCGGTACGAAAGGACAGCGACGTCGTCTCCACGGCGATCGGTCGCTACGATTCCCGCTTCGCGCGCCACGAAGGGCGCTGGCTCATCAGCGAGCATACGATCATCAGCTATTACACCCGCCGCAACGCCGACTTCACCGTGACGCGCGAATCGCCGCCGCCGGCCGTATTGCGCAGCTTGCGCGAGGACCTGTGAGCCCCCTGCAAGTACCGGCTCAGGCCGCCCGCATGGCGCGATAGCGGCGGATATAGTCCGCCACCCAGTCATCGAGCGAATGCGGCGTGAAGCCCAGATCGGCGCGGGCCCGCGAAATGTCCATGAGGCAGTAATTGCCCATGCCGAGACCCATGAAGTCGAGGCCGGGCCCGACCTCGATATCGGCGTCGGGCACGATCTTGCGGATGGCGCCGACAAGGTCGGCAAGCGTAATCAGCTCGCCCGATCCCAGATGATAGGTGTGGTGCGCAAGCTCGTCCCGGAGCGCCGCCTCGACCAGGCCGCGGGCGATGTCGAGATTGTAGATGATGTCGTCCCGCTCGTCGCCGCCCTGCGCCACCGCGCATGGCTCGCCCCGGACCGCCGCCTCGATCATCGCACTGGTGACCGACGACGAGCCGTGGCGCTCTCCCTTGCCCGGCCCGCATGTCGTGCCGAAGCGCGCCACCATCACGTCGACGCCGTAGCGGTTCCGATAAAGCGTCGCGATGTCTTCGGCCACCTTCTTCGTCATGCCGTAGGTCGTGTTGGGCCGGCGCGGGTGATCCTCGCGCACGGGTGCATAGTTCGGGTGCCCCCACTCGCCCTCGAACGCGCCGAAGGCCGATTTGCTGCTGGCGTAGACGATGCGGCCGAAACCGGGAGAGGTGCGGGCCGCCTCGAGCAGCGTCAGCGTGCCGTCGACATTGACCGAGAAGCCCATCACCGGATCGCGGTCGCATTCGAGCAGGACGGCTGCCAGGTGGATGATGCGCGTGACGCCGTGCGCGGTCATGATCTTGCGGACGGCATCGAGGTCCCGGATGTCGGCTGCGGCGGAGGCGACGAGCGGATCCTCGCTCCGCCAGCCGCTGCGGCTCACCACCACGGAGGAAACGCCGCGTGCGGAAAGCTCCTCGAGGACGAGCTGGCCGATCGCCCCGTTGCCTCCCGTGACGAGCACCGTTCCGGTGCCGGATCCGGCTTCTGGCATGGATAGTCTCCCTGGCTCGGCGGGTTCAGGCGGCCCTGTCCGGGTAGCCCTCGAAATGCGCTGCCGCTTCCTTCTTCAGGGCGGCGCGGTCGACCTTGGCATTGGCGGTGACGGGCAGGCCGTCGCGAAAGACGATCTCCTGGGGCAGCTTGTAGCGCGCCAGCCGCGGTGCGAGATGCTCGTGGAGCTCGGCGGCGGAGAGTTCCCGGCCCGGCTTCGGCGCGACGAAGGCCACGATCGCCTCGCCCGACACGCGGTCCGGCGTGCCGACCACGCAGGCGGCAGCGATCGCATCGTGCTCGAGCAGCGCGGTCTCCACCTCGGCCGGCGCGATGTTGGCCCCGCTGCGGATGATCATGTCGCTGACGCGGCCGACCACGAACAGGTAGCCCAGCCCGTCGCGAACCAGAAGGTCGCCGGTGCGGATCCAGCCCTCGGCGTCCATCTTGTCGGCGGTCATCTCGGGGTCGCCGTAATAGCAGGTCATGGCGCCGGGGCCGCGCACGCGCGCCTCGCCCGGCGTGCCGTCAGGGACCTCGTTGCCGTCCGGGTCGCAGAGCCTGATCTCGACTCCCGGCGCCGGCTGGCCGGCAGTCGCGCGCGGCGCGTCGACGTCATGCGCCCGCATGGCGACCAGCGGATGATTCTCCGAGAAGGCCCATGCCTGAACGAGCCGCAGGCCGAGGCGAGCCTCCGCGGGCTTCACGAGGCTCTCGGGACAGGGCTCGCCGCCGTTCATGCAAAAGCGCAGCGAGGAGATGTCGGCATCGCGGTGACGCAGCACGTCGAGTATCTTGGTGTACATCGACATGGTGCCGAAGAACATGGTTGCGCGCTGCTGCTCGATTGTGTCGAGCACATGCTCGGGATGGAATCGCCGCAGCAGCGCGACCGTCGCGCCGACGGCCAGCAGAGACGCCGTCGTCATGACCAGCCCGGACACCCAGGACATCGGGGGCGACACGCAGGCGACGTCTTCCGGGCGATAGTCCCAGACCTCCGGATAGGTGCGTATCTGGTAGCCGACGCTGGCATGGGTGTGGAGCACCGATTTCGGCGCGGCGGTGCTGCCGGACGTGTAGACGATCAGGCACGGGTCGTCGGGCGCGCAATGGGCGGCCTCGCCGGCCGCGCGGCCCGGAACCAACTCGTCGAACGAGCCCAGCACCTTGTCGTCGCCCGCCACCGGCTCCGTATTGCCGATGACGACGATCTTCGAGGGCGCATATGGCGAATCGTCGATGTTCTCGCGGAATATCTGCAGCCGCGTCGCATGCACGAAGGCGAGGTCGGCCCTGGAGTTGGCGGCGATATGATGCAGCTCGCGCCGGCGGAAGGCCTCGTTGACGGGTGCGGCGACGGCGCCGACATGGCAGCAGCCGAGGAAGGCCGCCTCGTATTCGGGCGCGTTGGGCGAAAAGATCAGCACCCGGTCTCCCTTCGCCACCCCGTGCTCGGCGAGCAGGCCGGCCACCTTGTCGACGTCGGACATGAAGCCGGCATAGGTGATGGTGCGCCCCTCGTAGAGGAAGGCGGGATGCCCGGCGCGCGATGCGGCCACGGAACGAAGCGGAAGGATGATGTTGCTGTTCATGTCGTGTCGAAGCTGAAAGGCGGGCGCGTTGCCGCGACGACCGCGCGAAACGGATTGCCGGCCTCGTGGATGGTCGCGGGGCGCAGCCGTCAAGACCGCGCCCCGCCCTGGGAGGATGCCCTACTTCTTGCGCAGCTTTTCGGCTTCGGCAATGAAGGTCTGGACTTCCGGAACGTCTGCCTGGTCTCCCAGGATATCATCCCAGTGCGCGCGTGCGCGCTCCATGAAGGGAGCGATGTCGGGGGTGCTGAAGACCACGCCGTTGGCCTTCATCGTCTCGACCGCCGCGGCGTCGTCATTGCGCACATATTCGGCGCCGTACTCCATCGCCACCCGGGCGGCCGCGCGGATCGTCTCCTGCTCGTCCGCCGACAGCGAGTTGAACTTCGCAGCCGACATGATGAGCAGGGAGGGAATGTAGTTCGTGTGGGTCACGGAATAGTGGGTGATGACCTCGGCGAAGCCGTCGGACATGATCTGGCCGGTGGCCAACTCCGTCGCGTCGACGACGCCGTTCTGAAGCGCCAGGAAGAGCTCGCCATAGGCCATTGCCGTCGGCTGGGCGCCGAAGGCCTCATAGGCCTTGACGAAGGCGGGCGACTGGACGACGCGGATCTTCAGGCCGGCCATGTCGTCGATGCTCTCGATCGCCTTGGTGCCGGCGACGCTGCGCTCGTAGACCGCGCCCCAGTCGAAGCCGACCATGTCGTACTTGCCGAGGACATCGAGGAACTGCCGGCCCAGCTCGCCATGCAGGACCGCGCTTGCGTGATCCATGCCGTCGAACAGGTGAGGCAGGGACAGCACGCGGAACTCGGGCGCCGAGTTCTCGATGGCCGGCTGGCTCACGATCGCGAAATCGGCCGCGCCGCTGCGCACGCTCTGGACCATCTTGAGCTCGCCGCCCAGCGCCGCATCGGGGAAGATGGTGACGTCGAGGCCGCCTTTCTGCAGCTCCTCCTGGAACTTCAACGCGATGAAGTGGTAGCTGCCCCTCTCGGGATGCGCGTGGCCGAGAGTAAAATTCGTCTGTGCGAATGCCGCGCCGGTCGTCGCGGCCAGCGCCGCCACGAGGGCGACCAGTTTGCTGATCATTTCGGTTCCTCCCGAGTGCGTTTTCCGAATGTGCTGGCCGGGCCGGCAGGCTCGTTCGCCCCCACCCGGTTCGCGGTCGTCACAGCCCAGCGCCCCTCGCAAACTGCGCGCCATCCTCCACGAAGCCGACGGCGGCAGCGAGGGCTTACTTAGCTAACGATTGTTAGATCATGCGTCGTTTCTAACGAAGTGTCAATAAGAGTGCGCGGGGCAGATATGGCCCTCGAAAGGGCGCGCCGAGGGCTCCGGTCGAGCCATGCACCCGCCACTCACTTCGCCTCTGTGTGAGGTTCGAGCCACTCGCGGGCGTTGACATTATCACCCTGACAAAGCATCAAATCCGAAGAATGCGCGGCCGGCAAAGAAGACGGCGGAATGAATCCTTTCTTCTTATACAGAAGCCTCTTCGGTTGCCTTTAAGAGTTGCTGGGCCAGCATGCCTTCAAGCATGGCTTCCATATCAGCGACGGCAACAATTTCCCGCCTCCGGGAATCGTCGGCTCCCTCCAGCGCCTTGTAGTACGGCGTCTTGTCGGCCGCGATGAGATCAGGGATGGTGGGAGTGCCCGGCAGAATGCTATTGAGCTTCACGCTTAGAACAACGTAGGACACAACACGCGCCGTCCTTCCGTTCCCATCGGCAAACGGATGTATCCAATTCATTCGCCAGAGAAGGTACGCAGCCAAATGAATCGCAGACATATGCCAGTTGCTATTCACGTAGCTGCACATGTCGGCGACTAGGTCCGGGACCTCCGTATGCTCCGGCGGAAAATGGTCGCTCTTGCCAATGTAGACGGGAGAATTTCTATAGGTTCCGGCCAGAGGGTGAATGCCCTCTAGAGCCTTTTGATGCAGCCGTAGAATTATCGCCTGCGACAGTTTGAATGAAGGGTTGTCGCCCCTGTTTATGGAAGCCCGGATTATCTCCAGAGCTTCCTTGAATTGTCTGACGCCGTTTTCGGCTTCGCGACGGGCTTTTTCGTCGGAATCAGTAATGAGCTCGACAGGATCCGCTTGACTGTGTCGGTCCTCGCTCATTTCAGCGTGAAGTCGCTTCCTCGTCTGCCACTTTTGCGTCCGCCGCCGCGACCATTTCGCGAGTGATGCGCTCGTTCTCGATATGAGTGTTGCCATACACAAAGCTGAGGCGCTGTTCGCGCAATTGCCCTTCAGTCATTTGAATCTTCTGGGCTTTTGCAACCAGTGCTTCCAGAGCGGTGGTCATTTTTTCTCCAAATCAAAGGCGCGAATCTAGGTCACAGAACCATAGAAGCGTCGCCGTTATCAACCTGTAAAAGCAGCATGAGTTCCCCATTAGTGCGCATAGCTAGGCCCCTGAGCCCGTCTGGCCACGCCCTTATGAGGCCGTTTGGCCACTGGTTTTGATAAGTAGAGTAACGCCAAGGCGAAGGCACCACCTGCCATCGTCAGCGGGAAACGATCCTTGCTCCGGACCGCACGCGATCGGCCCGGAGCGAAGGTGGTTTCAGCCGCGAAA
>CAYYZC010000006.1:0-34611 GCA_964475605.1 uncultured Chelativorans sp.
CGTCGAGCTTCCGGAGTTGCGCCGAGATGAACCGCTCCCGGCTCGTCATCGTCAGCTCGACCCGCTCGGCCTTCAGGTCGGCGGTGACCTTGTCGAATTTCTTGGTGCCCTTGGGGTCGTCCTCGGTGGCTGGGGGCAGGTCCGGAGGATCCCTGAAGAGTCCGGACTTTCCGTCATCGAATTCGCCAAGTTCCGCCCGGACGACATCGCGCGCTGCGCGAGCCTGCGCCGCCAGCCGGCGGAGATTCTTGATCACCCCGTCACTGTCGATGATGTCGTCCAGCGTAGCCGGATCCATCGGCCCCGCCGTGGCTGCCAGCTTCGCTTCCTCCAGCATGATGGCGGCCGCCACGGCAGCTTCAGCCCTGTCGACCTCGGCCTTTGCCGCCTCGAGAGACATACGCTTTTCTGCTTCGAGCGACTTCCGCCGCTCGCCGCTTGCGCCCTCCAGCTCGGACATGATGCGCTTGGCCTTGTCGGCCATCTCGTTGTAGCGCTCCTGGGCCGCCTCCGCTTCGTCGGTGCGCGTGCTGAGCAGGAAATAGCCCGCAGCGAGCCCGGTCAGGGCTAGACCGATCGGCCCGCCGACGAAAGCCATGGCGGCCTTCAGTCCGGCCTGAGCCCGCGCGGCGAGGGTCGCCGCCAGGGTGGTGCGCTGGATCGCGCCGGCCTGCGCGCCCTGCGCCATCGTCACGGCAGCCGACGTTTCCGCCTCCCGGAGTTGGGCCGCCGCGAGCTGGTTCTGCGCCGCCGTCAGCGCCCGCTCGGCCGCCTCCAGCCGCTCCGTCGCCGCGAGCTGCCCGGCCTTGCCTGCGGTATTCCGCAGCATCGCAATGGCTTCGGCATGGCGCGCTTCCGCCGCCGCCGCAGTCACCTGCGCCGAGCGGAGCGCATGCTGCGCCTCCACCTGTTCCGCCGCCGCCGCTTCCAGGTTGGCAGCCGCGACCTTCCGCAGTGCCGCCTCCTTCGCGAGGATGTGCCCCGTGGCCTGGGCCAGTTGCGTGCGCATCGCCACCTGGGCCGCCACGAACTCCTTCGTGCGGGCGATCGCCGGGGTGAGGCCCCGGGCGACCAGCGCGGCGCCGATGGTGCCGCCGACCAGGGTGACGACGTCGGCGACATCGTCGAGGTTCTCCACGAGCCCGTTCGTCGCCACCGTCGCGGCGTTGAGCACGGGCGTCAGCGTGTCGCTGATCGGCTCCGCCAGCGCCCGCTTCAGTTGGGTCCAGGCGTTGTTCAGGCGCGTCCACGAGCCGCCCACCAGGTCCGCCATCTCGCCCGCGGCGCCCTGGTACTCGTCCAGGGCCTTGATCAGCAGGCCGGAGAAGGTCTGCGAGGTGACCTTGCCGTCGCTGATCATCTGCTTGAAGGTGCCGGAGGTCTTGCCGCCGGCCACCGCGATCTTGTCGAACAGGCCCGGCAGCGGGTCGGTGACCTGGCGCACGTCCTCCAGCGTCACCGAGGCCGAGCCCAGGGCCTGCTGCAGGCCGAAGAAGACCTGTCCGACCTGGGCGGTCTGGACGCCGAGCGCCGCCGACGCGTTGGCCAGGCCCTCCAGGAGCTGCCGGCCCTGCTCCTGGGTGATCTTGCCGCCCTCCTGCAGGGAGAGCAGGCCAGCATAGCTGTCGGTCAGGGTGGCGAGATCGGTGCCCAGCGCATCGGCCGTCCGGGACAGGTATTCCTGCGTCTCGGCGAAGGCCTGCTGCGAGCCGGTGAGCCGGGCTATGCGCGCGTCCAGCTTCTCGAACTGGACCACCGTGCCCAGGACGTCCTGAGCGACGGCGCCCAGCGACAGGCCGACCAGCGCGCCCTTGATGCCCCGGCCGATTCCCTCGATCGCCAGTTCCGCGCGCGAGGCCTGCTGCTCTATTTTCGCCGCCGCCTGCCCCGTGGCGCGCTCCGCGCGGGCCAGCTCCGAGCGTAGCTGCGACGTCGTCGCCCCGATCTCCACATACAGGCCGTCGAGCTGGGCCATTGCTGATCCCCCGAAAAGCAGAAGGGCGGCCGAAGCCGCCCCTCATCGCAAAGAGATGAAAAGAGAATGAGATCAGGATGTCGGTGCACGAGCCAAGGATGGTCGTGATCCCGCCTTCACAAGAGCTTTGTGTAGGCCGGCATCCCTGACCACCAACTGCACGGCATCACGAAGAGCCGCTTCGAGCGCGGGCCGTGCATTGGCTCCGGTCATGAGCATGATGTCGCGGTTCGTCCCGGCGGCCTTGTATATGCGGCTGTAGATGATAGCGCCATCAGGCTCGCGAGCCGTGAGATTGAAAGCAACCTCGGCTACAGCGTCTGCACTCCAAAGCCCCGGCTTGAAATCGGCGTAGACGGTTTGCGTCTCGACTGAGACGTCAATTCCTCCGTGCCCGACTTTATAACCAAGAGCGGCTAGTTCTGCTTGAACAGCGTTTCCGATCTCTGCGACCACATCGTTTTCCGACGTGATCCTTGCCATCTCCACACCAAAGCCGTTTTTCTTGGATGAGACACGATCGCGGTTGGTCAACCTCACATCTGCAGAGGAGACATTGACGGTCACCGCCTCCGCGCCGGGGACGGCTGGGTAACTGGCAGGCGCCGTATACACAACCGGGATAGCCTCTTCCGTCAGAGCGCATCCCCCCAGAAACAAAGAGCCTGCCATAGCGAGCACTGCCACTCGCCCCCACCGCAATCCTCGAAGCATATAGCCCTCCCCACGCCAAGCCCAACAGGAGCCTGTGACCGCTCGATGATATCTACCACTTTCGAGCATGTCGAATATTAGGGAGCGAACGATGTGCCTCGTCCCAGCCCGGCCTTGAACGCCGCGAACTCTTCCTCGCGCTCCTCGCGCAGGGCTTCCTTGCTGCCCTGCGCGAGGTTCCAGCCGTCGATGGCGGCCAGCAGCTCGTGCGGGGTGGCGGCCCAGAACTCCGTCGGCCGCCACCCGATCGCGGCGGCCGTCTTCATCAGGCGGCGGAAGGGGATGCGCCCGTCTCCGCCGCCGCCGGCTCCCCCGGCTTGGGCTCCTTGCCGCCGGTGAGCGCGTTGCGCAGCAGCACGGCCGCCGGCTTCAGCAGGTCGAGCGCGCCTTCCTCGACGACCATCTGCCCGACTTCCTCGACGGACAGCTTCGCCCCGCCGGAAGCGAGCGCAGCATGGATCACGGCCACCAGCTCCTTCATGGCGAAGACGCCGGACCCGAAGCGCAGGGCGAGTTCGGCCGTGATGCGGCCGGACCTCTCCTCCCAGGCGACGATCGCCGTGTAGTCGGGCCGGGCGGCGTAGTCCACGCCGGCCAGCGTCACGGCGACCTCGCCGCGATGGGGGTTCGCGATGCTCATCAGGAGCCTCCCTTACGACGGAATGGTCGCCGTGCCGGCGGCCGTGTCGATCGTCATCGTCTCCACGGCCGTCATCGCGCCGTTCGGGTTCAGGGTGATGCTGTAGGTGGTATGGTCCTCCGCCGCGCCTGAGATGTCGCAGGACGCGACGGCGGCCGTGCCGTGATAGCCCTTGCCGGCCGCATTGAGCTGGCAGTAGACCTCGACCAGACCGCCCGTCGCGGCCTCGTCGTCCCAGGCTTCGTCCACGACGCCCAGGCCGTCGGCATCGGGCCATACGCACTGGCCCGAGCAGGTGATGCTCGCCTCCTTCAGGCCGGGCGACGACGTCGCCCAGCCTTTCGTGGTTTTGTCCGTGCTGTCCACCGACCGGCGGGTGCGGGTCATCTGCGAATCCCGCTGCCCGGCGATGACGGTGAAGGCGTCCTCGTCGCCGACCGGCCGGACGTAGACGAGGACGTTGGTACCGAGTTCCTTAGCCATTCGATGGTTCCTTGCTGGGGGTGGTGAAGGCGCCGAAGCGGATCACGCCGTGCCGCGTGATGCCGTCCGGATCGAGAAAATCGGTCGCGAATTCGAAGCGGAGGCTGACGAGATCGTGCCCGACGATGGCCAGGGGCTGGTCGTGGAGCGCAGCCTTGATCCGCGCCATCAGCTCCTTGACCTCCTTCTTGCCGGGATAGGTCGACCAGACATGCAGGGTGAGCGTGTGGTCTTCGCCGTCCTGCGTCTTGTCCGAGGCATCGGCCGCGGTCATTTCGCCCACGGTGACGTAGGCGCCGGTGGCGCCGGCCGGCACATCGTCGTAGACCGGCACCGGGTCGAGCGCCGCCGTCAGCGCCGCGTAGACCGCGCGCTGCAGTTCCCAGGCTGCGAGGCTCATGGGGTCCCTCTACCTCTCGCCGCGGCGCTGAGCGCCCGGTTGATGGCTGCCCGGATGCGGTCGCGGTTGACCCGGGCGTGCTTCTTGTAGGCGGGGAGCAGGAAGGGCTGGGCCGGGGTGCCGGGATGCTGGTACATGCTGCCGTCCACGGCCTTGCGCGGGCCGGCCTTGGTCCCGAACTCGACCAGATGGGCGTGACGGGACCGGTTCCGGCCGAAGCTCCCGATGCGCGCCCGCAGCCCCTTCTTGTCGATATTGACGCGGAAGCTGCTGCGCAGTTCGCCCGTCGCGTAGGGATTCACTCCCTCGCGCGGGATGGCCTTCAGCGCCTCGAAGTGGACGACCTCGGCCGCCTCCCGGATCTCCTGCTTGACCCCCGCCGTGATGCTGTCGGGCAGCCGGCGCAGCAGCCGCTGCAGCTTGGTGGCGCCGGTGACGCGGCTTTTCCGGGCCATCAGATCGCCACTCCCGCTTCGCAGTCGAGCGTCATGAACGCCGCCCGCGGCCCCGGGTCGGGGCAGGCCCGGATGTTCGTCACCTGGCCACACCAGACCACCCGCATGCCGGCGGTGATGTCGGCCCGGCGCCGGATCCTGATCCGGTAGGTGACCGCCGACTGCACCTGCTGCGCCTGGAGGCGTTCCCGGCCGGACAGCGGCTCCACCGCGGCCCAGACCGTGGCGACCGGCTCCCAGGTCACGGTATGCCCGCCGCCGCCGTCCGGCGCCCGCTCCGGACGCTCGATCGTGACGCGCTGGTCAAGATCCCCTGCCCCGGCCATCACGCCACCTCGATCACGACGTAGCGGGACAGCAGCGCCTTCACCGCGAAGGGCATCTCGTTGACGATGTTGCCCACGTTCACGGCCTCGCGGTTCGCATACCACTGGCCAATCAGCAGCTTCATCGCCGCCTTGATCCCGGCCGGCACGTCGGCGGAGGCGCCGTAGCCGGCGGTGTAGGCGACGGTGACCGCGCCCAGCCGGTCAGCCGTGGCGGGCCAGGACGCGCCCGGCATGGGCAGGATGCGCGCCGGGACGCTCCGGGTGTCGACCTGGTACTGGTCGGCCGGCCAGACCTGCGTCGCGCCGTCAGGGTCGATGTAGGAGATGGACGCCACCTCCAGTGCCGGGGGCCACTCCAGCCGCAGCGCCTTGCAGGGGCCGGGGAAGCGGTCGGCGGTCATCTCCAGCGTCCGCGCCACCAAGGCCCGGCCGGTGTGCCCCTCGACCAGGTCGCGGGCCGCCGCGATCAGCGCGCCGATCGTGTCGTCTTCGTAGTCATGGTCGACGCGCAGATGTGCCCGCGCTTCCTCCAGGTCGATCGGCTCCTCGGTGGTTGGCGTGATGATGCGGACGGGCATGTCCGGTCTCCTCCACCAGTTCGGCCATCAGGAACTTGCCGAAGTCCTTCTTCGCCTCGGCGACCATCTTGGACACGGCGGTGTTGCTCGCCTTTCCGATGATGCGGCCCTCAATCGTCCGCTTGGCTTCGGCTTCGGTCAGGGCGTAGGGGTCCCGGATCGAGGCGACGCGCCAGCGCCGGCTGTCGATCTCGATCACGGTACCCTCGGCCAGGGCCTCGCCCGCCTGGCAGGCAAGGCAGGTCAGGCGGGTGCCGGACAGCGCGCCGGGAAACTCCCGGTCGCCGGCAGTGACGGTGATGCGTTCGCTCATCGCTGCCCCACGGTGAAGCGGATCGTCCGCTCGTAGATGCGTCCGGCCGTGTCCTGCACGGTGACCTGGAGGACGAAGTCGGTGCCCGGATAGTCGAAGATCGCCGCCGTCTGCGCCTCGGGCAGCACGTAGAGCCAGACCGTGGCGTTGTTGGCGTCGTGCGCTTCCCGATCCTTGGTGATGCCGGCGGCCACCGCGGCATCGGAGAGTTCCCAGACGACGGATGCGATCTCTTGGCCCGTCGCCGCCATCTCCGGGCCGCAGGTGATCGAGAAGTCGAGAAACTCGTTGGGGTCCAGCTTTCCAGGGAATGCCTTCTCCGCCTGTGCAGGGCTCAGCATGGCGGCCCCCTAAAGCTGGACCACGCGGCTCGCCACCGGCCCAAGGGGCACGCGGCGGGACGGCGGAGCGAGACGAAACGGCGGCGCCTCGCCCTGGTCGGCGGGCGGGGTGATGGTCGGCATGGAATACCCCACGGCGATGATGTCGTCAGGCTGGACCGCCGACAGGAGCGTGACGGTGCCGGCGTCGACCTCGATCTCTGCCCGGTCGAGCAGCCGGCCGGAGACGCAGACCGCCGGCACCACGCCCAGCGGCAGGCGCGTGGCCAAGGTGAGCTGGGCGACGGGCTCGGACGGTGGCTCGGCGAAGAAGCTGGGCACCTCAGTCCGGGTACCCGACGGCGATTATGTCGTCAGGCTGGACGAGCGGCAGGATCGTGACGCGGCCGCGATGGATGTGCAGCTCGTTACGATCGAGCAGCCGAGTTGCGACGCGCACGAGGGGGTTCACGCCCTCAGGGATCCGCTGGCGCAGGCTGTAGCCCTTGGTCGGCAGCGGTGGCGGGTCGGCGAGGAAAGCAGCCATGGGAGCCTCCGGAGGATCAGGGGCGAGCCGGAGCCCGCCCCGGGGTCGATCAGATCGCGGTCGGGCTGGTCAGCAGGTAGACCGAGCCGACCTTCGCCGTGTCCGTGCCAGCGGCCGACAGGTCGGGCGTGTACTTCACCCGGACGAAGCGCTCGGCTTCGGCGAGGTTGCAGCCGATGACGCCCGAACCCGTCACCGTGCCGCCCGCGGCGCTGGTGAGCGTCAGCACGGTCTCGTCCGTGCCGATCTCGGTGTAGGTCACACCGTCCTCGGAGTGCTCGAAGATGGCCGTGACGGTCAGGCTTTGGCCGGCCGCCAGGGTTGCGGTGGCGGAGATCGCGGCCGTCAGCGAGCCGAAGCGGACGGTATCGAAGTCGTCCCGAAGGTCGAGCGCGGCGGCGGTCTGCTCGGAATTGTCCGTGCCGGCGCCGGCCGTCAGATCGTACTCGGCCTTGGCGAAGACCGACCGGATCAGGGCCGCGTCGTCGCGGCCGAAGGCGGGGGTGAACATGCTCTCTGTCTCCCGAAGGATATCCCGGAAAGCGAAGGGGCGCCCGAAGGCGCCCCATCCGCTGGTTCAGGTCAGGCCGGCGCTCAGGCCGAGCCCCACTTCACCCCGGTGAGCATGCCGAACGCCTGCTCGTACCGGAGGGCGAAGTCGTGGGACATGTCGAGCTTGATGCCGAGCATGCCCTGCGCCCACAGGTTCACCTGCGTGCCGCTGGCGTCCTTGAAGGACGCCTGATCGGACGTCGACAGGGACATGGTGACCGTGTCGCCGATCATCGCGTGACCATGAGAGCCGAAGTAGATCTCCGACTCGTTGTTGCCCGCGCCCAGGTTGGTCGGGATCTGGGTCGTGGTGTCCACCGGATAGCCCATCAGGGTCGGGTTCTCGCCCTGGAGCGTCGGGAACGCCAGGAAGTCGCCCTGGTACAGGTTCTGCAGGAACAGCAGCGTGCGGGGCGCCATGAACCACGCCGGATTGATCATGGTCACGTTGGCTTCCGCCAGCTTCAGCAGGATCTTCACCAGATCCTTGCGGATCTCCGCCGCCGTCGGATCCGTCTTGTTGATGGCCGCGATCCTGTTGGCGGCCGGGATCGCGTGCAGGTAGCCCTTCACGCGCTTGCCGGTGCCGTCGAAGCGCAGGAAGGCCAGATCCTCGAACTCGGCCGCGGCGCGGGACAGTTCGTCCCGGCAGTAGGTCTCCACGCCGAAGGCCGTGTTGCGGAGCAGCTTCTTGCTGATCGGCAGGATGGCGGAGATGTCCTTCTCCTTCATGTCGATGAGGCCCCAGGTGACGCCGGTCACGGCGCCCTGCTCGTTCTCGCCGACATAGCCGACCGAGGCGCCGGTCTTGCCCTTCAGGTACGAGGCATTGCCCGGCACGACCTGCGCACGCTTGCGGACGACGGTCCGCGGGCCGAACAGGCCGATGATGCCGGCGGCGTAGTTCTGGGGGACGAGGAAGCCGCCGGCCGCGTTGTCGCTCAGCGTCTGGGCGCGGGTGACCGCCTCGGTGACGTGGTGCCGCTCGCCGTAGAGTTCCCTGGCGATGGCGGCCGGGGCGACGACGCGGCCGTCGTTGCGGAACTGGAACTGCGCCATGGCGTAGGAGCGGACGAAGGCGCCGAACTCCTCGCCGATGTCGCGCTGCGCCGCCGGCGTGGCCGGCACGGCGGCCCTCCGCTCGATCGGGTCTGCCGGGCCGTCGCCAGGATCATTCGGCGCCTGCGAGGCCGCGGCGGAGCGGCGGACCTCCTCCATGCGCTCTGCGCGCTTGATGTCCTCGTCCAGCGCCTTCAGGTCCGCCTCGTGCTTGTCGAAGGCCGCGCGGGTCTCGTCCGTCAGGTCGGCCTTGGTGATGGCCTCCATGTCGGCCACCAGCTTGGAGCGCTTCTGCCGCAGCTCGGCGAGCGTAAAGCCGCCCAGCGCCAGGGAGAGGAATTCCGGGGGGAGGGAGTGCAGGTCCGACACCGGAGCGGCCGCGAGGGCGGCGGCCGGGTGGACGATGCCGAGGAAGAGAGCGCCGGCCAGCACGAGGCAAACGGCGAGCGCCGCCGTCAGAAGACGTCGGTTCATGGTGGGCTTCCTTTTCAGGGTCGAGGGGTCAGGCCCGCAGCTTCGCGAGACGGAGCCGCAAGGCCAGGTCTTCGGCCGGCGGCGCGCCGGGCCGGGTGAACAGCGAGCGGATCGCCACGCTGGTTTTCGGGTAGGCAGGCATCGACGTGATGGTGATCTCGCGCAGGTCCACCGCCTGATGCGACACCCGCACCAGGCGGCCGCGCTCGTCGAAGTCCTGCTTCATCTTGTTCGGCCGGAAGCCGAAGGACATGCCGGTGAAGTTCCGCACCCGCACGTTCTCGTAGGTGTCGCGCCCGAGCTGGGTGTCCGGCAGAGTCAGCGAGAAGCGAAGTCCCTTCTGATCTTCTTCCAGGATCAGGTTGCCGGCGCCGGTCCGCGCCAGCAGCGAGCGGGGATCGTGCTCGACCAGCGCACGGACATCGGCCCCCTTCGACAGGGTGTCGGCGAAGCAGCCCCGATCAAGCCACTCCTCGAATTCGCCCGCATAGGAGCGGATCTTGGTCTTCACGCCGAAGGCCGCCGCGTAGCCCTTCAGGGTCCGGGTGGCGTCGTCTTCGGCCCGCATCTCCGCATCGACAGCGAAGCGCACCTCCAGATCGGCCGGCTTCTCGCCGTCCAGTTCAGGCATCAGCGTCAGCATCGGCGTCTTCCTTCGGCTTCTTGGCGTTCTCTGCGGCCTCGGCCGCCTCGGCCGCCTTGCCCTCCGCAGCGAGGCGGAGCGGCACGGAAGCGGAGTTGATGTACAGCTCGTCCCCGCCTTCCTTCGGCGGCAGATTGGTGAACGCTCGCGCCTCGTTCGGCGTCATGCGCGCGTTCTGAACGGCCTTCTCCAGCACCTCGCCCAGCGTCTTCTGATCGCCCATCAGCATGATGGTCGGGTCGTGCTCGACGTAGAACGTCGCCCGCTCCCCCGGCGTCAGCAGATCCTTGTGGATCGTCTGGCACAGGTCGATCAGGTGGGGCGTCAGGCAGTGCTTGAAGTGGGCGAGGTCCAGGTGCTCGACGTTGGAGAAGGTGCCCTTCTCCAGGTCGTTGATCAGGTGGGCCGTCACCCGCAAGATGCCGGCGATGACCGACCGGTCGAACTTCCGGGATTCCAGGAGTTGCGCCTTCTGCGCGTCCTGGCTCATCGGCGTGAACTTGGCCTCACCGCCAAACACGCCGATCTTGCCGGCGTTGTTGGCCCCGGCATACGCCTCCGTCACCAGCTCGCGGAGTTCCTTGGACTGGTCCGGCTCGAGCTTCCCGGCAACGCTGATCATGCCCGACAGGCTGGCCCCGTTGGCGAAGGACTTCGCCGCGAAGTCGTTCGTGGCCAGCGCGCCGCCCATCGTCTCCGCCTGGTAGTGCTGCCAGACCGAGACGCCCATCAACCCGTAGTTCGGCCCGCGCAGGATCGGCAGGTTCTGGACATGGAAGACTTCGTCCTCCAGGAACGTCGCCTGCGCTCCGTTCGGGGCGCTGATCCGGTAGGCCCGCCGGGGAAGGCCGTCGATCGGATCCCGGTACCAGAAGGGCTGCACCCGTCCGTTCTCGACCGGGTACAGCTCCCGCAGCCGGCCGTCGCGATCGAAGACTTTCAGCGAGTAGTGGTTGCCGTAGTGCAGCTTCTCGAAGAAGACCAGCTTCCAGAAGGCGAAGGCCGTCATGTGCGGGCAAGGGCTGGTGATCAGCAGCTCATACAGCGGGTGGTCCGTCGCCATCTTCCGGTTCGGGCCGCGCTCCCGGTACGGGTAGAGCGGCAGCATCGCGCAGCCCTCGGCGATGACGTTGATGCAGGAGAACACCGTGTGGTGGGTGATCGGGTTCTCTGCCGTCACCGACACGCCCGCCGAGGTCGCCCCGTAGCCGAAGAACGGGATGTTCTGCCACTGGTCCCAGGTTTGGGACCGCCGGGCCTCCTTGCGCCTGAAAGGCCACATCACGCGATCCCTCCAAAGATGCTCTCCGTGGTCAGCGGCTTCTCTTCCGCCTGGACGGCCACAGCCGGCGCGATAGCGTTCACCGCCGCGTCGATGCCGTCGATCTTGTTCGGCGACATCGGCGACTCCTTTTTCGGGATGATGGTCCCGTCGACGCGGCGCGTGACCACAGCATTGGACGCCATCCAGTTCATGACCGGGTTGCCGTCGTGCCGGAGCCGGTGCGGCCCCGCCTTCACCCGGGCCTCCAGGTCCATCGCCGGATCCGTCACGTTCCGGGCGTTCTTCGGCAGCACGCCCGCGAACGGCCGGTCAGGGTCGCCGTCTTCGTTCAGCCGGGTCGCCATGGCCTGGGCCGCGGCGAACTGGTCGAAGGTGGCCCTGCGGGCCGCGTAGCGCTCCCGCCACTCCCGGATCTGCCGCTCAACCTCGTTGTGGTCGACCCAGTCTCCCGGGGTCAGCCGGATATGCCCCTGCTTCGCCCAGGTCCGGTAGGGAGCCTCGTCCTCGCCCTCGCCGTGCGTGGCGTTCGTCAGCACCGCTTCCGGCAGGTAGAAGACCGGCTTGATCAGCAGCCGGCCGTCGCGATCGAAGGCCGCCAGCACCAGGGCGCAGATGTCGTCCTTGTCGGCGAGGTCGGCCCCGACGAAACATTCCAGCCCGTCGAAGTCGTCCCAGCTCAGCGTCGGGTCGGCGCAGGCCTGCCACTTCGCCATGTTCAGCCAGGCCGACGACGCATTCAGCCATTGGTTCAGCCTCTTCGTCCGGAACTCGCCTTCCGATTCCGGCGAGTTCCGCGCCTCGGTCGCGAAGCCCCGCAGCTCGTCGAGCTGCACCGAGACGCCCAGCAGCGGGTTCGCCTTGATCCACTTCGTCTCGTCGAACGGGTCGTCGTCCGGCCGGCCATCGTCATAGTCGGCCGCGGTGTCGAGCGTGTAGATGACCCCGAAGTAGTGGTCGGCGACCAGCGCTCCTTCCAGGATCTTCACCACCATCCGGCGCTGCTCGAAGCAGACGCCGTGCGTGCTGAAGCCTGCCGTCGTGATCTTCCAGAACAGCGGCGACTTCCGGGCGCCCATCGCCGATCGCATGACGTCGTGCAGCGCCCGGTCCTTGTGCGCGTGCAGCTCGTCCAGCACCGCGACGTGCGGGTTGTGGCCGTCCTGCGTGCTGGCCTTGCTGTTGATCGTCTGGACGTAGCCGCCGCCCGGCTCCGTGATGCTCTTGGCCCAGACCTTCAGGCCGAACGCCTCGCACAGGGCCGGCGTCTTCAGGGCCATCATGCGGGCCGGGTGGAAGACCTTCTGGGCCTGCGCGCCGGTCGTGGCGCCGATGAAGACGTAGGGTGCCGGTTCGCCCTCGCAGGTGAAGCAGTAGAGCACCACCCCGGCCGTCAGCGTCGACTTCGCGTTCTTGCGCGCCACCTCGATGTAGACGTTCGTGAACCGGCGCCGGCCGTCGGCGATGCGGCGCCAGCCAAAGACCACCACCAGCCAGAAGACCTGCGCCGGCTCCAGCGTGATCGTCGCCGTGTCCCACTGCCCCTCGATGTGCGGCAGCTTCTCGATGAAGTCGCACACGTCGTTGCCGTGCCAGGGGTCGAACCGGTACCCCCATGCCTTGTTGCGCCTGGCCCGCTTCAGGTCGTCCAGGTGGCGCTGCGCTGCCAGCCGGACCCACTTGCAGAACTTCCGCCCCTTCTTGTCGGCGGCGGCCGCCTTCGCGTAGGCGAGCGCGACGCCGACATAGTCCCGGGCGTGATCCTGCGACGCCTCAGCCGCGGCCATTGCGCACGAAGGGGTTGGCGACCGGGCCGGAAGGCAGCCCGCCGGGTCCGCCGCTCGACTTCACCCGGCTCCGTGCGCCGAAGAGGCCGAACTGCTCCGCCATCTTGCGGGCCTCCATCAGCATCGCCGCCGGTGGCACGTCGCCAGCTCGCCACGCCAGGGAGATCGCGCCCTGGAGGTTGCAGTAGTTGGCGAACATGGTGCTGTCCTTCTCGCTGGCCAGCCGGCTCGCCATGACGCGGCCGACCTCCTCGATCCAGATCTCTTCGCCGGCAGCGGTCAGCCAGTCCGGCCGCTGCGGCAGGGAATCGGGCTCGACGAACTCGATCTTGCCTGCATCGCGGCAGGGTTGAAGGGTCCCGCGGGCGGCCTTCTCCGATGGCGCTACGGGCTTGCGTCCGCGCTTCATGGTCGCCTCGCGAAATCAATTCACCGTGAAACTTTAATTCGCACGCGGGAAAATTTGACTTACCGCCGCGGTCCCCAAGCGCCCGGGTCCCAGGGATCTTCACCCCCCTAGGGGGTCGCGCAACATTCTTTCGTTCGGTCCGCCAGGGTGCTCAGTCGCCCGCGTGCAGCGCGACCTTCCGACCATCGACGATGAACGTCACCGTGACTGTGGGGATGTCGTCCACGCTCTCGTTCAGCACGAGGGCCTTCTGCTTCGGCAGTGGCGTCCCGCTCGCGTCGCATAGGGCCAGCCACTTGCGGCCCTGCCCCTCCACGATGCGGATCGTCAGCTTCGGCTCGCTTCCACGAGCATCGATAACCATGGCCATCTCAGTTCCTCCTTGATCGTGGCGTCACCTTCTCGGCCTCGCGAAGCCCTGATCGCGCGCCGTGCGGGCGTTATGGCAGGGGGCACATAGGCCGCGCAGATTCGAGCGCTCCAGCCTCAGGTCGGGGCGCTCCGCAATGGTCTGGATGTGGTCCACCACCGTCGCCGCCGTCACCCTGCCCGCCTCGACACAGAACCGACACAGCGGCTCGTCCGCCAGCACCTGCAGCCGGACCTGTTCCCAATCGCGGTCATAGCCGCGCTGCCGGGCGGAGCCGCGGCGCTGGTCGATCCGGGCCTTGCGCTCACGCTCGGCTTGGCGCCGGCAGCCGGCAGGTCGGAAGACAGGCGGACGTGCCGGCATAGCCACCTCGTTACGTCACGATCAATGCCACCTAGTTCGTTACGTGACGGAGCCCCGAAACGCGAAACGGAGGCCGAAGCCTCCGTTCCCACCACCGTGGCGCACTTCTTAACATCGAAATCTGTGCCCTATTCTAGTCCCAACGTCAACCCTATTTGTCATGTCGCAGTCCTGTTTGTCATTTCGGGCTGGCGGGCGCTGGCCTGCAGGATTGCGACGTAAACGTCCAGCGCGGCGAACAGGTGCTCCCGGCCGGTGCCGTTACGCACCTGGGCCTGGGTCTCCAGCGCGCGCAGGGTCTCTCCTTGCCCGAGATAAGCCAACACGTGCGCAGCGGTGAACGGCAAAGCACGACAGGCTTTGAGCCATGCGCGAAACCGTCGGACCAGCCGTTCAGCACGCCGGATGTTCTCCGTCGCTTCGCAGGTCATGCGAATTGGGACGCCGCGATAGTTCGCTACAGGCACCCCGATAGTCCCACCCGCCAGCAGCCACCCTTCCACGATTAGCTCGGCCGCCAGCACCTGCGCAGGGGTCATCGCGCCCCACACCCGCGCGTCGGGCTTCCGCCGCCTCGTGACCGAGGTCGACTTGTCCGGCATCTCGACCCGGACAACCTCGGTCGGCGCGATGCGTTCCTGCCACGCCGCAACCGTGTCGGCCTCGGCGGCCCGGTTCGGCTTCGCGATCCTGGATTTCCTCTTCGCCATGACGATGGCTCTCCGTTGACCTCGCCCGCCGCGCCGGCCTTGTCGTCGCGGCGTCGATGCGAGTGGTTTCACGATGGGGGCCTAAGACCACCGGAGGGGCGGGAGCTTTCAGGCGACCTGCCCCCGTAGGGGGAAAGCTTTCCGAAGCTGCGAAGCTGGCGGATTTCCTTGGGTTCGGAAATGGCAGCAGTGTTGACCTTTCCGAAGCTACCCCTAAGGCTCTGATATCGCTTAGCTTCGCAGCTTTAGAGGCAGCTTCGCGAAGCTGTACGACGTCGCCCGAAGCCGCAAGGCAGTGCTCGCATGCTGAGAAATTAAAAATTACGGAAGAAATTCCGCCTGATTTATTGTTGCTCATTGCGCGGCCTCGTCGGAGGGGTCGAGCGGCCCGAAATCGGCCTCAGCGCCGACCGGGTCGCACACGATCCAGGCCCCGCTGTAGGGGTTGCTCTTGCTCTCGCGGATCCGATAGAGCGCGTAGCTTTGCCCCTGCACCTCGACTATACGGCGCTGCCCTTCGTCACCATCGAGCGCGGCAGCCAGGATCCGATCGCGGGCCACGGTCGCCTTGCAGCCGAGTTGCCGGGCCAGCAGGTCCACTAGGTCTTTCTGCTTCACCCGGCGTCTCAAGGGCATCAAGGCGACGATGGCCTGCGCGTCCGCATAGACCTGCTGGGCGTCCTGGTCGGCCTCGTCGTCCCCCGAAGCAGCCACCGCGGCGGCGTGGGCGTCCATGTCGAAGAGGACGGGCACGCCCACGCTGTCGCTGGGGTCGAGCAGACCGCCGGATCCATTGCCCAGGTCGACGCTTTCCATGCGGAACCACGTGGGCTTGAACGACCGGGCCGCGTAGTTCCCCTTCGCGCCATCGAGGCGCACCAGCCGGGCGGCATCTTCCTCCGGCACCTTCAGCTTCTCGGCCGACTGCTCCGACATGGCAGCCAGGGTGTAGGCGACACGCACGGCGCCGATCAGCGCGCCGGCACCGCGGGCGGCGTTCATGTCGCCGGCGCGGCTCTCCGTGTTGCCGCTGTGGTTCTTGACGCTGTGGTGCACCAGGTCGATCGCGCAGCCGGTCTCGCGGGCGATGTCGCGGAAGGCGCTGATGACCCGCTCCACCTCCTCGTTGCTGTTTTCGGCCACGCCTTCATGGGTGCTGACGAACGGGTCGACCGCCAGGAAGACGATTCCGTGCGCCCGGATCGTCTCCACGATCTCGGCCACGGCCTTGGTCTGCAGGACGGCGTCGTCCTTCTTCACCGCGACCACGAGGCGCTTCACCGCGCCCGTGCTGAAGAAGAACCGGGGCCTGATTTCGGCGAAGGGGATCTCGTAGCGGCGGCACATGCCGGCCACGCGGCGCAGGATCTCGTCCCGGTCGTCCTCGTGGTTGTGGACCCAGACCGGCCCCGTGACGAAGACGTGCTCGCCCGTCAAATCCCGGCCGGTCGCGATCGCCAAGGCCGACAGCAGCGACATGGTCGACTTCGAGACGCCCGGGGCGCCGATGCCGCCGGTCACCACGCCGCGCAGGAACCGGCTGCCGAGCACCCAGGGGCGCGGCGGGATGGTCGTCGGGTCGAAGTCTTCCGGGATCTGCTCCGGCATGGGGGCGTAGCGCTTCGGCGGGGCCTCGTCCGGCACCTGCCCGAAGTCCTCGGCGGCGTCGGGTGCGATCGGCTCGAAGTCCAGCCCGGCCGCCTGATAGCCCCCGTGCTGGGCCGCCATGTCGACCAGGTACCGGAAGCCCACCTCGAACGGCGGCTTCATTCGGTCCCAATCGCTCCGGACCTCGTCGGGGTCGTTGCCGGCTGCGCGGTCGTTGCCTTCCCAGCGCGAGGCCCATTCCGCGAAGATCTCGAGCCCGCGGTCTTCATCGTCGGCGCAGGCCGCCTTGATGGCGCAGCCCATGCGGATATAGTCCGTCCGGCCCGGGAAGCTGTCGTTGTCGTTCGGGGTAGCGCGGACGATCTCGGCGACGGTGTCCAGGTCCGGAGCCGCCAGGGCCGATTGGTCGATCAGGTCGCGCTCGGTTGCGGCCGCGCCCCGCCCCTCGTCCTCGATGCGCTCATAGCCCATCAGGTCGAGCGTCTCCAGCAGCTCGCCGAAGAAGTCGTCCACCATGGCGGCCGTGATCGGCGACAGCCCGTCCGGCCCCATATCGGCCGGGTGCCGGTCCCAGGTGTAGGGCCGCCCGGTCGCCGGGTGGATGCCGTCGACGACGTATTGCTGGCCGTGGCCGAGGAATTCGACCAAGTTCTGCGGCCCGCCGTTGGGGCTCTTGAACCAGACCCGCCGGCGCGTCAAAGGGGGCTGACCCTCGGCGAGGCGGTAGGGCAGCAGCTTCTTCGGGGCGCGGCCGGTGCGGATCGGCGCAGGCCCCAGGCGGCGCACGGCGATGGTGTGAGCCAGCTCGGCGGCGAGGCCGTCCAGGCAATCCAGGTCCACCCCGGGGAAGCGCGTAGCCCGCAGGCCGGTGTTCGCCCGGATGTAGTCCCACACCTCGACGTCGGCCGGCTTGGTGGCGTGCTTCATCCAATCGAAGGAGCGCCAGCCTTGCTGCCCGAGCAGCCCCGGCACCTTGCCGCGATCGGCGGCCCGGATCTTCGAGTGCGGGGACAGCGGCGCGTCGGGCGGGACGACGGGGATGATGTCGGCGAAGCCGGCGGCGTACCAGCGGGCGAAGGTGGCCGTCATGCCAGAAGCTCCTCAGTCAGGCAGGCGCCGTCGGCCGCGATGCGGGCTTCGGCCAGCGCGACATACTCGGGGTTCAGTTCGATGCCGACGTAGCGGCGCCACAGCCGTTGAGCGACAAGGCCCGTAGTGCCTGCCCCGAAGAAGGGATCAAGGATCAGGTCGCCGGGGCGACTGCCAGCCTTTATGCACCGCTCGGCCAGGTCGGGCGGGAAGGTGGCGGAGTGGGCTTCCTTGAAGGGCTTCGGCGCGATCGTCCAGACATTGCGGGCGTTGCGGCCGGCGCCCCTTGGCGCGGCATCAAGGCCGCTTTGGTCGCTGCTGGCATACTGGGCGTGTCGGGGCGGCAGTCCCCGCTTCCGCGACTTGCGCGAGCCTGTGTGCGGGGCCTGTCCAGGGGGTGCGTAGCGGCCGCCCGTGAGGTCGTGGGGTGTCTTGCCGGTCGCCTCTTCCCGGATCGCGTCCGCGTCGTAGAAGTACGATTCCGACTTCGCCAACAGGAACACCATCTCGTAGGCCGAGGTCGGGCGGTCCTTGACGCTCTCGGGCATCGGGTTGGGCTTGTGCCAGACGACGGCGCTGCGGAGATACCAACCATCGGCGCGCAGGGCGAATGCGACCGCCCAGGGAATTCCGATCAGGTCCTTCGACTTGAGGCCGGGCGTCCGCTTCAGGCTGCCGGTGCGCTCGCGCTTCGGATGCGCCTGGATCTGGCGGGCGGAAAGCATGCTGCCACCCTCCAGCGTGCCGGGATATTCGGCGCCGCGAGACTGAGCCCCCCAACTGCCGGCGTAGCTATCCCCCAGGTTCAGCCAGAGCGTCGCGTCGTCCCGGAGCACGTGGCGCACGCCGCGGAACACGTCGACTAGTTCGGCTATGTATGCTTCGGGCGTCGCCTCCAGCCCGATCTGTCCATCAACGCCATAGTCGCGCAGCCCGAAATATGGGGGGCTGGTGACACAGCACTGGACGGCGGCGGCCGGAATGTCTGCAAGGCGCTCGCGGGCGTCGCCGAGCAGGATAGCGGGCAGCGCCGGCGTTGCGTCGGCGGCGCTCATGCCAGAAGCTCCTCAAGCAAGGCCGTGTCCTCGGCGTTCGGGTCATCCAAGAAGCAGCCGCATCCGCCGATCTCGAAACGGTCGATGCGTTCTCCGGCTTCGAGGCGCCTGCGCAGATCCCGCAGGGTCAAGGGCTTCTTCCGGCCGTCGCCGCGGCGGTCGGTCAGCATGGAGACGTCTTTACCAAGCTGGTCCCGAAGCGATTCCTCCCGCGCCTCATGGAACGCATACCGCTCGGGCCACGTCTGCAGCAGGTGGGCGTAGTGCCCCTGCCCGGCTTTCACACAGAACCCGCCGCAGTTGTTATGCGCGAAGCCCAGCCGATTCAGGCGGGGCACAAGGATGCGTTCCCTGTCCAGCCACGCGCCAATGTCGGCCTTGCTGATAAGGGGCACTTCGCAAAGAGGCGCCTCGGCGCGCCAGCCGCGTTTCGCCCAATGATTCTTGGCTTCTCGCCCCGCGCCGTCGTCGAACCGGTGCTCTTCGGTCCAATCGATTCCGATGTAGAGCGTGGTACTGGCCGGGTCGCAGTGCTGAGCAATCCAGCGGTCGGCCGGTCTGCGCTTAAGGTCTTGGCTACACGGGTCGACCCGACTGTTGCCGAGGAAGCGCCGGGCCTCGAAGACCTCCCACGGATCGAGCCCTGGGGTGCACCAAACGAGTTCAGGCAGCAGGGCCGCCATGTGCCTTCGCAGGTTGGCAAGCATCCGACGACGCCCATAGCGGTCTTCGTGCCATTCCGGGATGCTTCGGGCATAGGTGGTGATAGGTACGGGCGCCCGGCGACCGAAGACATTGAAGGCACCTTCCACGAGGAACCTGTACAGGTCCGTGTCTTCCGCCAAGGTGTTGGTAAATAACAGGATTAGATCATCGGTGCCGTGGCACTCGGCCACTCGTTTAGCCGCCGCCCAAGAGCCGGTACCGCCCGAATATTTGACGACGTGCCGTGCCCGGGTCACTTCCGGCCCCCATAGATCTTGTCGCCGATGGCCTCGACATACAGGCGCTCGAACTCGGGCAAGGTCTCTAGCGTGCCGGCGGGCAGCCACAGGCCCCGCCCGGTCCGCCAAGCCGCCGCGGCCATCTGGTCCAGTTCGGCCGACGTCGTGGGCGTGCGCCCGACCTTGCCTGCAAGGCTGGTGCGGATGCGGGGGCCGGTCATGCCAGCAACTCCGCGAGCTGGAGGGCGGACGGGTCGGGCACGTAGCCCACCCGGTCATTCAGCACGCCCGGCTTCCGGCAGCCGTAGTCTGTCCGCGAGGTGCCCACGGCGTCGAAGTGCGCCCAAGGGTCGGCCTGCATAGCGGCATCGCGCGCTCGACCGACGAAGGACAGCGCGCCCGCGTGATCGTCGACGAAAGGGCCGACCAGGAAAGCCGTTCGCCGGCCACGAACGAGGGTCACGTAGTAGCAGCCGGGCTTGGTATCGGGAGCCTGTCCAAGCGGCACGTATTCGGTACCGGTCCATACCTGGAGGTCGTCTCGTGTGGCATCCTTTCGGCTGCGGCGCGCTTCGCGCAGGGCGTGGTCGTCGTCTTCGGCGCCGACCATGATCCACCCGCCGTAGGTGCTACGGCAGCGATAGCTGCGCCAGGGCGGCGCAGCGCACGGACGGTCCCAGAAAGGCCGCACGCGCTCGGTGTCGGGAGTTTGCCGCCTCATCCCAGCAACTCCTCAAGGGCGCGCTCTTCCTCCAGCACTTCGAGGACGGCGCGGACGATGGGCAGGTAGGACTGCGCGCGGGAGGACAGCACGCCCTTGGCGAGCACCAGTTCCCGGTCGTAGTCGCTGTCGAGCCGGCGCAGATAGGTCTTCTCCGCGACGGCCTGGACGCGCTCGGCGGGGATGGAAGGGCGACGTTTGCTCATGCGGCGGCTCTCCGATCCAGCCAAGCCCGGACGGCTTCGCGTGCCGCCTCGACAGAGTCGAAGGGCTCTCGCAGGTCGGCGCACAACGCCGCGCCGTCGGGCACCTTGTCCTGCGGTACCGTGAAGAACCGTCGGGGGTGTTCGCGCTCCTTGCCGGCGTAGCCGGCCAGTCTGTAAGCGCGGATTTGGGCGCCGTCTCGCGATACGCTTTCGACTACTGCCAATCGGTGCTCGGTGCGCACCGACAGCCCGCCCTTTAGAGAAAAGCTGCTGGCGGTTCGTTCGACCAGGATCGCTTGGCCGCGTTTGAACTTCGTCGTCATGCCGTAGCCTCCCCGGCCGCCTTGTTGATCCAGGCGCGCACGTCCACCGCGCGCCACGCCACCCGGCCGCCCGGAAGCTTCATCGGCTTCGGGAAGATCCCGGCGTCGACATGCCGGTAGATCGTCGACCGGGAGCGGAATATGCCACGCCGGATCAGGTCGCCGCAGTCCAACAGGTGCACATCGGCGAAGGCGTCTCCGGGGGCGGGTTCGGGCTGACAGTCCAGCATTTCCGGTGCCTCAAAGTGGGGTAAGCTGAGACACTATGCAGTACCGCCCTCCCGGTCGTCCAGCCCTATTTGGACTAAAGTATTCCAATTTGGCATTTTGCCGGGCAGCAGAAAGGGCGGCATGATGGCCGCCCTGTCCGATAAGCCCCGTCGCGCCCCCTCAGGCTCGCGGCCGATCGCCCAGCAGCATCTCCAGCAGCGCCGCGTCCCGAGCGGCCGGCGTCATCTCGGTGCCCGGCCCGCTGCGCGCCAGCGCCCGCCCCCTCTGCATCGCCTCCAGGGTCGCCAGCGTCCGGCGGAAGCGGTCCAGCTCGGCTTCTGTCGCGTCCTTCAGCACCTGTGTTGCGCGGGCCAGCAGGTCGCCCCGGGCGCCATCGAGGGACGCGGGTGCCGGGTCCCACTTCGTGGGCGCGGCGGCCAGCTTCTCCTTCAGGCGCTGGCGGTGGCGGGCCTGGCGTTCGGCGGGGGTCAGGGGCATTGACTGGAAGCTCCAGATGGTCGGCGCCGAGTGCGCCTCACGCCGCGCGAGGACGGAAGACTTTCGCCCCAAGCACTTCGGCGACGTGAGGCGGCATCTCGTCGGCGTAGTAGGTGCTCGGGTCGTAGCGGAACCAGTCGCGACCGTCCTCAGTACGGAAGATGGCGAATGAGCCGGGGCGCTGTGCAGCGATGCGACTGGCGGCCTGATAGGTGCGGTGGAAGGAGAAGTCGAAGCCGTTGTTGTCCACCAGCTTCCAGGGATTGGAAATCCGCTTCGCCATAGTCGCCCGCCTCGTTTGTCGATGAACTCACAATACCGTTACGTAACGATTTAAGCAAGAAAAAAGTTACGTAACGTTCACGACAGCATGGCCTCGACGGCCCGTTCCGCATCGCGGTCGATGCGCTCCAAGAGCCAGTTCACGACGGTCGTTGCCTTCGAGTTGCCGAGCCCCTTGTAGCGCGGGCCATCGGCTGCGGGTTTGCCGCGGTACTGGATCGCGGTATGCCCATGCGGCCCAATCGGCGGTTGTCATGTCGCCGAGGTTCGGCACATGCGGGTAGTGGTGGGCGAGTACCGCCGACGGGAACGGCTCGATTTCCGAGCAGGCGACGAAGTTCCACCCGAGCGGCCGGGCGGCTTCCTCGGGTGCACCGATCCCGCTGCAGGCGGTCAGGGCTTGAAGTCTCATCCGAGTAGTCTTTCGGTCAATCGGCGGTCCCGCTCCGCCCGAAGCCACACCTTGCCCTCGGGCGTGATGGCGAAGACGTCGGAGCCGGGCCGAGTCCGGATCCGGCGCAAGAGCCCCCGTCGCGCGAGGCCTCGGCACAGGCCTCTGCGCTGGTCGAACCGCCACTGCCACGAGATATCCAGCGTGCCGCCGCAGGAACTGGCGACGCAGAGCGCCTTATAGGCGCCCCACGTCGCCGGCTTCCGGAACGCCCTCATGCCCGCGGCACCCGCTGGGAGACCTGGCGCCCGGTCTCGATCGATACGAGGCTGCGGCCCCGCGGCCATATGCGGCCGCTCATGCTCACAGCCGCATAGGCCGGCTCACCGCGCGTCGGCACCCAGCCGGCGGCGAGCGCGCGGGCGACCATCTCCGCCGGATCGGTGCCGGTGATGACCATCTGGGGCGCAGGCCGCAACCCGGCCTTGGCCTTCCTGGCTCGTTGCGCTTTCGCGCTGGCGACTCCGGCGGCCTTGCGCCGCCGGGTAATCTCTTCGACGGGCGTGGGGACCCGGTATTCGCGGAGCCAACCCGCCATGGTCCCGTGGCCGACGCCGAACATCTCGCACATCTCGGCCATGCTGCGGCCGTCGACATAGCGGAGGCAGTACAGCGTGTCGCGGTCGGGGCGCTCAGCCATGGGAGGGGTCCTCCCGGAAGGCCATCGCGCGGATGTCCGCGGCCACATCTTGCGCGAGGATTTCGGCACCAAGAAGCCCGCACCGCAACCCGGCATTGTCGGCGCTGGGCGCTGTGCCGAGACGCTCCGCCCGGCTTTCGACGGCGTGTCTATCCGCGATTCGAGCCGCCCGCTCTATAGCCGCGGACCACCCCGCCTCCCAGCTCTCCGTCCGCAGATCTTCTTCCGTAGGCGCAGATGCGGCACCGACCATGGCGCGGTAGATCCGGGCCGCGTTGCGCCGACCGGCCCAGGACGGCCCGCCCATGCGCACGGAGGGGTAGTCATAGGCCAAGGCCCCGGCGTCGAGCATGGCGCTGTCCGGTTCCGCCGGCATGAGCTTCAATTTCGGCATACGGGTCATCCTTTCCGGTAGCGCCGACCACGCCACCCGGCCGCCGCGACAGGGCAGCCGGCAGCCCAGGCCGGCAGTTGCGTCATGATCTGTTCGAGTTCTTCGACCGAGCCTTCGCCGTGGCGGCGCTCGGCAACGATCTCGTCGTGCACGGTGAGGAGCAGCGGATACCCGGCGGTCTCGAGGCGCAGCATCGCTTCGGCCATCAGATCGCGGGCGATGGCCTGCACGCAGTTGTGGACGATGAACGGCCCATCCTCGCCCAACACCACGAAGCGGTGCCGCGGCCCGGCGTTCAGGATGTCGAAAACCGGTTCGTCACGTCCGGGGCCGAGAGCAAACGGTCCGGCGGACAGCCATGTGCCAGGCGTCCGAACCGGTGCCCGGTCAAGTCCTTCGCACGATGATGCATTGCGCCAGCCTTTCTTGGTAAGCACGCGGTGGTCTTCGGTCATCCGGACACCCGAGAGGGCGATCGTCGGCCGGGTGCCGTTGCAGACCACGCCGTCGTGGGCGACCCATTCGACGCCGTCCCAGAGCCAATCCGTGTCGCGAATATCCTGGAGCGGGACCCAGCCCCGGGTCGTCAGAACCGGCGCATCGCCGGCCAGACAGTTTTCCGTCAGCAGGCCCCCGTATGCCCATTGCCGGGACCACTGGCGGGTTTTCGGGTCGACGCCCCAATAGCAGATGCTGTCCTTGATGACGGGCTGGCGGACGATCGCGATTCCGAGCCCGTCGTATTCGACAAGGGCATCGCCGAAGCGCCGGATGGCTTCGTCTTCGTCGGCGACCCGGATACGGGCCTCCTCGGTCCACGGCATCACCTTGGGCCGGATGTCCGGCGAGGCGTAGGCCAGCGGTCGGCCGCTCGGGAGGACCATCCAGAGGAAGCCGCCCTTGACCCGGAACCGGATCCGTCCGCGCGCCGCGCTGACGATCTGGCCCGGGTTGCGAATGGTTGCTTTGGCCGCGTCTTCGAGTTCAGCCCACAGCGCCACCGTCGCCGGGTGCGCCTTGCGCCAAGCTGTCTTGAGCCGGTCGGCTTCCGCGTCCGAGACCACAAGGCCGTAATTAGCGGCCATGGCCTGGAAGGCACCGACGCCGCCCTGGTAGCCGCAGCTCAGCTCCATGACCTTGCCGCGCTGGCGGAGCGGGTCGTCCACCTCGGCGACCGGCACCCCGAAGGCGTTGCTGTAGGCCAGGATGTAGAGGTCGGCACCGGTCCCGGCATCGAAGTCCCGGAACGCCTTAATCTTCCACGTCTCGCCAGCAAGCCAAGCCAGCACCCGGCCCTCGATGTTCGAGAAGTCGGCCGCGATCAGGTCATGCCCGTCGGAGGCCGTCATGCAGGCCCGCAGCAGGGCGGAGACCACGGCCATGGGCGGGCCATACAGCAGCCCGACCGAGTCGATGTCGCCGGACAGGACGGCTTCGACGGCGTGTTCCGTCAGCAGGTTCAGCGCGTCGCCCTTGGCCTTCGTGCTCGAGGTCTGGGCGACTGTCAGCCGGGGGAAATTATGCGGCTGTACGAGGCGCCCGGCCCACCGGCCGGTGCCGGCACCGTGATAGAGCAGTAGGCCGCGGAGGCGTTCGTCTGCGCACACGGCCGCCAGCATGCTCTTGAGCTTGGCCGTGGACGACTTCGCCGCCTCGGCCCGGATTTCGACGGCGCGCCGGGCGGCCCCGGTCACATCGCCGTCGGCGAGCATGGCGCGCACCGCCGGCTTCGCGACGCTTTCGGTGTCGACGCCCTCTTCTTGGAGCCAACGGGTCAGTTCGGCCGTCTTCGTCGCCGCGGCCACCCGGCCGCCCGTCACCTCGCGCAGCTCGGCATTCAGCCGCGCAGCCGCGCGCCCGGCGAGATCCTGCGCGGCCCGCACAAGCTCCAGATCGCAGGCGATTCCACGGTCGTTGATGCGTTGGTCCAACAGGTAGATCTGCAGCTCGGTCGAGGTGAGCGCGCGCACCCGGCCGGCAACGGCCATCTCGGCCCGGACATCCTGGCGGCAATAGGCGTAGGTCGTCGCCAGCTTCTGCGGGTCGATCTGCCACTCGATGACCTCGTCGCCGTCGAGGGTGTAGCGGGCCGGGTCGAACTCGGCCATCACGCGG
Organism: uncultured Chelativorans sp.; assembly: GCA_964475605.1. GTDB lineage: Bacteria > Pseudomonadota > Alphaproteobacteria > Rhizobiales > Rhizobiaceae > CAYYZC01. Next base: position 24,940 of record CAYYZC010000006.1, read on the forward strand.
GCCGCTTCGTACTTGGCGCCGTCGGTCGGCCTCCAGATCCGGCGCGGCTTGGCCACCTGAAGCATGACCCGCGAGCCGGCGGCGTCCTTCTGCTGGGCGACACCGAGCACCCGGGCCGTACGCTCCAGGTCGCGCGGGAGGGCCATGGCGGCGGCTTCGGCGGCCGTGCAGACGAATTGTTCCAGGTTGGCCTCGGGCCAGCCGTAGCGCGGCCCGGCGATGCGCCACCAGATCAGCCGTTCGAACGCCGCGTTCCAGGCGCGGATCAGGCCGCCGTCGCGGACGTGGCGGACGATCGGTTCTGGGCAGGGCTGCCCCGGCAGCCACAGGCCGACCTCGTCGCCGCCGACGGACCAGGCGCCGCAGAGGATGTCGGTTGTCGGGTGCTCGGCGTAGGGGTAGGCGCCCGCCCGCTTGATATCGACGCGGGACCGGGTTTCCCAGTCCAGGGAGAGGACGGGGCCGGTCACGCCAGCATCTCTTCGAGCAAGGCCGCCTCGGCCAGGTCGAGACGGCGGCGGATGTCCGCGACGTACTCGGCGCTCTGCTCAATGCCGATTGCGCCGAAGCCCTCTTCAAGCGCGGCCTGCAGGGTTGTGCCCGAGCCGGCGAAGGGGTCCAGGACGACACCGCCGGGCGGCGTGATTAGCCGACATAGCCAGCGCATCAGCGAGACGGGCTTTACCGTCGGGTGCTTGGACCCGGTACGATCCTTGGCGGTCGCCTTCGCGCTGTAGAAGAAGCGGGCGGCGGATCCGGTGTCGCCGCGGAAGGTCGATCCGCCTTCATCAACGTTCCCTTTGAACACACTGAACGTGTTCCTGAACTTATCCGCTCCGCGCTGATGAACCGGCGCCGCGGCGCCTTTGTTGTCGCCATAAGCCGCGAACGCTTCCAGAACCTCAGCGCTGCCGTCGTGAATGACGTTGGCAGGCCAGCGGCCTGCATCGTGCGTGCGACCGCAGCCCATCCCGAAATCCATGTTGCGACTGCGGCTATCAGCGTGGCCGCGGTCGCCGGAGCAGCTCCGGGCATATGCGGCATCGTCAACGGGTACGCGGCACCCGTCGATGTTCAGAGCGCCGGTGCCGAACTCGAGGACGTTGGCCGCCACCGTGCCGGCCAAGGGCTTGCGGGCGAGAACGATCGGCTCCCAAGCCGGTTTCAACGCCGTGCCCCATCCGGCCCACTGCTTGGCCGCCTGGGTGGCGGGGGCGGTAATGTCGCGCGAGGCGAACGAGAAGCGATGCTCGCCGAAACCGCCGGGCGCGGAGCCCTCGACGTACCGCCCGATGGTTTCCCTCTCGGCGGCTTCGTAAAGCTTTTCGAATTCGGCGGGCAGGTCGAGCAGCGCCACGATCTTGCCCCAGTGGTGCCGCGGAGGCATTCCGCCGCGGTGGTCGCAACGAGTCCAGTAGCACGACGACGCCTTGATGCCGAGGTGTCGGTCAATGTCCGCGTGCGTGAATGCCGAAGCTGACACGGCTGCGGCGTACTCTTCGGCGAAGGCACGCCACGCCAGGGGGTCTCCTCCAGCCTTGTCGATCGCCTTCGACACGTCCAGCGACTTAGGGAAGCCCGTCCCGTACAGCCACCCGAGTTGGTCCCGGATCTCGAACCCGGCATCCTCGACCGCGCAGGCCATCCGGTGATAGGTGCGAGTGCCCGAGAACGCGACCAGATGACCGCCGGGCTTGAGCAGCTCGTAGGCCAGAGCCCACGTCTCTGGCCGGAATGCGACGTCGCCGCCGTCCCAGGTCTGGCCCATGAAGCCGGCGCTCGCGCGGCGGTACACGCCCGTCGCGCCGTTCGACTTCGCAGGCGCTGCACTGGCCGAGCCGAACCGTTTCACGATGCTGGTCAGGTGGTACGGCGGGTCGGTGACGATCGCATCGACTTGGACGCCGTCGAGCGCCAGATCGAGCATCGCGACCGTGCAATCGGCGCGAATGACGCGGGCGGTCATCCCGGCCACCCCGGCACGGTGCGGTATTCGACCGGGCGGCCCGCGGCGGTGGCGTGCTGGACGCCGAAGCGCATTCCGGGGCTGATGCCGAGGTCCGTATAGACGACGGTCGCGTCGGCGACACGGCCCCAGGCCAACCCGGCGGCTATGCCCTGCTGGCGCTCGGCCGGGTCACTGTCGTCCAGCACGTCCGGCTGCGTGTAGAGCAGGTGAGACGCAATCGGCGCCTCGCCGCGGGACAGCGCATCGCGCAGGGAGGCGCGGGCGTACCGAACATTGCGATCGACGCCGCCCGCATAGGGGGATTCGAGGATGACGAGGCGGATGGGCAAGGTCGGCTTCCCGGAAGAAGACCCCGACGCTGAAGCGCCGGGGTTCAGGCTTGGGCGGAAACGCGCCCCGTAGGGTGCAAGCCGACGTTATGCCTGTTTGGGACTGAGTGTCAATCCATTTTGGAATGTACTTGGACTATCACCGACCGCTAAACCGGCTCACGGAGTCCTGTCACGGTGTGGACTACCTCGACGTCAGCCTGTGGCACGACGAAATCCCGAACGGCCGGACCGTATTCGCGTAGCGTGATTCCCTCGGCCGTCCAGCCCACCAGCTCCTTGATCAACACGGCTTGGTTCTGCCTGACCACGATCACGCCGTCGCCGGGTGACGGTGGGCGACGGGGCGACACGAACAAGAGCTGGCGAGGCCGGAATCGTGGCACCATGGAATCGCCCGTCACGTACATCGCGTAGGCGTCGCTGCAGGTGGCCGCCAGCCAGCTTGGGCAGTCTACCCAATCAATAGGGCCGTCACCCAGGAACATTTCCTGGTCGGCCCCAGCTCGCGCGGCGGCCCGGACCGGGATCTGCTTGGCGCCCGAAGCCGGTTGCGGCGGGGCCGCGGACGTTGGTCGGCTCCCGTTCAGTTCCGGCAGGTATTCAGTGGGGTCGCCGCCGAGGGCCTCGGCGAATTTGACGGCCAAGTCGAGGGTGATGCGGCGTTCGCCGCGCTCCAGCTTCGCGACATAGCCCTGTGACGATCCGATTTTCTCGGCGAGCTGCTCCTGCGTCAGCCGGGCCGCAATGCGGCGGTCGCGTAATACGTTGGCACTCATCGACTTTTTCTCTCCTGCGACACCGGGCCTCCCCGCCGTTATGCCGCTCTGTCATGACAAAATCAATGCCCCTTCCGATTTTGGCTTGACCTGTTGGATTATGACAAGATATTCCTACTTGGCATGAAGCGGGCCGCGCGGTAATCCAAACCAGCCTGTCCCGCGACCCGAGATCACAATATCGCAGGCCCCCATGATCTTAGACGCATGGCTGCAACAGGCCGGCATGACCGAGCAGGCCCTTGCCACAAAGGTGGGCGTGACGCAGTCGGCCATCCATAAATACCGACGCGGGCAGCGGCGCCCGAATTACGAGCGCGCACAGCAGATATCGGCGGTTACGGGCGGCGCGGTCACGATCGCCGACCTGATGTCCCGGCCGAAGGCCTCATCATGACGGCGGTTATGATCGGCATCGACCCCGGGCTCAAAGGCGCGATCGCCTTTCACCGGAGCGGAGCCTTGACTGTCCACGACCTGCCCTTGGCCCAGCGCCGCGGAAAAGCCGAAGTCGACATCGCGGCGCTGTCCCACCTGATTGCGGACGAAGTCGGCCGGTCCTCGGTCGAAGCCGTGATCGAGGAAGTCAACGCCATGCCCGAACAGGGCGCCGTCTCGATGTTCCGCTTCGGCATGACGTATGGGGCACTGCGCGGCCTGCTGGCGGGACGGCACATCGCGGCCACGTTGGTCCGGCCGACCGAGTGGAAGAAGGCCCTTCGGGTATCCGCCGACAAGGCCGAAGCGATATCCCGCGCGTCCGAGCTGCTGCCGGAATCGGCCCCGCTGTGGACGGTGCGGCGGGGCCACTGCACCAAGGAGCAGGCATCCGGCCGGGCCGAGGCCGCCCTGCTGGCTCTTTGGGGCCGGCGGCACCTGCAAGCCGACGTCGAGGCCATGCTGCGATGACCAGCGCCCTCGTCAAAAAGCGGGTGGAGCAGGACAAGCTCACCCGGGCTTACCGGGTCGCCAACGCCCGCGCGCTGACGGAGATCCGCGAGCAGTTTCCCGCGGTCGCCGCCTTCGCCGACTGGCTCGCCACGGATCCGTCCCCGGACGATCGGGGCCGCGCGATCCGGCTGATATCCGAAACCCTCAACCCCATAGACGGCATCTCCGATCCGCTGTGGGACGAGCCCGAAACCACCTTCAGGGCGCTGCTGCGACTGACGGTGCACACGCGGCCGACCGTTACCCCAGCGGCCCACAACAGGAGCGTATCCATGCTGGACATCAACATCAAGATCAGCGAGCCCGGCGACGTGGTGAAGGTCCGCGAGCTGTTCGCGGCGTTCGGCGCGCAGTTCGCAGCCGCTTCCGCTTCCGCTTCCGTGATGACGCCGGAGATTGCCGGCACGATAGCCAAGCTGGCGACGGAACCTCAGCCCGAGGCGAAAGCCCAGCCCGAAGCCCTGGCGCCGACCGAAGCGCCGACGCAGCCGGCCACGCGCGGCCGGGGCCGCCCGCGGAAGGATGCCCAGGTCGAGACGAAGGAGCCCGCGCCCGAGGTGAAGGCCGAGCCCGAAGCGGCGCCGGCGGAGCAGGCGGCCCCCGAAGCCCCGGCCGACATCACGCCCGAGGCCGCGAGGGAGGCCTGCCGCGCCTTTGCGCAGAAGCACGGCCCGATGGCGCTGAAGGCGGTCTGGGCGGAACTCGGCGTCAGCACCTTCAGCGACGTGCCGGCGGACAGGTATCCGGCGCTGGTCGAGCGCCTGGCGAAGGGGGTGTGAGGGTGACCGAGCCCCACGCAACCCGCGCCCATGCCGACCTTGGCGCGTCGGCCGCCTATCGGTGGATGGCCTGCCCCGGCTCCATCCGCCTCATCGCGACCGTGCCCGAGGACGTCCGCAACGTCACCTCGCCCCACGCCCTCGAAGGAACGATCGCGCACGGGCTGGCCGCGCTGTGCCTCCAGAACGGCCAGGAGGCGGCCGAGTGGTCCGACCGGACGCTGCCCGAGAAATTCGGCGGCTACCGGATCGACGCGGGAGACATGCCCGAGGCAGTCCAGACCTACGTCGACTATGTCCGGACCTCGTACCGCGAAGGCGACACCGTCCTGATCGAGCATAAGTTCGACCTCGGCAACATGGGCGCCCCCGCGCCCATGTTCGGGACGTCGGACTGCGTCATCTACCGCCCGGCCGAACGCAAGCTTCATGTCATCGACTACAAGCACGGTCGCGGCGTAGCCGTCGAGGCGAAGGACAATCCGCAGCTCCGGTACTACGCTCTCGGGGCCGTGCTCTCGCTCCCGGCCGACTGGGTCGTCAGCGGGGTGCAGGCGACCATCGTGCAGCCCCGGTCGCCGCACCCGGAAGGCCCGATCCGGCACGACACCCTCGACGCCTTCGACCTGACGGAGTGGTCGGCCGAGCTGTTCGCCGCAGCCCGGCGGACCCTGGAACCCGACGCGCCCCTGGCGGCTGGCGACCACTGCAAGTTCTGCCCCGCCGCCGGCACCTGCGCCACCCGGGCGAAGCACAACATGGCCGTGGTTGCGATGCAGGCCGAAGCCGACTTCTCCGGTACCGAGATCATCGTGCCGCCCTCGGCCGACAGCCTCACCCCAGAGCAGGTCGGGAAGATCCTCCAGCAGGCCGACGCGGTCGAAAAGTGGCTGGCGTCGGTGCGTGACCGGGCGAAGGCCGACCTTGCCGCCGGCCGGCCGGTGCCGGGCTGGAAGCTGGTTGAAGGCCGGCAGGGCAACCGCGCATGGATCGATGAACTCGACGCGGCCATGGCCCTCGCCGAAGCCGGCCTCGGGGACGAGGAGATCTACGAGCGGAAGCTGATCAGCCCGACCACGGCGGAAAAGCTGGTCGGCAAGAAGGGCTACAAGGCCCTGGCCGACTTCGTCATTCGCAAGCCCGGCGCCCCTGCCCTGGCGCCGGAGTCCGACAAACGGCCTCCGCTCGCGCTGAGCGCGGCCGACGACTTCAACGCGATCGCATAGGCGGGCCGTCGCGCCCGCCGTCCTCTTCAACACGCCAAGACGACAAGGATTCCGAGATGGCCGACCGTTACGAATATTCCGACAAGGCGCGCACGCCCCTGTTCCGCGGGGCCTTCGTCCGGGTCATCGAGCCCGAGGACGTGAAGAACCAGGACGGCACTACCTCGAAGGTGTGGGGCCTCACCGCCATCTGGCCGAAGGGTACCGACATGGCCCCGGTCAAGAACGCCATCACCCAGGCCGCCAAGAAGCTGTGGGGCGACAAGGCCGGCACGATGCTGCAGCACGCCAAGTTCAAGAACCCGCTGAAGGACGGCGCCGCCCAGGTCGACCGTGAAGGGAACCTCTACGCCGGCTTCGAGGCGGGCCAGACCACGGCGAAGCTGTCGACGAAGCTGCGCCGGCCCGGCCTCGTGGATCGGCAGGTGCGCCAGATCGCGGACGCCGACGGAAAGACCCTCGTCGACAAGGACCTGGATCTCTACGAGACCGTCGAGGCCAACGCCATCTTCAGCGGCTGCTGGTTCTTCGCGACCTTCTCGGCGCAGGCCTACGACCGCTCCGACGGCTTTGGCGTCTCGTTGAAGCTGGAAAACCTCCAGCTCGTGAAGCAGGACGAGCGCCTCGGCGGGAGCGGCGCCTCGCGGCCCGAGGACGATTTCGGGGTGATCGACAGCGGCGCCTCCGACGACCTGGCCGACCTTCTGGGCTGATCAAACGCGGCGCGCCGGGACTGAGCGCCCGGCGCGTCCTTTCCGGACGAGGTATGCGATGGTTCAGGTTTTCCAGTTCGACGAGTTTTTCGCCCGGTCGGCCGATGTGATGGAGGAAGGAAGCGAGCTTGAACGAGCGCTGGCCCGGCTTCCGGCGCTGACGGAGAACGGCCCGTGGCTAGCCGGAGGCGCGCTGCGCCGGACGCTCCTGCGCAAGCCCCTGGAGAGCGACTTCGACTTCTTCTTCGCCAGCGCGGAGCAGTTCGAGGCGTTCTGCGCGAAGGTCAAGGCCGACGGCGGCTATACGGTGTCGAGCAGCCAGCACAACACGACGTTCCGCCTCCCCTCTACGGCCCCGAAGCCAATCGGGGAGGACGAGTTCGCGCCCGCCGAGCCCGAAATCATCGTGCAGGCAATCACGACGCAGTGGTACGGCTCGCTCGCGGATGTGGTCGACAGTTTCGACTTCACGCTGTGCCAGTTCGGGTACGACGGCACGCATTTGGTCTGCGGCGATTATGCCCTGTGGGACCTGGGCCGCGGGAGCCTCGTCCCGCACAAGCTCACCTTCGCGACGGCCAGCCTGCGCCGGCTGCTGAAGTACACCAAGCAGGGCTACCGGATCTGTTCCGGCGGCCTCTCCGACATGCTCGAACAGGTGCTTCGGGCGCCGGAGATCGTCCGGGCCGAAACGACCTATATCGATTAACGGGGCCGACATGGCATCCGTACGGGACAACGACCTGCTCGACCGCTGGCTGCTGAGCGGCTTCGGCGTCGATGCGGGCACACACAGGGCCGCGCTGGAGGAGATCCAGGAGCTGCGCGACCAGCTCGACACCATCCAGTCCGAGACCGCAGACGAGGCGGAGGCCCTGCGCGAGCGGGTGCGGGTCGTCCTCGAAAAGGCGGCGGACGATGCCGACGCGGCCTTCGACGGGACGGCGGATGCGGCCGATGCGGTTGACGAGTGACCCGCTTTTCCGCTTCCCCATCAGTATATGTTCACGTAACGTTCTAGCACTATGGTATGGAGTAGGAGGCGAGCCCCATGCAAACATCGGCCACGGTCACGGCTCTCGGCTGCGCGGCGGAAATCCGATCAATCCGGGCTCTACTCGCGCACGCCTGCGCCGCTACCGAGTTGGCAGCGGAGGGCGGGGCGCCGGCCCAGGTCCCTTGTCAGGTGCCTGACCTGGTAGCCCGCTATTCCCAGCTCGCCGCCGGCGCCGGCGTCCCGCTGCCAGCCGGTGACGAGGACCGGGACGCCTATCTGGAGATTGTGCGTGAGGTCTGCGGTCGGGCGGTGGCCGGCCTGGACCCTGTCCACCGGCTCGACTGGTCGGTCGCCTGCACGCTGCTGCGCCGGGTCGCCTCGGCCGAATAATTCCCGCCTACGAATCGCCGCCGGGCTGCTTGGTCTATCCGAGCCGCCCGGCGGCGATTTCGATTCTAGGCCGTCTCTTCCGGCGCCGGTTCGGCCCCTGAGGACGCTTCGCCCAGGAGCCCGGCCAGGTAATCGCCCCAGGCCTGCAACGCCGCGCGCATGGCCTTCTCACGCCGGCTCCGCTCATAGACGCTGGTCACCCCGAGCCGGCCTTTGGGGCTGTGGTTCAGGATGCGCTGGATGGTCGTTTCTTCGACGTCCAGGTCTTCCCCCATCCGCGTCGCGACCGTGCGGCGCAGGTCATGGATGGTCCACGGCTCCGCCAGGTCGGCCGCTTTGTGCAGCCGCTCCGCGGCGCGGCGCCAGCCGGCGAAGGGGGCTTGGCCCGCGGACGCGTGTACCGCCATGCGACGGCCGGGAAAGACATACGCGCCCTCGCCCGGCAGGGCCTCCAGCACGGCGACCGCCTGCGCAGACAGCGGCAGCCGGTGCTCACGCTTCCCCTTTGTCCGTGCGGCCGGGACGGTCCAGGTCTTGGCCTCGATGTCGATCTCCGACCAGCGGGCCTGCGTCGCTTCTTCGCGACGGGCGCCCGTCAGCAGCAGGAACCGGACGAGCGGGCCGATAACCGGTTGCTCGTCTGCATCGGCCGTACGGACCACCTGAACGATCTCGTCCGGCTCCAGCACCCGCTCCTTTTCGCGCTCGGCCACCATGCGCCGGATGTCGGCCGCTGGGTTCGCCGCGATCTCGCCGGCCTCGACCGCCCAGCCGAACAGCGATTTGCCTTTGGTCATCACCCGATTGACCTGCGCCCGGTACAGTGGCTCGCCGTCTTCGTCTCGGGCATTGCGCATGTCTTCGAGCAGCGCGTAGACGTGCTTCCGCTCGACGGTCCGGATATCCATACTGCCGAGTTTCGGCAGTACATGTAGCCGTAGCAGGCGCTCGTCTTCGCCCGCAGACCGGTTGCCCTTGGCGCGCTGGCTGGCAATGAACCGGGCGGCGGCATCGCTCACGGTTGTGATTTTCGGCGGCTCGGAAGCCGGATTCGGGGCACCTGCCGGCGTCGCGCCGGGATCCGCGCCGGCCGCTACCCGGCGCAGGGCTTCCAGCGCCGCCGCGCGCGCTTCGGCCAGCCCTACCGTCGGGTACCGTCCGAGCGCTAGGCGCCGCGGCGCGCCGCCCCATCGGTACCTCAAGGCCCACGACTTTACGCCGCTGGCCGTTACGCGGAGCTGCAGGCCGGTGACGGCTGCGTCGGTGATTTCTGCCACGCCCTTAGCGGGCGCCTTGGCCGCCTGCACGGCCCGGTCAGTCAGCGGTTTCTTGGCCATATCCGTTCTGTGGGCAACTGTGGGCAAAATTGCGTGGGGATACGATATGCCAACCATGCCGCCAATGGCTACACCAATTTGTCATTAACTCAAGGGCATCTAGGGACTATTGAGGGCCAAACCCGCACAAGCCCTGACCTTTGGTCACGTCTCCCAGACGTGAAGCCTCCCTGTTCAACTCGCCCGGAACCGTATGGCTTCC
>CAYYZC010000007.1:0-14369 GCA_964475605.1 uncultured Chelativorans sp.
CGACGCCTTCACCGGCACCATCGGCCTGCCGCTTCCCTCGACGGAAATCTCCATCCGCGACGACGACGGCGAGCCGGTGCCGCTCGGCGAAGTCGGCGAGATCTGCATCCGCGGGCCGCAGGTGATGGCCGGCTACTGGCAGCGGGCCGACGAGACGGCCAAGGTGATGACCGCCGACGGCTTCTTCAAGACCGGCGACATGGGCTTCATGGACCCGCAGGGCTATACCAAGATCGTCGACCGCAAGAAGGACATGATCCTGGTCTCCGGCTTCAACGTCTATCCGAACGAGATCGAGGAGGTGGTCGCCTCGCATCCGGACGTGCTCGAAGTGGCCGCGGTCGGCGTGCCCGACGAGAAGTCGGGCGAGGTGCCCAAGCTCTTCATCGTGCGCAAGAACGACAAGCTGACCGAGCGCGAGATCCTCGATTATTGCAGGGACAAGCTGACCGGCTACAAGCGCCCGCGCCATGTCGAGTTCCGCAAGGAGCTGCCGAAGACCAATGTCGGCAAGATCCTGCGGCGCGAATTGCGCTGACCTTTCATACCCTCCCGGCCCAGGGACATCGTCTGTGGAACGTGCGATCGCATGTGGAGCGTGCGCCGATCCGGCTCCCGGCGCCGTCAACAACAGAGTTGATGACGGCGCAACCGTCGGATTCCCGCGAGGCTCAAGCGATTGCCCTGCCTCCCGGCCCCTGTCGGATAGGTCAACTGGACGACTTCCCCGTATCCCCGCCCCCGACTAGGATCGCGGGCGGGGCGAGGATGGGGACATGGCCGATCGCATCATAGTTGCCGACGACCATCCGATCTTCCGGGATGGAATGCGTCGCATCGTGCAGCGCGCGCTTCCGGGCGCGCTGGTGATGGAGGTCGGTTCCGCGGCGGAGCTGGAGGCGGCCGCCGAAGCAGGCCCGCCCGCATCGATGCTCGTCCTCGACCTCGTCTTTCCCGGCTTCGAGGGAACCGACAGCATCGCCCGGCTGCGCCACAAATACCCTTCGACGTCGATCGTCGTCGTCTCCATGTCTGACGACCCTGCCACCGTCGGCATGGTGCTGTCCTCGGGTGCCGACGGCTTCCTGGCCAAGAGCATCTCGTCGAGCGAGATGGCCTCGGCCATCGCCGCCCTGATCGCCGGCGACATCGTGGTCAAGACCGACAGCACGCTGACCGACAACGGCCTGATGCCGGCCGACCGGCTGGCGCGTCTGTCGGCGCGGCAGCGCGAGGTGCTCCAGCTCGTCGGCGCCGGCCGCTCGAACAAGGAGATCGCCCGCGAGCTCGGCATCTCGCCCTTCACCGTCCGGGTGCACGTCTCCGCGCTGCTGCGCGCGCTGGAGGTGCCGACCCGCGCCGCCGCCGCCAGCATCGCCTCCGAGCTCGGGCTGGTCTGACCTCAGGCGACGGCGTATTTGTCGATCATTTCTTCCAGATAGGCGACGGCATCGGCGCCCTTGAGCGACTCGTTCCACAGTCGCTCGGCGATCGATTCATGCAGCGCCATCGCCTCCGGCGCGCTGGTGATCAGCGCCACGCCGAGCCTGATATTCGGTTGCTCGCCGAGGCGGAACGGGCTGATCGCCAGCACCGAGCGCTCCGGCTGGCGGAAGATCTGGAAGCTCGTCGCCGGCACCGGCTCGCGCACGACGCCGATCTGGATGCCGATCGGCTGCTCGCGCAGCATCGACAGGATGTAATGCGCCTCCTCCCTGGCCGCGATCCGGCGCTTCTCGACGATCTCCGGCGCGAGATCGTGGCGGCCGACCAGCCCGTGCAGCAGGAAGCGTTCGAGATCGGCCGAGGCGATCAGCGAGACGATCAGCGGCCGCTTGAGCCGGAACAGCTTCTTGCGCGCCTGCAGGATGTCGATCAGCGCATCGATGGCGCGCGCCGAGTCGCCCTTCGGGTCGACATCGTCCGGAACCGACTCCTTGAGCACCTCGCGCAGCGCCTCGTCATAGGCATCGGAGGTCAGCAGGTAGGAGACCGGGCTGAACAGGCCGATGACCTGCTGGCTCGTTTCCTCGAGCTGGCGCATCCGCTCGAAGAAGCTGATCGCGGAGCTGACATATTCGACGCCGACGCCGAGCAGGCTGGTCAGCGAGACGCCGATCTCGTCGGCGATGCTGGTCAGCATCTCGATCTTGCGGATCTCGCCCTTCTCGGCGCGGTAGAGCGCGGCGCGCGAGATGCCCAGTTGCTCGGCCAGCGCATCGGGGCTGAGCCCCTTTCCGAGGCGGTAGGCCCGCAGCCGGGCACCGATGTCGCCGAAGCTGATCGTGTTGGCGCTGGGCCGTATGCTCATGAACCGGATCGAGATGATGCGAGGCCGTCGGTTCGGACCGGAGGGGCGGAGGCGCTGGAAATGACCATCGTTTGCAAGTCCCTTCGTGATGCTCGGCGTGACGGCCGCGGCGCCGAATCCGATCTCGAAACCGTCTCTATATCGAGGGCCAACGCCCTGGATTGTCAATCTCTTGCATGGCAAATTGGATCATTATTTGGACAGATGGCAGGCTTGTCTCAATTTTGAGAAATCTTGTTGACACCCTCCCGCCTGCCTCATAGGCTTCCTCGACCTTGGGTATCAGTAGGAGGTGGAACCATGGGCAAGGCACTGAACATCGCATTTTCCGGCATTCTTCTCGCCACCGCGGCGACGCTTTCGACCGGCGCCTGGGCGCAGGAATTCGTGGCCAAGATCGGCCACCTGGAATCGACCCAGCAGTCGCGCCACGTTCACCTGGAAAAGGTCGCCGAGCTCGTTTCCGAGCGCACCGACGGCGCCGTCGAGTTCCAGATCTTCCCGCAGGGCCAGCTCGGCCAGCAGCGCGAGATGACGGAGGGCGTGCAGCTCGGCACGCTGGAGGCCACCGTCGCCCCGGCCGCCTTCCTCGGCGGCTTCAACCCGGCCGTCTCGATCCTCGACATCCCCTTCCTTCTTCCCGACGATCCGCAGGAGGCGCAGGCGCTGCGAGAGGGGCCGTTCGGCCAGGCGCTTTGCGATTCCTTCGACACCCGCGGCGTCGAATGCCTGATGCTGTGGCCCAACGGTCGCAAGAGCTTCACCTCCAACAAGCCGATCGCCGAGATCGGCGACTTCCAGGGCCAGAAGTTCCGCGTCATGGATTCCAACATCCTGATCGAGCAGTTCAACGCGCTCGGCGCCTCGGCGATCGCGCTTCCCTTCGGCGAGCTCTACACGTCGCTGCAGACGGGCGTCGTCGATGGCGAGGAGAACCCGCTCGACACGATCCGGGCGATGAAGTTCTACGAGGTCCAGGACTATCTCGTGCGTTCCGAGCACGGTGCCATGGAGGACGTCGTACTCTTCAATCCGGGCTTCTGGGAGAGCCTGCCGGAAGAGTATCGCGAGGTCATCGTCGGTGCCTTCAAGGAGGTCATCCCCGATCTGGTCGCGCACAAGCAGGCTGCCGTCGAGGACGCTTTCGAGGAGGTCAAGGCGGCCGGCCTCGATGTCAAGGTGCTGTCGCCCGAGGAGAAGGCGGAATTCCGCGACGCCATGTATTCGGCGACGCGCCAGGCCTATCTCGACCGCGCCGGCGACGAGGGCGCGAAGCTGATCGAGATCTACGAGGCCGAGACCGCGCAGTAGGGCCGTCTCGTCGACGTGCCGCCGGGGCGTTTCGGCGCCCCGGTTACGAGCCCGGCGAGGTGATCTGGCCCGCATCGCGGAAGGAACGGATTCATGCACAAGGCGCTTGCATTGCTGCGCACCGGTGAGCGCGTGGCGCTGGTGGCCATTTTCCTGGCCATGGTGGTGCTCTACTTCGTCAATGTCGTCGTCAGGGCGACCGGCAGCGCGCTCGCCTCCGACCTCGCCTGGATCGAGGAAGTGGTGCGGCTGATGAACATCTACATGGTGTTCCTCGCCCTCGGCCTGGCGCTCGAATACGGCCGCCACGTCGCCGTCGATACCTGGCGCGACCGCATCGCCGCCACGCTCGGCCTCCCGGTCCGGCGGATGATCGACGCCGTCGGGCTTGTCTTTTCGATCTATCTGGTCTGGCTCGGCTGGACGATGGCGAGCTTCGTCTTCGGCACCGGCCAGCGCAGCCCGACCCTCGATATGGCGATGGGCTGGCTCTATGTCGCGCCGGCGGTCGGCTTCGCGCTGCTGGCGCTGCGCTACCTGCTCAGCCTGATCGGCGTCATCGACCGCTTCCCGGCGTCGGGAGTCGAAGAATGATCCTCGTTTTCCTCATCGTCGCCGTCGCGGCGATCCTGCTCGGCCTCGGCTTCGAGATGTTCCTGGTGCTGGGTGTCCCGGCGCTGATGGCCAAGGAGCTGTTCTTCGGCTCGCTGCCCGACCCCGTCGTGGTGCAGAAGGTGGTCGGTGGCATCAACCATTCGACGCTGCTGGCGATTCCCTTCTTCATCTTCGCAGCCGAGCTGATGGGCGAGGGCCAGATCGCGCGGCGCCTGACCGGCCTCGTCCAGGCGCTGGTCGGCCACCGCAGGGGCGGCATCGGCTACACCGTCGTCGGCGGTTCGATGGCCTTCGGCTCGGTCTCCGGCTCGGCGCCGGCGACGGTCGCCGCGATGGGCCGGATGGTCTATCCGGAGATGCGCCAGTCCGGCTTCAGCGAAAAATTCTCGCTCGGCCTGATCGCCTCGTCGGCCGAGACAGCGCTGCTCATCCCGCCCTCGATCACCCTCATCATCTATGGCTGGATGACCGGCGCCTCCGTCGCCCGGCTGTTCGTCGGCGGTATGGCCGTCGGTATCGTGCTCGGCCTGGTCTTCGCCGTTCTCGTGGCGTGGGAAGCGCACCGCGCCGGTCTCGCCTCCGGCGAGCGCAAGAGCTGGCGCGAGCGGCTGGCCGCGATCCGCCATGCGGCATGGGCCCTCGGCATGCCGGTGATCATCCTCGGCGGCATCTATTCCGGCTATGTGACGCCGACCGAGGCGGCCGCGGCGAGCGTCGTCTATGCCATCATCGTCGAGACCCTGATCTTCCGCGAGCTGACCTTCGCCAAGCTGTTCAGGGTCACCGAGCGCGCCGCGATCTCGACCGCGATCATCTTCATCCTGCTCGCTCTCGGCGGCCTGCTCTCCTATTTCATCACGCTGGCGCAGGTGCCGACGGCGATCCTGTCCTTCCTCGAGGCGATCGAGGCCGGCCCCGTCATGTTCCTTCTGGCGGTGAACGTCGCCTTCTTCATCGCCGGCATGTTCATCGACCCGAACTCGGCGCTGCTGATCCTGGTTCCGCCGCTCTATCCGGTGGCGATCGCCATGGGCATCGACCCTATCCATTTCGGCATGATCGTCACGCTGAACATCTCGCTCGGCATGATCACGCCGCCCTTCGGCCTCGACCTCTTCGTCGCGTCCTCGACGCTGAACAAGCCGGTGATGACGATCATCTCGGGCATCTGGCCCTTCGTGCTCGCAAACCTCGTCGCGCTGGCGATCATCACCTATATCCCGCCGATCTCGACCTTCCTGCCGAATCTGGTCTTCGGATGATGGTTGCGCTTCGCCAGCTCGATATTGACGGCCTCGACGGCTCGGCACATCCGCGCCGCGCCTTCGAGCTGGGGCTGCGCGTGATCGGCAACCAGCCGGTCGGCGGCGAATATATGCGTCTTGCGCTCGCCGCCCCCCGTGCGCTGCTGGAGCGCTGCCGGGCCGGGCAGTTCTTCCATCTGCTCTGCCCGGAGATCGGCGACGACAAGCCCTTCCTGCGCCGGCCGATGAGCATCTACGGCTTCTACCCGGAGAAGGAGGAGCTGCATTTCCTCTACAAGGTGACGGGCGCCGGCACCCGCTCGCTCTTCCATCTCGGTCCCGGCGACGTTCTCGACGTCGTCGGCCCGCTCGGCAACGGCTTCCGCATCGAGCCCGAATGGAACCGCCTGATGCTGGTGGCGCGCGGCGTCGGCCTCGCCACGCTGGCGCCGCTGGCGCTCGAGGCGAGCCGGCTCGGCAAGCATCTCACCGCCATCTGCAGCGCCCGCGCACCGGGCCTCCTGATGTCGATCGACTATTTCGCCGATCTCGGCGCCGAGGTGATCGCCGTCACCGACGAGGAGGGCACCTCCGCCGTCCCCGGTCTCACCGCGCTGATCGAGGAGCGCATCGAGGGAGAGGGCGTCGACGCATTCTACACCTGCGGGTCCAACCGGCTGCTCGTGATGCTCCAGGAGCTCGGCCGCCGGCACGGCATTCCGGGCGAGGTGGCGCTGGAGCAGCAGATGGCCTGCGGGCTGGGCATGTGCCATTGCTGCGTGCGCCCGTTCCGGCGCGACGACAAGGTCACGCAGCTCCGGGTCTGCCGCGAAGGCCCCGTCTTCGACATCCAGGAGGCGATGGCGTGGTAGATCTCTCCGTCGATATCGCCGGGCTGAGGCTCAAGAACCCGATCATGCCGGCCTCCGGCACCTTCTCCGAGGAGCTGGCCGATGTGTTCGACCTCGATCTGCTCGGCGCCCATGTCACCAAGACGATCACGCGCGGCCTGCGCGAGGGCAACCCCACGCCGCGCGTCTGCGAGGTCGGCGGGGCGATGCTCAACTCGATCGGCATTCCGAGCAAGGGCGTCGACGCCTTCCTGGCCCATGTCGTGCCCTTCTACCGCGCCTATGAGACGCCGCTGGTGGTCAGCATCTCGGGCAATACGGCGGCCGAGTTCGCGCAGCTCTGCAGCGAAGTGACGGTCGAGGGGGTCGCGGCGATCGAGGTCAACATTTCCTGCCCGAACATCGAGGAGGACGGCAAGGCCTTCGCCATCCGCCCGTCCTCGACCTATGACGTGATGACCAGGCTGCGCAAGGCGACGCATCTGCCGCTATGGGCGAAGCTGACGCCCAATACGGGCGAGACGCCGGAGGTCGCGCGCGCGGCCGAGGAGGGCGGCGCCGACGCGCTGGTCGTCGCCAACACGCTGCTTGCCATGTCGATCGACGTGCGCACGCGCCGGCCGCGGCTCGGCAATCTGATGGGCGGGCTCTCCGGGCCGCCGCTGAAGCCGCTGGCGCTGCGCATGGCCTATCAATGCGCCCGCGCGACGAGGATCCCGGTCATCGGCTGCGGCGGCATCGGCAGCGCCGAGGACGTGATGGAGTTCATGATCGCCGGCGCCACCGCGGTGCAGGTCGGCACCGCGACCTTCGTCAGGCCTATGGCGATGATCGAGATCCTGCGCGACCTGGAGAAGCGGCTCGATGCGGAGCGCATAGGCTCGGTGCGCGAGCTGATCGGCACCGTGATCGACGGCGAGCAGCGGGAGGGCGTGGTCTTCATGGAGGCCGCACCATGAGCGAGATGGCGCCGGACCGCTCCGCCGATCTCGAGGCGGCGAGCTATCTCTTCGACGAGATCGCGCGGCGCACCCGCGATGTCCAGGGCGTGAGCCGGCCCGCCTTCTCGCAGGTCGAGACCGAGACGCTGCGCTTCCTGGAGGAGTTCGCTCGCTCCAGGGGGCTGGACATCTGGTACGACGAGGGGCTCAACGCCGTCTTCTCGCTGCCCGGCGACAGGGATGCGCCTCGCCGTGTCGTCGTCGGCTCGCATGTCGACAGCGTGCCCTATGGCGGCAACTATGACGGGCTGGCAGGCGTCGTCTGCGGGCTGGTCTGCCTGCTGCGCGCCAGGCGGCGCGGCGAGACATTCGCCAAGCCGGTGCATGTGCTTGCCATGCGCGGCGAGGAGAGCGCCTGGTTCGGCCCCTGCTATATCGGCTCCAAGGTGCTGACCGGGACCCTGACCGCCGAAGAGCTCGCCGCGACGCACAAGGGCGACGGCCGCACGCTCGGCGAGCACATGGAGGATGTCGGGCTGCCTGTGAAGGAGATCTCGGCCGCCAGGCCGCTCGCCGATCTCGGCCGCATCGAGGCCTATGTCGAGCTCCATATCGAGCAGGGGCCGCTGCTGATCGGCAAGAACATCCCGGCCGCGATCGTCAGCGGCATCCGCGGCAATTTCCGCCACCGCGCCATCCACTGCGTCGGCGAGGCGGGGCATTCGGGCGCCGTGCCGCGCGCCTATCGCCGCGACCCGGTGCTCGCCATGGCGGACCTCTTCGTGCGTCTCGACGAAAGCTGGTCGACCATCCTCAACAAGGGCGACGACCTCGTGCTCACCAGCGGCATCGTCGCCACCGATCCGGCGCGCCACGCCATGTCGCGCATTCCCGACGAGATATGCTTCAGCCTCGACATCCGCAGCCAGAGCGCGGCGACGCTGGACGAGATGCGCAACCTGCTGCGCGCCGAGATGCGGCAGATCGAGCGCGACCGGAAGGTGAAGTTCGTCTTCGACCGCGAGATCGCAGTCGAGCCGGCGCTGTGCGACCCCGGAGTGGTCGAGCGCCTGAGACAGGCGATGGCGGCGGTCGGCCAGGAGCCCTTCGTCATGCCGAGCGGCGGCGGACATGATGCCGCTGTCTTCGCCTCTGCCGGAGTGCCTTCCGGAATGGTATTCGTGCGCAACCAGAACGGCTCGCACAATCCCGAAGAGGCGATGGATCTCGGGGATTTCGTGGCCGCCACCGATATCGTCTACGAATTCCTGAGGCAGACCGCATGACCAGCCTGACCATAAGACGGCCCGACGACTGGCACCTCCATCTGCGCGACGGCGCGGTGCTGGAGGCGGTGCTGCCCGAGACCTCGGCGCATTTCGCCCGCGCCATCATCATGCCCAACCTGGTGCCGCCCGTGGTCACCACCAAGGATGCGGCGGCCTATCGCGAGCGGATCATGGCGGCCCTTCCGGCCGCGCACCGCTTCGAGCCGCTGATGACGCTCTACCTGACCGAGCAGACGCAGGCCGACGATGTCGAGGCCGGCTTCCGCGATCGCCTGGTCACGGCGGTCAAGCTCTATCCGGCCGGCGCCACGACCAACTCGCATAGCGGCGTGCGCGACCTGAGCAGGGTCGAGCCGGTGCTGGAGCGCATGGCGGCGATCGGCATGCCGCTCTGCATCCATGGCGAGGTGACCGATCCGGCGGTCGACATCTTCGACCGCGAGGCGGTGTTCATCGAAACCGTGCTCGACCCGCTGCGCCGCCGCCTGCCCGAATTGCGCGTGGTAATGGAGCATGTCACGACGCGCCAGGGCGC
This sequence comes from uncultured Chelativorans sp., assembly GCA_964475605.1. Classification (GTDB taxonomy): domain Bacteria; phylum Pseudomonadota; class Alphaproteobacteria; order Rhizobiales; family Rhizobiaceae; genus CAYYZC01. Next base: position 9,098 of record CAYYZC010000007.1, read on the forward strand.
CGACTATGCGAAGGCCGGCGGAGACAATCTGGCCGCGACGATCACCGCCCATCATCTGATCATCAACCGCAACGCGATCCTGGCCGGCGGCATCCGCCCGCACTACTACTGCCTGCCGGTCGCTAAGCGCGAGGAGCATCGGCTGGCGCTGCGCGAGGCGGCCGTCTCGGGCGACCCGCATTTCTTTCTCGGCACCGATTCCGCGCCTCACGTCGATCCGCTGAAGGAATGCGCCTGCGGCTGCGCCGGCGTCTTCACCGCCACCAACGCGGTCGCCTGCGTCGCCCATGTCTTCGAGGAGGAGGGCGCGCTCGACCGGCTGGAAGCCTTCGTCTCGCTCAACGGCCCGGCCTTCTACCGCCTGGCGCCGAACGAGGAGCGCATCACGCTGCAGCGCAGCGACGAGGCGCTGCCGCTGCCCGGCAAGATCGGTACCGGAGACGGTCCGGTGACCGTCTTCGACCCGATGTTTCCGATCCACTGGAATGTGAAGACCTGCTCTGGCGGTCCGTCGGCTTAGTTGATAGCGAGAGGCTTCCCGACGACAGACAGGACGAAGCGATGTTCTCCAACACATTCCCAGACCGCGCGGTGATATCGGAAACGGTGGCGAAGATGCTGCTGGAGATCAACGCGGTGCATTTCCGCGCCGACCAGCCCTATACATTCACCTCCGGCCTCGCGAGTCCTGTCTATATCGACTGCCGCAAGCTGATCTCCTATCCGCGCATCCGCTCCGCGATCATGGACTTCGCCGCCTCGATCGTCTTCCGCAATGTCGGCTTCGAGCAGTTCGACGCTGTCGCCGGTGGGGAGACGGCCGGCATCCCGTTTGCCGCCTGGCTCGCCGACCGGCTCGGCCTGCCGATGCAATATGTCCGCAAGAAGCCGAAAGGGTTCGGGCGCGATGCCCAGATCGAGGGCTCGCTGCCCGAAGGCGCGCGCGTCCTGCTCGTCGAGGACCTGACGACCGACGGCGGCTCCAAGCTGAAATTCGCCGATGCGATCGCCACCGCCGGCGCCCGCGTCACCGATACGTTCGCCGTGTTCTACTACGACATCTTCCCCGACACGCCGAAGAAGCTCGAGGAGGCGGGCATGCGCCTGCACTATCTGGCGACGTGGTGGGACATCCTGAAGGTCTGCAAGGACGAGGGCCGGTTCGATGCAGTGACGATCGCCGAGGTCGAAAGCTTCCTGAACGGACCCGAGAAATGGTCGGCGGATCACGGCGGCATCGCCGCCCTGCCGAGATAGTTGCTAGAGGAGTCATTCATGTTCCGCACACTTCTGAGCGGCCTCAACGAAGGCGGGGCCGGGGTCCGGGCATATGAGGCATGCGCCCGCGCCGCCCGTGCCCGTATCGCGGAGGAGCCGGAGAACGCCGCCGCCCTGCTGCTGATCGCCTATGCGGCGCAGCTTTTCGTCGAATCCTATGACGACCAGCCGCTGACCGTCGACGCGGCGGCAGCCGAGACCGAGCGGTTCAGCGAGATCGTGCATATCCTCGACGAGGCGCATGCGAAGGGTTCGCCGGCAGCGATGCTGGAGGCGGTGAACAAGGTGGCGATCAAGGTCGCGGTGTCGAACAAATCCTGAGGAAGGGGGGTGCTGTTCCGCCGGCGTCTCGGGACGAAGCAGCGGAGCGCCGGCGATCACGAAGGACATCGTCGCCTGACCCATCGTTAACCGCCGGTTCACCGGAACGGGGTGACTATCGGCACGCGGACATGTAGTGAGTACCGCTCTCAGGCAGCTTCAGGGGGTCCGCGTATCGTCTCGATGCGCGGACCTTCCTTCCTCCGGCGATCTTGAAGCCTGCCGCCGACGGACCTACATTTTCGCCTGCGAGGCCACGTCCTCCCCCGCAACGGGTTCAAGTCCGGGACGGCCCGGCTGTTGGATCACGCGAGGACACCAATGGCCTGGATTCTTCTTCTGTTCGCCGGCTTGCTCGAGATCGTCTGGTCGTTCGCCATGAAGCAGTCGGACGGCTTCACCCGGCTCACCCCCAGCATCGTCACCATCGTCACCATGATTGCGAGCTTCGCGCTGCTTGCGACGGCGATGCGCAGCCTGCCGCTCGGCACCGCCTATACGATCTGGACCGGCATCGGCGCGGTCGGCGCCTTCGTCGCCGGCCTCGTCTTCCTGGGCGAGGCGGCGACGCCCGGCCGCCTTATCGCGGCGACGATGATCGTCGCCGGCCTGGTGCTGATGAAGATGTCGAACTGACGCGCTATTGAGACGCGCCCCGCACGCCTCAGGCGTGCGGCTGGCGCTGCGAGACGTGCCAGGGCAGGACGAGCCGCTCGGCGATGTCGACCAGATAGAACAGCACGGTGCCCATCAGGCCGAGCAGGACGAGCGAGACGAAGACGCGCGTCGTGTCGAATTGCCCCTGCGCGGTCAGGACCAGGAAGCCGAGACCCTTGCCGCCGGCGACGAACTCGCCGACGATCGCCCCGACCAGGGCGAAGGAGATGGCGACCTTCATGCCGGCGAACAGGCTCGGCAGCGCGTTGGGCAGGCGGATCTTGAACAGCACGTCGAATTTCGACGCCCGCGTCGCCTTGGCGAGGTTGAGCATGTCCGGATCGACGGAGCGCAGGCCGAGCACCGTGTCGATGACGATCGGGAAGATCGCCAGCATCACGGCGACCGAGACCTTGGGCTCCAGCCCGGTGCCGAGCCAGATGACGAAGAGCGGCGCCAGCGCCACTTTCGGCACCGAATTGATGGCGACGAGCAGCGTATAAACCGTCTGCTCGAGGAATTTCGACTGCACGATCCCGATCGCCAGGACGACGCCGAGCGCGACGGAGATGGCGAAGGCGAGCGCGGTGATGCCGAGCGTATAGCCCATGTTGCGGATGAAGGTGCCCGGCGTCTGGATGAAGCTCAGCCAGATGTCGGAGGGCGCCGGCAGGATGATTTGCGGCGGCTGGAACAGCCACACGCCGACCTCCCACAGGATGACGCATCCGAGGAGCACGATGACGACGTCGCGGGTGCGCGACTCGCCGGCGAACTGCGATTTCAGCCAGTCGGTCATTCTTGGATGATCCCCAGCTCGGCGAAATGATGGCGGATGCGCTGCGTATAGGCGCCGAAGGCCGGCGTCTCGCGGATCGACAGCGGGCGCGGGCGCGGCAGGTCGATCTCGATGACGTCGACGATCCGGCCCGGGCTGCGCGACATCATGACGACGCGGTCGGCGAGGAAGACGGCTTCCGAGATCGAATGGGTGATGAAGAGCACCGTCTTGTTGGTGCCCTGCCAGATGCGGGAGAGCTCGACATTGAGGTCGTCGCGCGTCATCGCGTCGAGCGCCCCGAAGGGTTCGTCCATCAGCAGCAGGTCGGGATTGCAAAGCAGCGCCCGGCAGATCGAGACGCGCTGGCGCATGCCGCCGGAAAGCTCCCAGGGATGCCGCTTCTCGAAGCCGCTGAGCCCGAAGCGCTCCAGGAGCTGCAATGCCCGCGGGCGGTATTCGGCCCGCGAACGCTTCATAAACTCCGCCTGCACCAGCACATTGTCGAGGATGGTGCGCCAGTCGAGCAGCACGTCGCGCTGGAACACGACGCCCATCGCGTCGGGCGGGCCGGAAAGCTCCTCGCCGGCAACCGCGATGCGTCCGCCGGTGATCGGCTCGAGCCCGGCGACGCATTTGAGCAAGGTGCTCTTGCCGCAGCCGCTGGGACCGACGATGCTGACGAATTCGCCCGGCCGGATGTCGAGATCGATGTCGCTCAGCGCGGTGACGGCGCCATGCGAGGAAGGATAGACCTTCCCCGCATTCTCGATCGCCACATACGGAGCCGCGGTTGCGGTGGCGTTCATATCGTCTTCGCCTACTGCTCGACGAGTTCGTTCGTGTAGTAGTCGGACGAATCCCATCCGGGCTGGACGACCCCGGCGCGCTCCATGCCCTTCAAGGCCGCGATCCAGTCCTCCTCGGCCTGCCAGCCGATCGGCTTGCCCTCGGTCGCCGGCGTGTCGAAATACTCGATCGTCAGCCGGATCTGCTCGCGCAGCACGTCGGGATCGAGATTGGCGTCGGGGCGCTGCGAGATCATCGCGTCGACGCCGAGCTCCAGGTCTTCCTCGATCGCCTGCCAGGCTTGCTGCTGCACCTCGACCAGCTTGGCCAGCGCCTCGCCCTTCTGCGCGATCGTCTCGTCGGTCGCGATCAGCCCGTAGCTGGGGAAGTAGAGTTCGGCGAGGTCGGCGGTCAGGCATTTGGACGGCCGGTTTGCCTCGGCGACGGGGAGCGCGGAGGAGACCGTCGACATCAGGCCGTCGGCGCGGCCCGCCGTATAGGTGCCCCAGAGCGCGGCCGGATCGACGAACATGATCTCGACATTCTCGCGGGTCAGCCCGCCGCCTTCGAGGAAGGCGTCGATATAGGGCGCCCAGGGGCTTGCGGCGAAGACGGTGATGGTCATGCCGTCGAGCTCGGAAATCTCGGTGATCGGCGAATCCTGGTCGATCAGCACGCACAGATCGGTCTTGCGGGCGAAGCCGGCGAAGGACTTGACGTTGGCGCCCTGCTCGCGCGCCGAGGGCACCAGCCCGACCTGGATCTGGCCGACATCGACCTGCCCCGAATTGACGAGCTGCAGCGTGTTGCCGGAGCCGCGCCCGTCCTGGACGTCGACATCGAGCCCGGCTTCCTCGAACCAGCCCTTTTCCGTCGCCAGATGCATGGCGGCCTGCACGCCCCAGGGCGAGAAGTCGAGGCGGACGGTGAGCGGTGTGAGTTCTTCCTGCGCCTGGGCGGACCATCCGCCCATCAGCGCCAGCATGGCCGCAGCGGTGAGAGCTTGCTTCAAGACACGCATGACTTTCCCCTTCTTGTTTATCCGGAGTTGAGACTACATAGTACAATTAACATGCGCAAGCCGAAAATTTTTGTTGCATAGCAAGGGAACCTGCGGCTTGATCGTTGAACGAAACGGGTGTAGCTAACTAACCGGTCAGTCCAATAAGCTGAGAGGAACATGATGTTGGCCCGTCACAGACAAGCCAGGATAGGCGTCGACATCGGCGGCACCTTCACCGATCTGGTCCTTATCGAGGACGAGGGCCGCATCTTCCACAGCAAGGTCGCCTCGACCCCGCGCGCCCCCGAGGAGGCCGTGCTCGAAGGCATCTCGGCGCTGGTCACGCAAGCCGATCTCGGTTTCGGCGACATCGCCGAGATCGTCCACGGCACCACGGTCGGCTCCAACACGCTGCTCCAGAAGCTGGGCGCGAAGACGGGGCTGAT